>NZ_MKUG01000074.1 GCF_001897685.1 Thiobacillus sp. 65-1402
TGATCGAGCAGGCACAAGGCTCGGTCGACCTCGCCGAAGCGAAAAAACTCGCCGACAAGGTCAAGAAGGGCAAGGACTTCGACCTCGAAGACTTCAAGACGCAAATCCAGCAGATGCGCAAGATGGGCGGACTGTCCGCGCTGATGGACAAGCTGCCGGGCGCCGGCCAGATGCCGATCCCGGCTGGCGCCGACGACAAGGCCGTCAACCGGGTGGAGGGCATCATCAACAGCATGACCCCGCTGGAGCGCCGCAAACCCGAAATCATCAAGGCCAGCCGCAAGCGCCGTATCGCCGCCGGCGCGGGGGTGCAGGTACAGGAGGTCAACAAACTGCTGAACCAGTTCGAGCAGGCGCAGAAAATGATGAAAATGATGGGCAAGGGCGGCCTGTCCAAGATGATGCGCGGCATGAAGGGCATGCTGCCTGGAATGCGGTAAAGCCTGCCCACTGGCAAGCTCGGGGTTTTTGAGTATAATTCGCGGTTTTCTCCGTTTACCCGGTGGGTTGAATCATGGTCGTTATTCGTCTTTCGCGCGGCGGCGCCAAAAACCGTCCCTTCTACAACGTGGTGGTGGCCGATTCGCGCTGTCGCCGTGATGGCCGCTTCATCGAGCGCGTCGGCTTCTACAATCCGGTGGCCGCTGCAGGTGCCGAAGCCGTGCGCCTGGACCAGGAACGCATCGGCTATTGGGTGAGCCACGGCGCGCAGATGTCCGACACCGTCGCCCGTCTGGTCAAGCAGAACAAGCCCGCTGCCGCTGCCTGATCTGGCTGCACAAGAAGCCTGGGGCGGCTGTCCGCATTGAATAACGACTGGGTCGTTATGGGGCGCATCGCCGCCCCGTTCGGCATCAAGGGCTGGGTCAAGGTCCAGCCCTACAGCGAAGACCCGGGCGCGCTGATGGATTTCGAATCCTGGCGCGTCGGGCGCGGCGAGCAGCAGGCGCATTACCGCGTCGAGATCGTTCAGGACCATGGCAAGGCCCTGGTCGCCAAGCTGGCCGGCATCGACGACCGCGACGCGGCATATGCCCTGCGCGGACAGGAAATCTCGGTGGCGAAACGCGATCTGCCGCCGCCGGAAGAAAACGAGTTCTACTGGTCCGACCTGATCGGCCTGAGCGTGGTCAACCGCGAAGGCATCGAGCTGGGCAAGGTCGACAGCCTGATGGAAAGCGGGGCGAACGATCTGCTGGTCGTCAAGGGTGCGCGCGAGCACCTGATTCCGTTCGTCGCGGCCTTCGTCGGCAAGGTCGATCTGGCCAGCGGGACGATCGAGGTGGACTGGGGCGAAGACTACTGATGCGCTTCGACGCGGTCACGCTCTTCGCCGAGATGTTCGACGCCGTGCTGGATTACGGCATCACCCGGCGCGCGCTGGATCGCGGACTGTACCGGTTCAAAGCCTGGAATCCGCGCGATTTCACCGACGATCCGCACCGCACGGTGGACGACCGCCCTTACGGTGGCGGCCCCGGGATGCTGATGCTGGCCGAGCCGCTGGAGCGCGCACTGAACGCGGTGCAGCAGGAGCTTGCCAGCGAAAATTCGATGCCGTGGGTGGTGCATTTTTCACCCCGCGGCCGCCCGCTGACGCATCGGCGGGTGATGGAACTGAAGGAAAAGCCTGCGCTGGTGTTGCTGTGCGGGCGTTATGAGGGCATCGACGAGCGGCTGTTGCAGCGCCGCGTGGACGAGGAACTCTCGCTCGGCGACTTTGTGCTGTCGGGTGGCGAACTCCCCGCGCTCGCACTGATGGACGCCCTCATCCGGCAACTGCCGGGCGCGTTGAACGATGCGGATTCGGCGGTGGAGGACTCCTTCGCCAATGGCCTGCTCGACTGCCCGCACTACACCCGGCCCGAGGTGTGGCAGGGCATGGCGGTGCCGGACGTGTTGAAAAGCGGCAACCACGCCGCGATTGCACAATGGCGGTTGCAGCAAAGCCTGACGATCACGGCAACGCATCGCCCCGATCTGCTGGCCGGGCGCGTGTTGTCGAAACAGGAACAGGATATTCTCGCTACGCACCTATCCGGGGCGCAGCAGAACGAAGCGGTCCGGTAATCCCGGGCCAATATGAAACGGCGCGACGTCCACCCGCAGCGGTGCACCTATCACGCCAGATGCAAGGAAACGTCATGAACATCATCGAGCAACTCGAGCAGGAAGAAATCGCCCGCCTGGGCAAAACCATCCCCGAATTCGCCCCCGGCGACACCATCGTCGTCCAGGTGAAAGTGAAGGAAGGTGCCCGCGAGCGTCTGCAGGCCTACGAAGGCGTGGTCATCGCCAAGCGCAACCGCGGCCTCAACTCCGCCTTCACCGTGCGCAAGATCTCCGCAGGCGAAGGCGTCGAGCGCACCTTCCAGACCTACTCGCCGCTGGTCGCCGGCATCGAAGTCAAGCGCCGCGGCGACGTGCGCCGCGCCAAGCTGTACTACCTGCGCGAGCGTTCCGGCAAATCCGCCCGCATCAAGGAAAAGCTGCCCAGCCGCAAGGCAACTGCAGCGGCTGCCGAATAAGCCTCCTTCTGCGCCAACAAAAATGCCCGCTTCGTGCGGGCGTTTTTGTTGGTGCTGCCTAACTTCGCCTTGATCTGGCAAATCAGGGCGCTTGACTCCGGCCGCGTCTCGCCATAAATTAGAACGAACGTTCGTTCTAATTACTCCGCCATGCCTGAAATCGCCGCTCAGCGCGAAGACACGCGCACCCTGGTTCTGGATGCCGCCCTGAACCTGTTCACCGACAGAGGGTATTTCGCGACTTCGGTGCATGACATCAGCCGCACGGCCGGCGTAAGCATCGGCTCGATCTATCACCATTTCGGCGACAAGGAAGGGCTGGCCCGCGCGCTGTACGCGACGCTAACCGCCCGCATGCTGCAACTCATCGACGAAATCGAGCGTCAGGCGGACAGCAGCCATGATCGGGCTCGCGAGTTGGTAACGCGCCTGTTCGCGCTGACCGAGACGCAGCCCCAGGCAATGGCCTTCATCTTGTATGCGCGGCATCGGGAATTCTTGCCCGACGAGCCGCCGGTCTGCTCCTCGCGCCCATTTGCCCGAATGCGCGAGATGGTCAGTCGCGGCATGGCACGCGGGGAAATCCGTCAAATGGACGCCATGGTCGCCTCCACCTGCCTGTTCGGCGGCCCCATCCGGATGATTACCGCACGCCTGGACGGCATTCTGCCGCATCCCTTGCCGACTTACCTGGACGAAGTATGGGCCTGCGCCTGGCGGGCGGTGGCGACGTCATGAAACCCGGAAAGGAAACCATTCTCATGTCGGACACCCCCAGCCGGGCGGTCGAAACCTATTGTTTCGGCTGCGTGTACTACCCGCCCAATCTACCCTCGCATGCTTACGCCACCGCCGATTGGGCCATGCTGAAAGCGCGCGCCTGTGCCTTCGAACAGATTCCCGGCACGGACGATTGCCTGGCCTGCCGCAAGACCAGCTGCAGCCTGGTCGATCTCGACGCCGTCCGCCAGGCCAGCGCCGGCCCGCGCGAATAGCGATCGGCGCGATCCCGCTTCACCCCACGGAGTCCTCCCCCATCATGAAACGCATTTTCATCCGTCTCGCCACCCTGATGCTGCTGGCCTTCAGCGGCTTCGCCCTTTCGTCCCCCATCAACGACAGCCACGCCCTGCGGGGCGTCAAGCAAGGCAAAGGCGTGTTCCTGATCGATTTTGCCGACCCCAAAAAAACCGCGTTCTATCTCGACATCATCAAGGGCACCCATGCCGGCATGCTGCGGCAAGGGGTAAAACCCGATTTCGTGATCGTCTACATCGGCCCCACGGTCCGCTTTCTGACCACGGCGCCGGATGGCGAACTCGAACTGGAACACGGCGACAGCCTCAAGGCCATCGCCAGCCACGTCAAGGCACTGAACGACCTCGGCGTCAGGCATGAAGTGTGCGCCGTCGCCACCCGCGTGTTCAATGTGGACAACGCGACGATCCTGCCCGGCATGCAACTGGTGGGCGACGGCTTCATTTCGCTGGTCGGCTGGCAAACCCAGGGCTACAAGCTGGTACCGCTGTTCTAGCCGGAGCGCACGCAAGCCTCGGCTAGAATGGTGTTCATGCATGCCTACGACGCCATTCTTTCCGCCCCGATGTGCTGCCTCGGCGCCGGCTTCACCGGCGATGCGCTGACGCGGCTGGATTTTTTGCCGGTAGACACGCCTGTTTCTGCGCGGCGGGACAGCCGCGTCCGGCAGCTGGCCCGCGAACTGGATGCCTACTGGAACGACCCCGCCCACGTTTTCGATCTGCTCTTCGTGCCGCAGGGCACGCCGTTCCAGTTGCGGGTGTGGCACGCGCTGCTGGGCATTCCGCCCGGACAGCCGACCACCTATGGCGCACTGGCAAAACGGCTCGGCACCGCCGCACGCGCGGTGGGGCAGGCATGCGGATCCAACCCCTTGCCCATCCTCATCCCCTGCCATCGCGTGGTGGCGGCACACGGCCTGGGCGGCTTCATGCATTCGTCCGGCGGCGCGCCGCTGGACGTGAAAACCTGGCTGCTGGTGCATGAGCGACGCGCTGATTGAGCGGTTTTGCGATCACCTGTGGCTGGAAGACGGGCTGGCGAACCTGACGCTGGCAGCCTACCGGCGCGATCTGGAAAGCTTTGCCGCCTGGCTGGAGAAGGAACGCGCCCGTGGACTCGATGCCGCCGTGGCGGGCGATCTCGAAGCCTATCTGGCGTGGCGTTTCGCCTGCCGCACCCAGCCCCGCAGCGCAGCCCGCTACACCTCGGCACTGAAGCGGTTTTATCGTTATCTGTTGCGCGAACGCCTGATCGCCACCGACCCCACACTCAATCTGGACAGCCCCAAGCTGCCGCGCGCGCTGCCCAAGACGCTGACCGAGGCCGATGTGGCGCGCCTGCTCGACAGCACCGCTCCCGACACGCCGCCGGGACTGCGCGACCGTGCGATGCTGGAAACCCTGTACGCCACCGGCTTGCGGGTATCGGAGCTGGTGGGTCTGAAGCTGGCAGCGGTCAATCTCGGCGACGGCGTGCTGCGCGTGACCGGCAAGGGCAACAAAGACCGTCTGGTGCCGCTGGGCGAGGAAGCGGTGCTGTGGCTGCAGCGCTATCTGTCAGACGCCCGCCCGCTCTTGCAGGGAAAGCAGCCGAGCGATGCGATGTTCATCACCGCGCGTGGCGGCGGCATGACGCGGCAGGCGTTCTGGTACCTCATCAAGCGCCGCGCCCGCCTTGCCGGAATCACGCGCCCGCTGTCGCCGCACACGCTGCGCCACGCATTTGCCACCCATCTGCTGAACCATGGCGCCGACCTGCGGGTCGTGCAGATGCTGCTCGGGCACAGCGACATTTCGACCACGCAGATTTACACCCATGTGGCGCGCGAGCGGCTGAAACAGCTGCATGCACAGCATCATCCGCGCGGCTGACCCTCACACCCGCATGCTCGGACTCGCCAGATAAAACCACTCCTGCCCCGGCAGCGCCCCCGGATTGGGAAACACGATGCAGCCATCGCGATCCGCCGTCACCGGCGTGCCGTCGTGGCGCATACCGATCATTTCGCCGGCACGCACACGGTCGAAACTCGACCAGCCACATGCAAAGGTGTCGTCAGGATGGGCGCGGTCGATGACCTGATACAGGCGCAACGTTTCGGTAGCCGTCACCGGCGCCGGATCCTCCGCCGCCGTCAGGCCCAGGTGCGCCAGCGTGTTGTGCAGCGCACGATAGGCCACTGCGGGCGCGGCGGGATCGTCGTGCTGGCCGCATTCGAGCGTGAGCGCGATGCCGCCCTGGGCCCGCATGTATTCGGTGGTGCCGACGCCGTAATGCACGTCGGCTTCGCGTGCCGACACCCCCGCCGCCAGGCGGCGCGCGACGCCCGCCGCGTAGGTGTCGAGCCAGCCATCGACGAAGCGACGCACGCCCAGACGCAACGCCAGTGCCGTTTCCTCGGCCGCGCGCGCAAACGGCTCCAGCGCGCCGTTATTGTCTTGCGGCCCCAACATCACGAAGGGCTCGCCCGCCGTGTGGAACGAATGCAGGTCGAGCAGCGCGTCGTGCTGCGCCAGCAGGGGGCACAGCCAGTTGGCGATGCGGTCCTCGAACTCAAGCGGCGTGTCGGTGGGCGCAAGGTTGCGGTTGAGATTGCGGTCGCCCATGCGCCGATGGCGGGCATAGGCCAGCGGATTGGTGACCGGCACGAACGTCACGCTGCCCTTGGCAATACCCAGTCGGCCGGACTCGATCTCCGCAATCACCTGACGGATCGCCTGCGTGCCACAGGTTTCATTACCGTGCACCGCACCCAGCACGATCAGGCGCGCACCCGGCGCCAGCCCGGTGAACGAGACGGATTGAAAATGCAGCGATTCGGTTTCACTCATGCATTCAGGGCCTTGAATAACAACGATATGCTCGATACCAGCAACAGCACGCCGACCAGCCGCGTCATCTGTGCCTGGCTCAGGCCCACATGCACGCGCCCGCCCAGATACAACGCACCCAGCACCAGCGGCAGTGCGGCCAAATACGCGGTCCACACCTCGGCCGTCATCAATAGTCCGGCAACCAGAAAGCTGGCGATGCGCGTCAGCCCCTCGGTAAAGAACAGCGCCGAAAACGTCGCGCGCAAATCGCTTTTATCGCGGATGCGGTGGGTCAGGTAGATCACGTACGGCGGCCCGCCGGTGCCGAACAAGGCCCCCACGGTGCCGCCGGTGAGCGCGGCCGGCGCTGCCCAGGCGCGCGAAGCCGGTCTGTCGCCGCGGATATCGAGCACGCTGCGCACGGCAAAAACGAAGACGAATCCAGCCAGCGCAATCAACATGGGTTCTGGCGACAGATTGACCAGCAGGCTGGTACCCAGCACCACGCCAACGATGCCGAACGGAATCAGGATGCCGATTTCGTTCCAATGCACGCGCTTGAAGTTAAGGCCCCCGATCACGATCGATGCGGTGAAATCCAGCAGCAGGATCAAAGGCACGACAAACTGCAACGGCAGAAACAGCGCCAGCAAGGGCACCGAAATCAGCCCCGAGCCAAAGCCGGTGATGCCACGGATGAGATACGCCGCCAGCAGGATGGCCGCCATTGCGGCCATGTGCTCCAGACTCACAGTCGCATACCGCGCTCGATGGTGATGCCGAGTTCCTTGATCCCCGGCACGATGGCGAATTTGGTCACCGACACCTTCACCCACGGCGCGCCGAATTCATCGCGCACAATGGCGGCGACGTGTTCGGCCACCGATTCGACCAGGGTGATGGGTTGCGGCGCGTTGTGCAGGTATTCCTTCACCCGCTGGGCCACCGCGCCGTAGTCGATGGTGTCGGCCACGTTGTCGGTGCCGCCGGCCTTGCTGTGGGGCAGGCCGATCTCCAGATCAAGCCGCACCGGTTGCGGCACTTTGCGTTCCCACTCGTATATGCCGATAATCAGTTCGAGACGGAAGTCCCGCAAAAATAAAATATCCATCGCGCAGCCCCCGTGGGCCCAACCCAAACGCGCCATTTTACTGACTTGTTTATGACCACGCTGTTGTTTATTGCTGTCGCCTACCTGCTGGGCTCGTTATCGTTTGCCGTGATCGTCAGCCGCGCCATGCGCCTACCCGATCCGCGCAGCTTCGGGTCGGGCAACCCCGGCGCCACCAATGTGCTGCGCACCGGGCGCAAAGCCGCAGCCGCACTGACGCTGCTCGGCGACGCCCTCAAGGGCTGGGTGGCGGTGATGCTGGCGCGCCTGCTGGCGCCGCAGTTCGGCCTCGGCGAGGACATTGCCCTGCTGTGCGCGCTGGCGGTGTTCATCGGCCACCTGTTCCCCGTGTTTTTCCGTTTCCAGGGCGGCAAGGGCGTGGCCACCGCGCTCGGCGTACTCGTCGGGCTCAATCCCTGGCTCGGGCTGGCGTGCCTCGCCACCTGGCTGCTCATGGCAGGGGTGTTCCGCATTTCCTCGCTCGCCGCGCTGACCACCGCGGTGCTCGCTCCGGTCTACGCGGGGCTGCTGATGGGCTGGGACGATGTGGCCATGAGTGTGCTGGTGATCGCGCTGCTGCTGGTCTATCGTCACAAGAACAACCTCATCAAGCTGGCGACCGGCCAGGAAGCCCGCATCGGCGCCAGCAAATAGGCACGGCTCACCTGACATGGCCCTGTTCGACAAAACCATCGATCACGCAAAGGAGAGCCTCGCCGAAGTGTCGCGCGAGGCGATCGACCACGCCGGCGAGCGCCTGGCGGATGTGGTGAAGGTCGGCGTCTCGCAGGCCGGCACCGAACTCAAGGACGTCATCTGGCAGGCCAGCCAGGAAATCGACGCCAAGCTCGACAAGATTTCCGACGAACTGCACGAACAGCGACAGTTCACCAAGGACGACGTGCGCGAGCTGGTCGATTACGCCGGCGAAAAGCTCGGCACGCTGATGGACGAGCGCATCGTCCGCGCCAAAACGGAAATCTCCGCCCTGGTGCAGGAAAAGGTCGAATACTTCAAGCAGGAAGTCGACGGCTTCTTCATCGAGCGGCAGCGCGACCTTGCACGTGAGCGACGGCGCCTGTTCATCAACGTCGCCATCGCGATTCTGGCCTCGCTGTCGCTGGGCTTCGTGTCCTGGCTGTACCACCAGTATCTCGGCGGCGGGCTCGACGTGTTCGCCCTGTTCCGCATCGTGTTTGCCTCGCTGGCCGGAGGCTATGCGGCCTACCTCGCGGTGAAGCTGCTGCGCCGCTGGGTGTCGATGTCGGAACACAGGAAAGACACGCTGTTCCTGGTCAGTCGCTACTGGGGTGTTTTGCGGCCGGAAAGCATTTTCGGCACGGTGATCCTGGTCTGCCTGATGGCGGTGCTGGCGGGTTTTTTGCTGTTCCCCGAACAGATCGCGCAGCTCACCGGCAGCGAAAAATGGCTGAAGGCCTTGCGTCAGGCCTACCCCATGCTCCGGCAGTAGTTCACACCGCGTCGAGCGCAGCCAGTTCCCAACGCGGCTTGACCGCAAACGTCAGATCGCTGCTGCCCGCATGTGCCAGCCGCTGCGCGCCGGCGAAGGCGATCATCGCGCCGTTGTCGGTGCAGAACTCCAATCGCGGGTAGAACACGGTGACGCCGCGTGCGGCCGCTTCGCGCGTGAGCCGCTCGCGCAAATGGGCGTTGGCACCCACTCCCCCCGCCACCACCAGCCGCGTCGCACCACTGCGCGCGCAAGCTGCCAGGCTCTTGCTCACCAGCACCTCCACCGCCGCGACCTGGAAGGCCGCCGCGATATCCGC
The DNA here is from genome assembly GCF_001897685.1 of Thiobacillus sp. 65-1402. Classification (GTDB taxonomy): domain Bacteria; phylum Pseudomonadota; class Gammaproteobacteria; order Burkholderiales; family Thiobacillaceae; genus Thiobacillus. Next base: position 9,284 of record NZ_MKUG01000074.1, read on the forward strand.
CGCCTGTTCCAGACCCTGCTTGCGCACCAGCGTCAGCACCGCTGTCTTGAGACCGGAAAAGCTGAAATCGAAATCGCCCGAATTGAGCATCGGCCGCGGCAGGCTGAAACGGCCGGCATCGCCGGTTGCCGCCAGTCTCGACAGCGCGGGGCCGCCCGGATAGCCCAGGCCAAGCAGTTGCGCGGTCTTGTCGAAGGCCTCGCCCGCTGCATCGTCCAGCGTTTCGCCCAGCAGGGTGTAGCGCCCAACGCCGGACACCAGCATCAGCTGCGTGTGCCCGCCCGATACCAGCAAGGCGACAAAGGGGAATTCCGGCGGCGTATCGGAAATCAGCGGCGACAGCATATGGCCTTCCAGATGGTGCACGCCGACCGCGGAAATATCCAGCGCGAAGGCCAGCGCGCGCGCCATCCCAGCCCCCACCAGCAAGGCGCCCGCCAGTCCGGGCCCCTGGGTGTAGGCAATGCCATCGAGGTCGGCCAGCGTGCGGCCACCCTCTGCCAGGACCTGGCGGGTCAGCGGCAACACGCGCCGGATATGGTCGCGCGACGCCAGTTCAGGCACCACCCCGCCGTATTCGTTGTGCATTGCGATCTGCGAATACAACGCATGCGCGAGCAGGCCGTGCACGCTGTCATACAGCGCGACACCGGTTTCATCGCAGGAGGATTCGACGCCAAGCACCAGCATAGGGGAGTTAAAGCGGGGGACTGGAAAAAAGCTCGTGGGCTTGTTATTATTCTTGTTTTTCCAGTTCACAGGAAGCTTTCCCGGAAGCCAACTTCAGATGCCCCACGTCAAAGTCAAAGAAAACGAGCCGTTTGATGTCGCCCTGCGCCGCTTCAAGCGTTCCATCGAAAAAGTCGGCCTTCTGACCGAACTGCGCGCCCGCGAGTTCTACGAGAAGCCCACCGCCGAACGCAAGCGCAAACTCGCCGCCGCCGTCAAGCGCCAGAGCAAGCGCCTGCGCGGCCAGCAACTCCCTCCCAAGATGTATTGATTCTGCATTCACGCAGAATCACGTCCCCATGTCGCTCAAGGCACGCATTACCGACGACATGAAAGCAGCCATGCGCGCCAAGGAAACGGCGCGCCTCGGTACGATTCGCCTGTTGCTCGCTGCGATCAAGCAGAAAGAAGTTGACGAACGCATCGAACCGGACGATGCGGCGGTCAGCGGCATCGTCGAAAAACTCATCAAGCAGCGCAAGGATTCGATCAGCCAGTTTCAGGCTGCCGGCAGGGATGACCTGGTGGCGGCGGAGCAGGCCGAACTCGTTGTCTTGCAAGACTACCTGCCCGAACAGCTCTCTGTCGCAGAGGTCGAGGCCGAGGTCGCAGCGGCCATTGCCGAATCCGGTGCGGCCTCTGCCCGTGATATGGGCAAGGTCATGGGACTGTTGAAGCCCCGCCTCGCCGGCCGTGCCGACATGGGCCAGGTTTCCGCGCTGATCAAAGCCCGCCTCGCGGGCTGAGCGCCACCCGGCGCTCGCCCGGGTTTATCATGCAGTAACCATGATCCCGCGCGATTTCATCGACACCCTGCTTGCCCGCGTCGACATCGTCGACGTCATCGATCGGCGCGTGCCACTGAAAAAAGCCGGGCAGAACTACCAGGCCTGCTGTCCCTTTCACAGCGAAAAAACCCCTTCCTTCACGGTCAGTCCGACCAAACAGTTCTACCACTGCTTCGGCTGCGGCGCACACGGCACCGCGCTCGGCTTCCTGATGGAATACGAGCACATGAGCTTTCCCGACGCAGTCGGGGCGCTGGCCCAGGACGTGGGCCTGCCGGTGCCCGAATCCGGCGAACCCGACCGGCCCAAGCCGCCGCCGGCGCTGTGGGACGCACTGGAGCAGGCCGCGCAGTTCTATAAAAAACAGCTGAAGCAGACGCCGCATGCCATCGACTATTTGAAACGGCGCGGACTGACCGGTACCATCGCCGCCCGCTACGGCATCGGCTACGCACCGGATGGATGGTCCCCGCTGAAGCAGGTTTTCGCCGATTACACGGCGGACACCCTCGCCGCCTCCGGTTTGGTCGTCGATGGCGACAATCGACGCTACGACCGCTTCCGCGACCGCATCATGTTCCCCATCAAGAACGCCAAGGGCCGGATAGTCGGCTTCGGCGGCCGGGTACTCGGCCAGGGGGAGCCGAAATACCTCAATTCGCCGGAAACCCCGCTATTCCACAAAGGCTCGGAGCTTTACGGCCTGTTCGAAGCGCGCGCCGCGATCAAGGCTGCCGGCCGCGCCATCGT
>NZ_MKUG01000075.1 GCF_001897685.1 Thiobacillus sp. 65-1402
GGCCGCGCGGCCGAAGAAGCTTGCGGCCGCCGGCGGCCGCGCATGGGCAGGGTGAATCTAGTGAGGCAGCTTGATCGCCCGCCAGCCCGGGTGATTGAAGTATTTGCCATAGGTATTCAGGGTCTGGGAAACATTGACCACCCCCATGGCGCGTGCCTGGCCGGGCTGCTTGCCCTTTATCGTGTCGACACCGCCGGCCAGCTCGCCGATGACGATGTGGAGCTGCGCATCGGCCTTGGGGTCGAGCTTGCAGCTTCCCACGATATAAGCGATGCGCGAGTCGATGTCGTTCGCCAGGGCGTCGTACCCGGCAGCCGTGAGCTTGCCGGCATGCGCGGCCGGCAGCGCGTTTTCCATAAGCGTCCGGATCGCTTCCATGCCCTGGCGCAACGCATCATCGGTGGCCCATTTCTTGCCGGCATTGAGCTGGATTGATTGCGGAGCGCCGGCCCCGTGATCGTGGTGGTGGTGGGCCGGACCGGCAGCCTGCACCATCAGGGGGAGCGCCAGCATGGCGGCGGACAGCGAAAGAAGAATGGGTTTCATGATTCACTCCATGGTGGCGGCGGACAGCGAAAGAAGAATGGGTTTCATGATTCACTCCATGGTTATGGCGGGTTAGCGGACCGGCTTCGCGGCGGTTGTTTTCCCGGAAGTCAAACCTCCCCGCTTCAGGGGCGGAAAGGGCTCGGTCGAAACCTGGTAGATGCCATGGCAGGCATTGCATGTCTGCATCAGGGTGCCCATCTGTTTCAGGGTGTGCTTGGGGTCGCCCAGGCTTTCCGCATCCAGCGCAATCGTGTCGAACGTGGTGTGCACGGTGCCGGCGAACATCTTGAAGGTATCCGGCAATTTTGCCACGGTCTCGGGCGGAATTTCATTCGCGGCCCCGCTGCCCATGGTTCGCGCCGCTTCCGCCAGCGTTTTCATGTCTTCCCGGGTCAGCGAGTCGGTCATGGTCTGCAAAACGTGGAGGAAGTTGCGCATCTCGAGCAGTACCAAATGGCGCTCGTGCGGTTCGAGCACCAGCTTGAGGCGTTCGTCCTTGCCCACGTCGGCCGCTGCGCCTGCCATGACCAGGCTTGCCGCCAGGCCGAGCCATGCCGCTTTGAAATGTGGTTTCATGAATGTGCTCCAAAATTGAAATGGGTGAGTGTTCTGCGGCCGGCACGGCAGGTCCGTGCTGCCGGCAGCCATGCTTTGCGCCTGCCTCGCGCACCGGGAGAGCGGCTCAGCCAACCGTGGCCTCGGCGCTGCTTTTTTCGCCCTTGTTGTCTTCCCAGTGCACGCTTACCTTGTCGCCGGCCTTGGCGCCCTTCACCTTCAGTCCGAGGAAGGGGTCTTTGGAAATGGCCCCGCCCCATTGGGCGGCAATGACCGTCTTGCCGTTCAGGCCGACACTGAGATGCTTGATGAAATGGGCGGGGATCACTTGCCCGGTTCTCGGGTCTTTGCGCTGGCCGGTCTCCATGATGTGGCCGATCAGGACCTTGATTGCCAACAGGTCCCCGGAGAGTTGCGCGCGGATCTTCATCGGTTCTGCCATTTTCTGTTCCTTTCCGTATTTGAAATTCGGATCTCAGCCGCCGCAGCCGCCGATGGTGACCTTGATTTCCTTGGTCGCGCTGTAGTATTTGCCGCCCGCCTTGACCACCACGCGCACGTTGGAGGTTTGGCCCATCTTGATGCGGGTGGAGACGTAGCCCTGCGCCCCGTCGACGAACTCGAACACCGCCAGAAGCGGCAAGGGGTTCTTGTCCGCGAGGATGGCAATGGACTGGGTGTCGGCGATCTGGCTGGTCACCTCGACGGGAATCACGGCGCCGTTTTCGGCAATGTCGGAGGCCTTGATCAGAATATCCCGGCTGTCGGCGACTCCCGACGCCCCCAGGCCCTTGAGGGCGTCGGCGACGTTCTTGGCCTCGAAGGCGCTCTTGTTCCATTCCGCGGCGAGGGCGCGGCCCGGCAGCAGCAGCCCGGCGGATGCGGCGAAGGCGACCAGGCCGGCGGCGCATCCACCCTTCAGCAAGGTCCTGCGTAGTTCATTCAACTCATTCATGTCGTTCTCCGTTTGAGGTTGCAGCGAACGGTTAGCGTGCCGACGGCACGGAAACCGGGTAGTCGTTGGAAAGCACGGTGTAGAACACCTCGAGGTCGGTGTAGGCCGGGTCGCCGGGCGGCAGCGCCTTGGTGCGGGCCTGCATGTTGCAGCGCATGAAGCGCTGCTGCAGCGACTCGATATCCCCCAGGGCCAGGCGGTAGGTGGGGAAGTGGGCCGCGTCGCCGAACGGGGTGGTCGGCACCTGGCCGCGGAAGCGCTGGCCCAGCAGGCCCGTCGAGGTGTGGCAGGAGGCGCAGGAGAAGTTGAACTGCCCGACCTTGGCATGGAACAGTTTCTCGCCGCGCCGATACGACGCCATGATCTCGGCTGAGCCGGTGTCCACTCTGATCGGCGCGCGGGCGGACAGGGACTTGAAGTAAAGGGAGATTTGATTGTTTGCCGGCGACCCCTGCTTGAAGGTCTCCCACAGGGCGGTCTGCGCGCAGTGCTCCACCCGGCTCTCGACGGTCATGATCCGCTTGAGCTTGGGGTCGTACTTGGGGTAGGTCGCCGCCAGCCCCTTCAGGTCGGTTTTGCCCTCGCCGAGGCAGGTGCGGAATGCCGGCTCGCGCTTGGCCCACAGCTTGAACAGCTTTTCTCCCGCCTCCAGCGCCAGGTATCCCGGGTGCATGTCGTCGCTGCGGTCGAAGTCGAGGAATTTCCAGTTCAGCTTCCACTCATGCTCCGGGTCGCCGATCCATTGCTTGTGCTGCTCGAGCGATTTTTCGTCCTGCCAGTACTGTAGGGTGGAACCGAAAGCGGCATCGCCGGCGCCGGCGATGCCGCGGGACGGGTCGATTGCCGCGCTCGGGTAGGTTTCGCGATATGCGTCGGCGCCGGCGGCCGGCCCCGGGGCCGCCACGGCAAACAGCGACATCAGGGCAAGCGCACGCAGGGAAAAAGGATGGTTTCCAGCCATGACAGGGCTCCTTTACTTCGAAGACTGCAGGAAGGCGACGACGTCGCGCAGTTCCTGCTCGTTCAGGATTTGATTGATCCCGAACGTCGGCATGACGGTGTCCGGGTTGCGCCAGCGCATGTCGTAGACCAGGGCGTAGGTTTCCGCGTCGCTTCTGTCCCATGTGCCGTAGGCGCTCAGATCCGGGCCTTTTGAACCGGGCTGCTCCGCGCCCTGGATCAGGTGGCAGGCGACGCAATTGCCCTTGCTGCGTTCATTGGCAAACACCTTGCCGCGCGCCGGATCGCCGCCGAGCGGGCCGGCGAGCGCCTGTTTCACCGGCTTGCGGTTCGGGATCTGGCCGCAGGCCAGGGTGTAGCTCAGGCAGGGCCACTCCGAAAAATCCGTTGCCTTGCCGGCCCCGGCCGCCTGCTGTGCCGGCTTGCCAGGCTGGGCGGCGCAGCCGGCGAGCGCGGCGGCCAGTAGCAGCGGCACAAGGTTCCGCCATTTGCTGAAAATCGGTCTCATGAATATTTCTCCTTTGGTGTTTTTCCGTCGCCCGGCGCGCGCCTAGAAGCTGTGCGTCAGCCTGAGCCCGAAGCGGTCGCCCACCGATCCGGAGACCACGTTCGCGTTGATGGTGCTGGGATTGCTGATGGCGCCGGCGGTCGTGCGCGCCGGGTTCGGGGCGGTGACGTTGCGGAACTCGTAGTTGAAGGTGAGCTTGGTCTTGGGCGTGAAGTGGTAGTTCACGCCCAGGGTCGTGTACTTCAGGATGCGCTCGTCGCCGCTGGTCCAGTATTGGACGGCCGGGTTGGTGTTGGCCGTTTCGTACAGCAGATCGTTGCGCGAATAGCGGATGTCGAACTGCCAGTTCTTGTTGAAGTAGTAACCGTAGTCAAGCGTAATGCCCTTGGCCTTGTTGCCGCGCTCCGCCGCGAACTGGACCAGCCCGCCGTAGGGTGCGTCTGCCGTGTTGGCGGTGGGGGTGTAGTTGATCATCCCGTCGGCGAACATCAACTCGAATTCCACCCGGTGCTTGCCGTTATCCTCGCCGAACAGGTAGCCGAGCGCCTTCATGCCGATGCCGTAGCGGATCCGGTCGAAATCCTGGCTCTCGGTGCCGTTGGCATCGATGATGAAGTTGCGCACGCCCTTGTGGTGGTAGCCGTACAGCTTCACCCCGTGCTTGAGCGGCCCCTTGCCGCCGGGCAGGTCGTACTCGGAGGAGAGATAGAGGTTGAGGTCCTTGTCGCTGTTGTTGTCGCCCCGATGGATGCCGTTGCCGTTGCCGAACATGACCGAGTAGGTGTGGGTCCATTTGTCGTGGCTGAAGGCATCGAAAAACTGCAGTCCCCAGTCGCGCCCGGCGTCCGCGTCGTAGCCGTGCCTGGATACGTTGCCGGCATAGCCCTGGCCTGCGATCGGAGCGGTAGCCTTGGCGTTGCCATGGATGAAGCGCTCGATCTGCACCCGCTGCACGAAGTCGGTGAGGAAGATGTAGTCGGTTGCCTCCAGTCCCTGATACAGCTCCTCTGGGCCGGGCTTGCGCAGCAGGCCCGCCCGCACCCGCATGCCGGGGATGTAGTTGAAGGAGAGACTGGCGTCGGTCAGGCTCGCGATGTACTTGCGCTCGGTGTTGTACGGCGCGTAGTTGGCGACGTTCTCGCCGGCGTTGGCGGTGAGCATGTAATTGATGCGGCCCGGAATCAGGTTGCCCCGGGCCCCCAGCATCAGGTTCTGCAGATAAAGGCCGGACTCGTCGTCTCTCAGCTCCGGGCCAACCCGGCAGTTGTTCACCACCACCCCGTTGTTGGCTACTGCGGGGCCCACAAAGCCGCGTGTGTCCCTGCAGTCGAAGTTGTTTTCGTAGGTGATCTGCACCGCGCCGAGCAAGCGGTGGGTGCTGGCGAGGGGTTCGGTCCCGAACGCCATCACCCAGTTGGTGGCATGGCTTGCCCCGCCGGATGAAAGCCCGACTGCCGTCCAGGCCGCGACGATGAATTTCCTCTTGATGCGCATTCCGTTCTCCTCCTCGTTTGTCTTTATTGGGTGAACAAACATTGATGCGGGTTGCCTGCTTTGAAGACATCGTGTCCTTCACTGGCTTAAACGAGAGGGCGGGAGAAATGTTCCGGCTTTCTGCGCAGCCACATCAAACCCGGCTGCGCGGCATGAGGGACAGTGGAAACCGGAAGACAGAAACGCCGCCGCATGGATGCGGCGGCGTTCAGGCAGGAAGGAGGTGCGGGAGGGAGGCCGGTCGGAGCGATCCGCCGGCCGCCCCAAGGGACATGGCGGAAGCGGCCCCCGATGATGCCGGGACGGCTAGCGGCCTGCCGCTACACCTTGCAATAAGGCTGGGGTGTACCGGCCGGCCTGGATGGCCGAGGGCGGAAATCGCAAGAAGTGTTTTCCATCGTCGATGGCTCGATCAGCGGATCGCGCCTGCGAGTCATCCAGCCATGCCGGCCACGCGGCGCTGCCGCGTCAATCGCCGTGCAGCCGCTCCTCGAGCGAGCCGGCGGGCTTTTGCTGGATCAGGAGTCCGGCCAGGGCCTCCCGCTGTGTGGTATCGAGCATGCGCTGCTCTTCCATCAGCTGCTCGATGACATGGCGCTGCTGCTTTTCCTGGAGGCGAGAGATGGCTGCGCGATCGGCTTCGATCGCCGCAAGGTTGGGCTGCGGCGAGAAAATCTGCCGGATCATGCGTTCGCGGTGAATGCGAACCTCCTCCCAGTCGGCCCCCATTTCCCGCAGAAACCTTTCCTCTTTTTGCCGCCACTGCCGGCGCTGTTCCGCGCTGAGGTTGAGGTACTCCGCCAGGTGGTCGTGCTTGGCGTCGGCATGCAGATCGGGCCAGCCGCCGTTTTGCCAGGCCTGGTAGCCCACCGCGCCCAGCACGCTGACGTTGAGAAGGAGGGAAAACGCAAGCAATGTGTAAAGCCAGGAACGTTTCATCAGATTCTTTCCTTCGGATAGCATTCCGCGAATCCGATACATATGCCGCCTGGCGGAATGGGGTCGAACATGGCCAGGGTCGGGGCCGTCACCTCGGCGTCGAGCCCGCCGGTCAGGAGGTTCCCCAGGAACACCCCCAGCAAAACCGTGGCCGCGGCGGCGAAGGAAGCAGGCAACAGCCGCCACCAGTTGAAGCGCGGCAGGCTTGCCGGGCGGGCGCGCTGCCGCGCCAGTTCCGCCAGCACCGCGGGCGCCAGATCGAACCCCACTTCCTGCCGGGGCAGGGTCTGGAAGCACCCGCGGAGACAGCGCAAATCGTGCAGTATTTCCTTGCAGGCGGAACAGTCTTCCAAGTGCGTCTCGAATTTCAGGCGGGTCTTCTCGTCCAGCTCACCGTCGAGGTAGGCGGAAAGATCCTCGCTTTTTTTACAGTGCTTGTTCATGATCGCTGCTCTCTGAATTGCCGAAATTCCAAATGATGGCCTTAGATCCTGCCCTTGCAGACTTCCAGCAGAGCCTGTCTTGCACGCGCGATGCGGGACTTCACCGTCCCCTCGCGTAAGCCCAGCACATCGCCTATTTCGGCGTACGACATTTCCTCGACTTCCCGCAACAAGAGGACCTGTCGGTAGTCTTCCTGAAGCCGCCGCAGCGCCGCCTCGAGAATGCGGTAACGCTGGGCCGATTGCAGCTCCTCGTCCGGCCCCGCGGCCGGGTCGGGGAAGTCCATGTGCTCCTCGATCGGCACGTACTTGACCACCTTCTTGCGCCGCAACCTGTCCATGGCTGCATTGTTGGCGACACGAAACAGCCAGGTGGCAAAAGCAGCGTCCGGCCGCCATCCGGGCAGTACGCGAAAGGCTTTGAGCATCGTCTCCTGGGTCAGTTCCAGCGCCTCTTCGCGGCAGCCCATCATGCGCAGGAGAAAACGGTAAACGCGATTCTGGTGGCGCCGCACCAATTCCGCAAACGCATCCTGCTCGCCGCGCTGGAACAGGGCGATGCACTCGTGATCCTGCAACTGCTGCCAGCTGCCGCATGGTTCACTCTTGTTCATCCGGCACTCTGTTCATCGACGCCCTGTTCCTGGATACGGCCATCCCGCTGCCCCGATTGCTTCTCGATCCCGTCGAGCCAGTCCCGGATTGTTGGCCGAGGATCTTTTTCCATGCTGCGTTAAACGAAGCCGGAAGAAGAAAGTTCCAAATTATTGCAGAAGGGCGAAAGAGGCGGTGCCTGCGGGTGCCGGCAGGGTCGCTGCATTCGGACGCTTTCCGGCCATGAACAACCTATCGCAACCCAGCAACTAGCGCGCCGACAGGTAGCGCGGGAAGGCGTGCTTGTCGAGTAGGATCTCGATGAGGTTGATCGCGTGTGTCAGATCGGCCTCGGCAAACAGCCGGTCGAGGTCGGCCTCGCTCTCGATGCGGTAGTGCCGCACGCCGAAGGATTGCGCGAGCAGGCCGAAGTCGGGATTCGCAAAGTCGCAGTCGATGTAGCGTTCGCCGTAGAGTTGGAACTGGTTCTTGCGGATGAGCGAGAGCGTGCCGTTGTTGATCACCACCACGTTGAGCGGGATGCCGTAGTTCACCGCGGTCATCATTTCCATGCAGCACATCTGGAAGCCGCCATCGCCGAGGATGGCGAAGGTGGGGCTGTCGGGGGCGAAGCAGCGCGCGCCGATGGCGGCCGGGATCGCGTGCCCCAGCGACGAGATGCCGGAATTCGGGAAGTAGTGGTTGCGGTCGGAGACGTCGAAGTAGCTCTGCGCGAAGACGATGTTGTCGTCGAACACCAGCGCGTTGCGCGGGAAGCGCCGGGCGAGTCCGCTGAAGAATGCCTGGATCAGGTGGAAAGGCTCCTCCTGCGCGGCGCCGCCGCTTGCGGGCGGCGGGGTGGCCGCGCGGTGGCCGTCCAGCAGGTCGCGGGCCTTGGGCGGCATGGCGTCGGTTTCGAGCGCGGCGAGCAGTTCTTCCGTCACCGCGCGGATGTCGCCGCAGATCGCCACGTCGGGCTGGAACACGCGGCCGAGCTGGGCGGCATCGCGGTCCACCTGGGCGATCTTCTTGCCGCTCAGCAGCTTCGCATCCCACAGGTAGCTGGTGCGTTCGTTGAAGCCGGCGCCGAGAAACACCAGCAAGTCGGCGTGCTCGACGAGGTAGCGGTAGGCGTCGCCGCTGGACGTCACGCCGAGACAGCCCAGCGCCAGCGGCGTGCCTTCGGCCACCACGCCCTTGGCCTTGAGACTGGTGGTGACCGGGATGTTGAAGCGTTCGGAAAGGGCGGCGACGGTTTCGCGCGCGCCCGCCTGGATGCAGCCGTGGCCGGCGACGATCACCGGGGCATGCGCTGCCCGGATCAGTTCGGCGAGTGCGGCCGTCGGCATCGTGTGGCGAGTCGTGGACTGGCAGGGGAAATGAATCCGCTCGAGCACGCTGGCATCGACCTGCTCCTTCTGCACGTTGTACGGGATCGACAGCAGCACCGGCCCCGGTTCGTGGCCGAGCAGCGCCCGGGTGGCCTGGTTCAGCACCTGGCCGAGATAATCGGTGCGCTCGACGAGCTTGTGGTAGCGGGTGATGCTGGCGAACAGCGCGCCCTGGTCGATGGCGCCGCCTTCGCCGGAGCTTTCCTGCAGGCCGCCGCGGCCGAAGATGTAGGTCGAGGTCTCGCCGGTGATCGCCAGCACCGGCAACCGCTCGGCGTAGGCATTGGCGATGCCGGTAATGAGGTTGGTCGCCCCCGGCCCCGCGGTGGCGATGCAGGCGGAGGGCCGCTGCGACACCCGCGCGTAGCCGCCGGCCATGAAGGCCGCCCCCTGCTCGTGCTTTACCAGCACACTCTTTACGCCCGAATCATGCAGGCAGTCGTAGATCGGCAGCACGTGCGCGCCCGGCATGCCGAAAATGTGGTCGATGCCCAGGCGTTCCAGATACCGGACGATCAGTTCGCTGACGGAAATATTCATGTGCTTGTTGGGGTGTCGTGCGGTCTCGTTCCGCCGGCGTGCGTTTCGCCGCGGCCGTCCGTCCGGGATTTGAGCACAAGACGCCGCGCGGGAAAACCTTGGGTGTTGCGTGGGATAGGGCCTGAGTCCGGCTGCAGAGGCCGGCTTGGCGGGATGAATGCGGGATACGCTGGAAACTGGGCACTGCAAGACGCCGCCGCCGCCCGCAGGGGCGGCGGCGGCAGTGTGGCTCAGGCATGCGCCAGCTGCTGCTCGATTTCAATGAAGGTGTGCGCCACCTCAGTGGTTTCGATATTGACGCCGAGCTGTTTGCACAGCTGCGACAGCGACAGCAGACCGCGCACCATTTGCTGGCCGTTCGCATTTTCGATCACCAGGGCATGCTGACGGCCGCGTGCCTTGAGCGTCTCCAGCACATGGCCGACGCGGGCATGCGACAGATCGTCGAAATCGACCGCTTCCAGCCGGTCCACCGAGGTCATGATGTCGGCCACCAGCACTTCGTCGCGGCGGATGCCGCGGCTTTGCACCACCTGCAGGGGCTTTTCGCCGTGGATGTCGGAACTGGTGATCAGCCCGGCCACGCGATCCTGGCTGTCCATCACGAACAGCAGGCGCACCTTGCGGCGGATCATGCGCTCTTCCGCCTGCTTGATGGTGTCGCCGGGGGTGGCGATGAAGGCGGTCAGGCGGCGGAAATCGGTCATGACATCGAGTGCCGGGTTGTCCATTCCCACGCGTTCGGGCAATACGCAGGCGGGGCGCAGCAGGCCGGCGGTTTTATCGAGATTGCTGGTGGGCAAACGGGTAAAGCTCATGGCGCGTCTCCTTGCGTCGATTTCGGGATTTCCGTCGCGCCGGCCGGGCGCGCTGGATCGGCTGAGGTCATCCTCCCTCCCGCAAGTCCTCCTGTCTATTCAAGATTTTTTCTCAGGGCATAAATTGTTCTTGGTTGATATGAGGCGGCGCAGGGGGTAGCGCGGCGGCTTAACTTGCCAGCGCCCGCGCGTGAAACGCCAGATGTTCGCCGATGAAGCTGGCGATGAAGTGGTAGCTGTGGTCGTAGCCGTCCTGCATCCTGAGCGTGAGCGGGATGCCGCGCGCCGCGCAGGCGGCCTGCAGGTTCTGCGGAAACAGCTGCTCGGCGAGGAATTCGTCGGCGGTGCCGTGGTCGATCAGCGCGGGCGGCAGCGGCGCGCCGGCCTGGACCAGGCAGGTGGCGTCGTACGCTTCCCAGGCTTTCTTGTCATCGCCGAGATAGGCGCCGAAGCAGCCTTGCCCCCAGGGGCTGATCGTCGGGTTGCAGATGGGGGCGAAGGCGGAGACCGAGGCGTACATGCCGGGGTTTTTCAGCGCGCAGATCAGCGCGCCGTGGCCGCCCATCGAGTGGCCGCTGATGGCGCACCTGCCGGGGATGGCGGGGAAGTTCGCCTCGACCAGCGCGGGCAGTTCGCGGGTGACGTAGTCGTACATCCGGTAGTGCGTCGCCCACGGCGCCTGCGTGGCGTCGACGTAGAAGCCGGCGCCCTGGCCGAGGTCGTAGCGCTCGGGCACGTCGGGCACGTCGTCGCCGCGCGGGCTGGTGTCGGGCATGACGAGAATCAGCCCGAGTTCGGCGCAATAGCGCTGCGCGCCGGCCTTCACCCGCACGTTGTCGTCGGTGCAGGTCAGCCCCGACAGCCAGACCACCACCGGCAGCTTCTGCGTCGCCGCCTGCGGCGGCAGGTAGACCGAAAAGGTCATGGTGCACCGGCATGCGGCCGACTCGTGCTGCCAGCGTTCGAGCCAGCCGCCGAACTCCTTGATGCGTTCGAGTTGCTTCATGTGCAGCCTCAGAAAATGATGACCGAGCGGATGCTCTTGCCTTCGTGCATCAGGTCGAAGGCGCGGTTGATGTCCTCCAGCGGCATGGTGTGGGTGACCAGCCTGTCGATCTCGATCTTGCCGGCCATGTAGTCGTCGACGTAGCCCGGCAGTTGTGTGCGGCCCTTGACGCCGCCGAACGCGGTGCCCTTCCAGGTGCGCCCGACGACCAGATTGAACGGCCGGGTGCAGATTTCCTGCCCGGCGCCGGCGACGCCGATCACGGTGGAGACGCCCCAGCCCATGTGGGTGCATTCGAGCGCGTCGCGCATGACGTTGACGTTGCCGATGCACTCGAACGAGTAATCGACGCCGCCCTGGGTCAGGTCGCGGATGGCCTCGGAGACCGAGCCGTTGACGTCGCGCGGGTTGATGAAGTCGGTGGCGCCGAGCGCTTTTGCCATTTCGAACTTGTC
>NZ_MKUG01000076.1 GCF_001897685.1 Thiobacillus sp. 65-1402
TCGCCGACCAGGGCGACCGGGGCGTCGGCTTCCGGCAGCGCAGCGACGGCGCTGACCTCGGAGAGCTTGCCGAGCGCGGCGATGTAGGGCGCCAGTGCGTTGATCGCGGTGGCGTCGCCTTCGATCACCAGCGGCACGCGCTGGGCGGGCGACAGGTTCATCTCGCCGCGCAGGGTGCGGCAGGCGTTGACCAGTTCCTTCAGCAGTTGAATGCGCGCGACGCTGCCGGGATGCCGCTGAGTCTCATCGACCTGCGGATAGGGCGCGAGCATGATGCTGTCGCCGCCATCGCCGGAGGGCGATGCCATAGAAACAGCGCCGGCGAGCGGGGCGACTTTTTGCCACAGTTCTTCGGTGATGAAAGGAATGATCGGGTGGGCGAGGCGCAAGGTGGATTCGAGCACCGTCGCCAGCGTGCGGCGGGTGGCACGCTGCTGCTCCGGCGTGCCGTTGTTCAATTGCACCTTGGCGAGTTCCAGGTACCAGTCGCAGTATTCGTCCCACACGAATTCGTAGACTGCGCGTGCGGCCTGGTCGAAGCGGTAGGCGGCGAAGGCCTCGCGCACCTCGCCGACGGCCTGCTGCAGGCGTGCGGCGATCCATTTGTCCGCATCCGAGAAGTCCATCGTCTGGCTCACGTCCTGTCCGCAGTCGTGGCCTTCCAGGTTCATCAGCGCGAAGCGGGTGGCGTTCCACAGCTTGTTGCAGAAATTGCGGTAGCCCTCGGCGCGCTGCAGGTCGAACTTGATGTCGCGGCCGTGCGTGGCCAGGCTGGCGAAAGTGAACCTTAAAGCATCGGTGCCGTAGGCGGCGATGCCTTCGGGAAACTCCTTGCGGGTGCGCTTCTCGATGCCGGCGGCCTGCTTGGGATTCATCAGGCCCTGGGTGCGCTTGGCGACGAGTTCGTCGACCGCGATGCCATCAATCAGATCGATCGGGTCGAGCACGTTGCCCTTCGACTTGCTCATCTTCTGGCCTTCGGAATCGCGCACGAGTCCGGTGACGTACACCTCGCGGAACGGCACCTTGCCGGTGAAGTGCAGCGACATCATCACCATGCGGGCGACCCAGAAGAAGATGATGTCGAAGCCGGTGACCAGTACCGAGGTCGGCAGGTAGCGTTCGAGCTCAGGCGTTTGCTCCGGCCAGCCCAGCGTCGAGAAGGGCCACAACGCGCTGGAGAACCAGGTGTCGAGGACGTCGTTGTCCTGCGTCAGCTCGCGTCCCCCGGCCTGCTTCCTGGCCTCTTCCTCGGTGTGGGCGACGTAGAAGTTGCCGTCGGCGTCGTACCACGCCGGAATGCGATGGCCCCACCACAGCTGGCGCGACACGCACCAGTCCTGGATGTTTTCCAGCCACTGGCGATAGGTGGTGGTCCAGTTCTCCGGCACGAACTTCAGCTCGCCCGAATCGACTGCGGCGAGACCCTGCTTGGCGAGACCCCCCATGCTCATGAACCACTGGTCGGTGAGCATGGGCTCGATGACCGCGTGGGTGCGGTCGCCGCGCGGGATCATCAGCTTGTGCGGTTTGGCCGACACCAGCAGGCCCTTGGCCTGCAACTCATCGAGCAGTTTCTGGCGCGCGTCGTAGCGGTCCAGGCCCTGGTATTCGGTCGGGCAGAGGTCGTTCATCTTCGCGTCGAGCGTCAATACGCTGATCGCCACCAGCTTGTGGCGCTGCCCCACCTGCCAGTCGTTGAAGTCGTGCGCCGGCGTGATCTTGACCACGCCGGTGCCGAACTCGCGGTCGACGTACTCGTCGGCGATGACGGGGATGCTGCGCTTGGCGATCGGCAGGCGGACATGCTTGCCGATGAGATGCCGGTAGCGTTCGTCCTCGGGATGCACCGCCACGGCGCTGTCGCCGAGCAGGGTTTCCGGGCGGGTGGTGGCGACGGTCAGGTAACCGGAGCCGTCTTCCAGCGGATAGTTGATTTCCCAGATGAAGCCGTCTTCTTCGGCGCTGACGACTTCGAGGTCGGATACCGCGGTCTGCAGCACCGGGTCCCAGTTCACCAGCCGCTTGCCGCGATAGATCAGGCCTTCGCGGTAGAGCCGCACGAACACTTCGGTGACGGCTTTCGACAGGCCGGCGTCCATGGTGAAGCGCTCGCGGCTCCAGTCGGGGCTGGTGCCGAGCCGCCGCATCTGGCGCGTGATGGTGGAGCCGGAGTGCTCCTTCCACTCCCACACCTTGTCGAGGAATTTCTCGCGGCCGAGGTCGTGGCGCGAGACGCCCTGCGCGTCGAGCTGGCGTTCCACCACGATCTGCGTGGCGATGCCGGCGTGGTCGGTGCCGGGTTGCCACAGCGTGTTGTCGCCCGCCATGCGGTGATAGCGGGTGAGCGCGTCCATCAGGGTGTGCTGGAAGGCGTGCCCCATGTGCAGCGTGCCGGTGACGTTGGGCGGCGGCAGCATGATGCAGTAGGCGGGGACATCGGGCGCGTCGCCGGCCTTGAAGTAACCGGCGCTTTCCCACTGGGCGTACCAGCGCTTTTCGATGTCAGCCGGTTCGAAGGATTTGGCGAGTTCCATGGCGTGCGGGCAAAGCGGTGATTATCCCAAAAAGGCCGTGACCCGTCCCGAAAAACCTGCGTGACGGGCGACAAAACACCGCCGAACCCCGTTTCAGGACGAAGGATCGCGTGGCTGCTTGAGCTTCTCGGCGACGGCATCGCGCACGATCTCGCGCACGTTGACGTCGAGCTGATTGAGCAGACTGGCCACGGTTTCATCGAGATTTTTGCGCAGCTCGGCGGCGACCTGCTTTTCCATGACTTCGGACAAGCGGGGCGCCAGTTCGCTCATCAACTGTTCAGCCAGGGTGTCGCTGACGGCGGCTGCGGATGTTTCGGGCGATGCGGGAAAAGTCGCTGCTGCAGTCGCAGCTGGGGGCAGGGGCGCGCTTGCAGCGGGCGGCGTGCCGCGCTCGATCACCTGGGTCAGCACCGGCAGCCAGGCATCGGGCGGTGCCGCCTGTTCGGACGGCGCGTGCCCGGAAGGCGCGTCGCGACCGTCCTCGATGCCGCCGCGATGCTTTTTCAGCAGCGCATCCATTTTGCTCAACAAGGGGCTGTCGCTCATGTCGGCCTCGTGCTTATCCGGCGTGCTGGCGCAGGTCGTGCGTTTGCAGAGCGTAGCCGCGCGTCTGGTAAAACCGGTAGCGCGCGCGCCCCTGCTCGCGCCCGGCTTCGTCCTGGCCGACGATTTCGACCAGGCGTTCGAAGCGGGCAAAGGCGGGCGGTTGTTCGCGGTGCAGGTTGATCATCACGTCTGCCTGGCGCAGGGCGTCGGCATCGGTGCCGATCAGCACCGGCGTCTCGCCTGCCAGTGGGTCGCCGTCGCGGCAGTGCGGCACGAAGCTTAGCGCGGGCGCACTCCACAGCAGACGGTCGATGGCATCGGCAATCGCCGGGTCGGGCGCGTAAATCATCACCTGCTTGCCCTGGCCGTGTGCCTTGGCGGCGACGCGGCGGGCGACGTCGAGCGGGTTGTCGGCAAAGGTGTAGAAGGTGATTTCGGTCACTGCCGGCGGCTTATTTCTGGGCGCGGTTCAGGAGAAAATGCACCAGCAGCGACACCGGGCGGCCGGTCGAGCCCTTTTCGCGGCCGCCTTTCCAGGCGGTGCCGGCGATGTCGAGGTGCGCCCAGTGATATTTCTTGGCGAAGCGCGACAGGAAGCAGGCCGCGGTGATCGAGCCGGCCGGGCGGCCGCCGATGTTGGCCATGTCGGCGAGGCTGCTCTTCAGTTGCTCCTGGTAGTCGTCCCACAGCGGCATGCGCCAGACGCGGTCCCAGGCATGGTCGGCGGCGTGCTCGATTTCGCGCGCCAGCGGATCGTGGTTGCTGTAGAGCGCGCTGGGATGGGCGCCGAGCGCGATCACGCAGGCGCCGGTCAGGGTGGCCAGGTCGACCACCGCGTCGGGCTCGAAGCGCTCGGCGTAGGTCAGGGCGTCGCACAGGATGAGGCGGCCTTCGGCGTCGGTGTTGAGGATTTCGATGGTCTGGCCGGACATCGAGGTGACGATGTCGCCGGGCTTGTTGGCGTTCGCATCCGGCATGTTCTCGCAGGCGGGGATGAGGCCGACGACGTTGAGCGCAAGCCCCAGTTCGCCGATGGCGCGGAAGGCGCCGATGACCGCGCCGCCGCCGCTCATGTCGTAGTTCATCTCGTCCATTTCGGCCGGCGGCTTGAGCGAAATGCCGCCGGCGTCGAAGGTGACCGCCTTGCCGACCAGCACCACCGGCTTGTCGCCCTTGGCGCCGCCTTCATGCTTCAGCACGATGAAGCGTGGCGGCTTGTCGCTGCCCTTGCCGACCGACAGGAAGGATCCCATGCCGAGCTTGTCGCAGGCGGCATAGTCGAGGATCTCGCTGCGGAAGCCGTAGGCCTTGGCCAGCTTTTGCGCCTGGCCGGCCAGGTATTCGGGGGTGCATATGTTGGACGGGGTGTTGCCCAGATCCTTGGCGAGATTGATGCCACGGGCAATCGCCAGGCCGCGTGCCAGGCCGACCTCGCCATACTTGAGTTCGCCGCGCCGCGAAACTGCGAAGACCACGCGCTTGAGCGGGCGGCGTGCCTCGCTCGGCTTGCTCTTCATATGGTCGAAACGGTACAGCGCATCGTGGGCGCTGATCACCGCCTGTTCGATGTTCCAGGTGACGTCGCGCTTCCTGACCGGGATTTCGCTGAGGGTGATGGCGGCTTCCATCGAGCCGGTGTCGCGCAGGGTCTTCACCGCGCTGGCGATGGCATCGCGGTAGGCTTTTTCGTGGAACTCGCGTTCCTTGCCGAGGCCGACCAGCAGGATGCGGTCGGCCAGAATGTTGGGTACCTTGTGCAGCAGCAGCGTGCTGCCGGCCTTGCCTTCCATGTCGCCGCCGCGCAGGATGTCCGACAGATAGCCGTCGCTGGCGCGGTCGATGTCGATCGCCGGAGCCGACAGCTTGCGGCTTTCGAACACGCCGACGACGACACAGGCGGTGCGCTGCTTTTCGGGCGCGCCGCTTTTTATGCTAAATTCGAGTTCGATGTCCTTGCTTTCCATGTCTGTGCTCAAAAAAATGCAATTTGCCGGTCGGGCGATTATTGGCGCAGCCGCAGTGGAATGTCAAAAGCACGTTCGTGCTCCGAATGCCCCCCGGATAGCTCCATGCTCTATCGCCGTGCGCTGACCCGCGAAATGGGTCTTGCCACCGGCGCCGTGCTGACGGTGCTGATCGCGATTGCGCTGGTGGTGCTGTTCATCCGCTTGCTGGGCGACGTGGCGCGGGGCGAGCTCGCCAACGAGGCGGTATTCGCCTTTCTCGGCTTCTCGTTGCTGTATTTTCTGCCGGTATTGATGACGATCGCGCTGTTCGCCGGCGTGCTGCTGCCGCTGTCGCGCATGTGGCGCGACAGCGAAATGGTCATCTGGCTCAATGCCGGGCTGTCGCTCACGCAATGGATGCGGCCGGTGCTGACGTTCGCCGTGCCGTTTTCGCTGGTGATCCTGTTGCTGACGCTGGTGCTCAATCCGTGGGCGCAGACCAAGAAAAGCGAATACCGCCAGGATTTGCGCAGCCGCAGCGAAAGCTCCCTGATCGCGCCCGGACTGTTTGCCGAATCCAGCGCCGGTCAGCGCGTTTATTACGTCGAATCGCTCAACCCGCTGACCGGCATCGTGCGCAACGTGTTCATGCAGTCGCGCATCGACGGCCAGCTCGGCCTGGTGGTGGCGCGCGAAGGCAGCCACACCCAGCTGCCCGACGGCTCGCGCTATCTGGTATTCAAGGATGGACGCCGCTATGAAGGCATCCCCGGCCAGCTCGACTACCGCATCGTGCAGTTCGAACGCTACTGGATGCGGCTCGACCCGGTGGCTGCCGGCGGCAAGGAAACCGGCATTCGCCAGGCACCGCCGGGCGAGCTGATCGGCGATGCGTCGCCGCCGGCGCGCGCCGAACTGCTGTGGCGGCTGGGTGTGCCGCTCAGCGCGCTGATTCTTGCCGTGATGGCGATTCCGCTCAGTTTCGTCAACACACGGGCGCGCCGCTCCTATGGGCTGGTGATCGCACTGCTCTTGTATTTCGTTTACAGCAATCTGCTGTCGCTGTCGCAGGCCTGGGTGGCGCAGGGCAGGCTCAATCCGTGGGCGGGGATGCTGTCGTCGCATCTGTTGATGCTGTTCGCCGTGGTCGCCCTGTTTTACATGCGCACGCGCCAGCATGGTGCGCGCCGGAGGCGGTCATGAAGCTGCTGGCGCGCTATCTGGCGGGCCAGGTGCTGGCGGCGTCGGCATTCGTGCTGCTGGGCCTGCTGGTGCTGTTCGCCTTTTTCGACGTGATGCAGGAGCTCGGCAGCCTGGGGCGCAACAATTATGGCCTGGGGCAGGCAGCCGTGGTGGTGCTGCTCAGCCTGCCCGGGCACTTGTATGAAATCCTGCCGGTGGCGGCGCTGATCGGCACCTTGTTCGCGCTGTCCCGCCTGGTGGGCAATTCGGAATTCGCGGTGATGCGGGTATCGGGCCTGTCCAGTTGGCGTGTGGCGTCCTATTTCGCTGCGATCGGCGTGATGTTGTCGCTGCTGGTGCTGGTGTTGGGCGAATACGTCGCGCCGTGGTCCGAACAGACGGCGCAGCGCTATAAATTGGCCGCCACCCGTTCGGTGGTGGCGCAGCAGTTTCGCTCCGGCCTGTGGGTCAAGGACGGCAGCGCCTTCATCAACGTGCGCGAGGTGATGCCCGACAACACCCTGCGCGGCATCGAAATTTACGGCTTCGATGCCGCTGGCCGCCTCGGCTGGATCCGCGCCGCCGCCGAGGCCAGCTGGCGCGGCAACCAGACCTGGAGCCTGCAGCAGGTGGTGGAAACGCGCTTCGATACCGACGGCATCCACGCCACCCGCAGCGCGCGCCAGGACTGGCAGTCGGTACTGACGCCCGACATCCTCAGCGTGCTGCTGGTGGCGCCGGAGAAAATGTCGGCGCGCACCCTCTGGCGCTATGTGGCGCATCTCAAGGAAAACGGCCAGAAGGCCACGCGTTACGAACTTGCCCTGTGGACGAAATTTCTCAGCCCGTTCGTCATCCCGATCATGATGCTGATCGCCATGCCGTTCGCCATCCAGGGGCCGCGTTCCGGCGGCACCAGCAGCAAGATTTTCATCGGCATTCTGGCCGGCCTTGGCTTTCATTTGCTGAGCCGGCTGTTCGGCCATCTCGGCCTGCTGAACGACTGGCCTGCGGTTGTGGTGTCGATCCTGCCGTTGCTGATCTTCCTGGCCATCGCGCTGATGGGTATCCGATGGGTGGACCGGCGCTAGATTCACTGCCGCAGCGTTTGGCGGTGTGCCTGAATACGCGCGAGCCGGCGGCCAAACTCGCCTGCGTGCATGCGCTGCAGGCAGACTGGCAGGCGGGCCGGATCGATTGTGCGGGCGAGGTGCCGCGTATCCCCATCGAGCAGCCTGGACATCCCGAAAAACCGCTGCAGGTCCCGCCGCAGAAAGTGCCGCGCCGCCGTGCCGACACGCTGCCCGGCCGCGCAGCCCTCGTCCATGCGCTGGCGCATATCGAATTCAACGCGATCAATCTGGCGCTCGACGCCGCCCACCGTTTTGCCGGCATGCCGGCCGCGTATTACGCCGACTGGCTGCGCGTGGCGGACGAGGAGGCGCTGCATTTCGCGCTGCTGAACGCGCATCTGGCTACGCTGGGATATGCCTACGGCGATTTTCCGGCGCACAACGGCCTGTGGGACATGGCGCTGAAAACCGCGCACGACCCGCTGGTGCGCATGGCGCTGGTGCCGCGCGTGCTGGAAGCGCGCGGGCTCGATGCCGCGCCGCTGATCGTCGACAAGCTCCGCGCTGCGAACGACATGCGCATGGTCGAGATCCTCGCCGTCATCGAGCGCGATGAGATCGGCCATGTCGCCATCGGCAGCCACTGGTTCGGCTGGCTGTGCGCGGCGCGCGGGCTGCGGCCCGAAACGACGTTTCGCCAGCTGCTGGTCGATTACGATGCGCCGCCGCTGAAACCGCCGTTCAATCTGGCGGCGCGCCGCAAGGCCGGTTTCTGCGAGTCCGAGCTGGCCTGGCTGAGTTCGCTCTAGCCTGCTTACAGGCCCAGCGTGGTCGCCGACACGGCGGCCGGCGCGCGCTGCCACATGCCTTCGAAATCCTGATGCAGCGCCACGGCGCTGCCGGGGTCGTCCGGATGCAGGACGCCGTGCACCGCGGCCTTGTCGGCGCGCAGCAGCACGCCGTGGCGGTCGGCCAGCACGAATGCCTGGCCGGGGCGCGGCGCGTCGGGGTCGGCCTGGCGGATTTCGAGGATATGGCCGAAATCGCGCAGCAGCTGCATCAGGCGGGGATGGTCGCCTGCAACGCGGCCAATGTCATCGAGCAGCAGCTCGATGCGGCGCCCGCCGCCAGCCACGCACAGCGCGCGCAGAGCCGCGTGGCGGGGGGCGTGGTCGAGGTCGAACAGACTCAGGTCGTGGTCGTACAGGCGCAGCCGGCGCTGCGTGGCGGCGAGCAGCGCGTCGAACGCGGCGCGGAGTTCGGCCGGGGTTTCGAGGGCATTCATTCGGCGCCGATCTCCAGCCAGCCGGCCCGGTACCAGTCATGCAGGCGCTTGCGCAGCGCGGCCGGCAGCGGCGCGGGGTGGCGGCGCCGGTCGGCCAGCTGCCGCAGTGCGGCGGTTTCGCCGGCCTGCGGCGTGAAAGCCTCACCATTGATGAAAAAGCGTTTGCCCGCAAACAGCAGGCGCGACCTGGGATCGAGCGCCACGCCGGCCTTGCCTGCCTGTCGGTCGAAGGCGGCTTGGCCGAGCGGGGTGTCCGGCGGGTCGAAAAATACATTCGGCTTGGGTTCGGACAGATAGCGCCCGGCGAACTCGGCGATGTCGCGTTTGGTCCATTTGATGTGGGCGATCATGTCTTCGATTTGCGCCAGCATCGCCCGGCCGATTTCGCCGGGGTGGGCTGGTCGGCGCAGGTCGGGGTCGGCATAGCGGCCTTCCAGCGCGAGGGTGTCCTGCAGGTGCATCAGGAAGCCGTGCGCCAGTTCTTCGGCGGCGGGCGCGCGGAAGCCGATCGAATAGGTCATGCAGGCATCCACGGCGACGCCGTAGTGCGCGACGTGCGGCGGCAGGTAGAGCATGTCGCCGGGGCCGAGCACCCACTCGTCCTCCGCCTTGAAGCGGCGCAGGATTTTCAGCGGCGCATCGTCGATCAGCGCGAGGTCCGTCTGCGTACTGATCTGCCAGCGGCGGTGCCCCTGGCCCTGCAGCAGAAAAACGTCGTACGAATCGAAATGCGGGCCGACGCTGCCGCCGGGCACGGCGTAGCTCGCCATCAAATCGTCGAGGCGGGCGTGCGGTATGAAATTGAAGCGCGCCAGCAAGGCGTCGGCTTCGGGCAGAAAATGGTTGAGCGATTGCACCAGCAGGGTCCACTCGGTTTCCGGCAGGCGCCTGAAATCGCTTTTCCGGAACGGGCCGTGATCGAGCTGCCAGTCGCTGCCGCTGCCCCGGATCAGGCGCGATTCGACGTCGTCGCGACAGGCCAGTTGCCGCATCTCGGCGGGCGACAGAAGTCCGGCAAAGCCCGGTATCGCGTTGCGGATCAGCAGCGGGCGTTTGTGCCAGATCTCGCGCAGGAAGCGGGTGGGGCTGAGGCCGCCAAGCAGGGGGGTCGTCATGGGCGGAATTATAACGGTGCGATTGGATGCCCCCTGTTAGAATGCTGCCGAAAAATACGCGGTGGAACTGCCCATGTTGAAAGCTGGAGATCGCGCGCCGGATTTTTCCAACCCGGATGCGGACATGAATATCGTCGAACTGTCCCAGTTCCGGGGGAAAACCCTGGTGCTGTATTTTTACGTGCGCGACGACACGCCCGGGTGCACCGCCGAGGCGATCGAGTTTTCCGAACTGGAGAACGATTTCGCCAGGCTGGGGGCCAGCGTGCTCGGCGTGTCGCGCGACGACTGCATCAAGCATGGCGAGTTTCGCGACAAGCACGGCATCAGCGTGCGCTTGCTGGCCGACAAGGAACAAACGACCTGCGCAGCCTATGGCGTGCTGCAGGACAAGGAGGTGGACGGCGTCATGCGTAAAAGCATGGCGCGTTCCACCTTCGTCATCGACAAACAGGGCGTCATCCGTCACGCACTGTACGGCGTTTCCAGCCGCGGGCACGCGGCGGAAGTGCTTCAACTGGTTGCTTTAATGAGCAAAGGGGAACTCAATTGAATATCGGCAAGGACACCGTCGTCACCATCACCTACATCGTCCGCGACATGGAGGGCAAGCTGCTGGAGGAGAGCGACGAACCGGTCAGCTACCTGCACGGCGGCTACGACAACATCTTCCCGCTGGTGGAGCAGGCGCTGGAAGGCAAGGCAGTGGGCGATCAGATCGACCTCAAGCTGCAGCCGGCCGACGCCTTCGGCGAATACGAGGAAGACCTGGTGCGGCTGGAGCCGCGCGACGCCTTCCCCGACGACATCGAGGTCGGCATGCAGTTCGTCGGTTCGCCGGTCGACGGCAGCGAGGAAATGCTCTACACCGTGACCGAGATCGCCGAAGACAAGGTGGTGGTCGACGGCAATCATCCTTATTCGGGGCAGTCGGTGCATTTCCAGTGCGTAGTGGCCGAAGTGCGTGCCGCCTCGCCGGACGAGGTTTCGCACCGCCACGCGCATGGCGCTCACGGCCATCACCATCATTGAGGAAGCTGCACGGCAAACGCCGCCGGGCTGCTAAAATGCCCGGCTAACCTGTGTTCTGTGACCGCCTTGTGAAGACCCCCGATGAAAACCACTTTCCTCGACTTTGAGCAGCCGATTGCCGAACTCGAAGCCAAGATCGAAGAGCTGCGCTTCGTGCAGGACGACTCCGCGCTGGATATTTCGGAGGAAATCCGCCGTCTGCAGAAGAAGAGCCAGACGCTGACCAAGGACATCTACGCCAAGCTCAACGCCTGGCAGGTGTCGCAGGTGGCACGCCATCCGCAGCGGCCGTACACGCTCGATTACGCGCAGGGCCTGTTCACCGATTTTGCCGAGTTGCACGGCGACCGCGCCTTCGCCGACGATGCCGCGATCGTCGGCGGCATGGCGCGCTTCAACGGCGAACCGGTGATGGTGATAGGCCACCAGAAAGGCCGCGACACCAAGGAGAAGATCTACCGCAATTTCGGCATGCCGCGCCCGGAAGGCTACCGCAAGGCATTGCGCCTGATGCGCCTGGCGGAGAAGTTCGGCCTGCCGATTTTCACCTTCATCGACACGCCCGGCGCCTACCCGGGCATCGGCGCCGAGGAGCGCGGCCAGTCCGAGGCCATCGCACGCAATTTGTACGCGATGGCCGAACTGCGGACGCCGATCGTCTGCTCCATCGTCGGCGAAGGCGGCTCCGGCGGCGCGCTGGCGATCGGCGTCGGCGACCGCACGCTGATCCTGCAATACTCGACCTATTCGGTGATCTCGCCCGAAGGCTGCGCCTCGATCCTGTGGAAGAGCGCCGACAAGGCGTCGGTCGCCGCCGAAACCCTGGGCATCACCGCCGACCGCCTGAAAGCGAACGGGCTGGTCGACCGCATCATCGAAGAACCGCTGGGCGGCGCGCAGCGCGACTGGGATGTCATGTTCCAGTCGATGCGCCGCGCGCTGACGGATACCCTCGCCGAGTTGCGCAAGCAGCCGGTCGATGCGCTGCTGACCGCACGTTACCAGCGCCTGCGGGCGTATGGCAGCTTCAAGGGAACCCCTGTCAAATAAGGCCGCCGCCGCGGTGGCGGACAGCCTGGTTCGCCACGTCCCCCGCCACGCACGTCTGACGCTGGCGCTGTCGGGCGGGCTCGACTCGGTGGTGCTGCTCCACGCCTTGCTGGCGCAGCGCCGCCAACACCCTTTTGAGCTGCGGGCGGTGCATGTGCATCACGGCCTGTCGCCGCATGCCGACCGTTGGGCGGATTTCTGTGCGCAGCTGTGCGCCTCGCGCGAGCTTGAATTAAGCATCCATCGCGTACGGATCGCGCGCGACGATGCGGCCGGCATCGAGGCGGCGGCACGGCGCGAACGTCAGCGCATTTTCGCCGCGCTGGACACCGACTTTCTGCTCACCGCGCATCAGCAGGACGACCAGGCCGAAACGCTACTGCTGCAGCTGCTGCGCGGCGCGGGGCCGAAAGGCCTGGCGGCAATGGCGGAGTCGCAAGTCCGGCCCGGATGGCGGGCCGCGCATCTGCGGCCGTTGCTGGGCGTGCCGCGCGCCGGGCTGCTGGATTACGCGCAGGCGCACGGCCTGGCGTGGGTCGACGACGAGAGCAATCAGGATACCCGCTACCGCCGCAATGCCTTGCGCCAGCAGGTGATGCCGCTGCTGGCCGCGCATTTCCCCGGCGCCGGCGTCACCCTCGCGCGCGCTGCCGCGCTGCAGGCCGATGCGGCCGAGTTGCTGGACAACCTGGCGCAGCTCGATGCCGTGGCGGCCGTTGCCGGCGATCGCCTCGATTGTGCGGCGCTGGCCGCTTTGAGCCGGCCGCGCGCGCGCAATCTGCTGCGCCACTTCATCGAGCGGCAGGGTCAGCCCATGCCGTGCGCGCG
The DNA here is from genome assembly GCF_001897685.1 of Thiobacillus sp. 65-1402. Taxonomy (GTDB): domain Bacteria; phylum Pseudomonadota; class Gammaproteobacteria; order Burkholderiales; family Thiobacillaceae; genus Thiobacillus. The sequence continues at coordinate 12,598 of NZ_MKUG01000076.1, forward strand.
GCAGTTGAACGAGGCGCTGCATCAACTGCTGGATGCGCGACACGATGCGCGCGTGTGCGTCAGGCTGGGGCCGATGGAGGTATGGCGCTTTCGAGGCGGAGCCTACCTCGCAGCGGTGGCGCCAGCCCCCGCCGCGCCGGTGCGCTGGCAGGGGGAAGCGGCGCTGACGGTGCCGTCCGCGGGGGTGAACGTGCGCATGGATGCCGAGCTGGGCGCTGGCCTGAAACGCGCCATGCTGGCGGCGGGAGAGGTCACGCTCGGGGTGCGCCAGGGCGGCGAGCGCCTGCGTCTGCATGCGGGCGGGCCTCGCCGCAGCCTGAAGAACCTGTTGCAGGAGCGTGCCGTCCCGCCTTGGCAGCGCGACCGCCTGCCGCTGCTGTGGTGCGACGGACGCCTGCTGTGGGCGGCCGGCATCGGCTTCGATGCCGACGCGCGGGCGGCGCCCGGCGAGCCCGGCATCGTCCCGCGCGCGATGGCTTAATCGTTGCGCTTTTCGGGCGTGTAGGCGGTGTGCAGGCGCACTGCGTCGGCGCGCCGCCGCTGCATGCGGATGTTGAGCATTTCCACCACCAGCGAGAAGGCCATGGCGAAATAGATGTAGCCTTTTGGCACGTGGTGGCCAAAGCCCTCGGCGATCAGCACCACCCCCACCGCAACCAGGAAGGACAGCGCCAGCATCTTGATGCTGGGGTGGGCCGAGACGAAGCGGCCAATCGCGCCCGCAAACAGCATCATCAGCGCAACCGAGGCGACCACCGCCGCGACCATCACGACGATGCTCTCCACCATGCCGACGGCGGTGATGATGGAATCCAGCGAAAACACGAGATCGACCACCATGATCTGCAGGATGACGGCAGCGAAGGTGGCCTTGACCACGCTGGAACTGTGGCCCTCCTCACCTTCCAGCGATTGATGGATTTCGCTAGTGCTTTTCCACAGCAGGAACAGCCCGCCGCCGATCAGGATCAGGTCGCGCCCCGAGATGTCCTGATCCAGTACGGTAAACAACGGCGCCGTCAGGCCGATGATCCATGCCAGCACCAGCAACAGGCCGATGCGCATGAACATGGCCATGCCCAGTCCCAGCCGGCGCGCCAGTTCGCGCTGCTTTTCCGGCAGCTTGTCGACCAGGATGGAAATGAAAATGATGTTGTCGATGCCAAGCACCAGTTCCAGTGCGGTGAGCGTGGCAAAAGCGATCCAGGCGTTGGGGTCGGTCAGGAGTTCGAGCATGGGGAAGACGGTAGACGGAGATGGGAACAGGCACGCACTATACTCAGGCGCGGCGGATTTGACATGCCGCACGGGGCAGAAAATTTGCCTGCGGCGCACGCGGCGCAGCGAAAACCACCGGCTGGGGCAAGACAGGCGGGGGCGGGCCGTGCTATCCTAGCGGGCTGATTTTCATGGTTTTTTGTACGATTTTTCTCATTTGTCCGGAGTATTCACATGGCTGTTCAGCGCACTTTTTCCATCATCAAACCCGATGCCGTCGCCAAAAACGTGGTGGGCAAGATCGTCAGCCGCTTCGAGAGCAACGGCCTCAAGGTGGTGGCGTCCAGAATGAAGCACCTGTCGCGCCAGGAGGCCGAAGGCTTCTACGCAGTGCACCGCGAGCGTCCTTTCTTCAAGGATCTGGTCGACTTCATGGTGTCGGGTCCGGTGGTGCTGCAGGTGCTGGAGGGCGAAGACGCGATCGCCAAGAACCGTGCGCTGATGGGCGCGACCGATCCGAAGAAGGCCGAACCCGGCACCATCCGCGCCGACTTCGCCGAGAGCATCGATGCCAACGCCGTGCATGGCTCCGACGCGCCGGAAACCGCCGCGATCGAGATCGCCTATTTCTTCCCTGCCTGCGAAGTCTACAGCCGCTGAACGAAGCTGCCGATGTCGCAAAACCTGCTTGATCTCGACCTCGAAGGGCTGACCGCCTGGTTCGCCGAACTCGGCGAAAAGCCGTTTCGCGCCAGGCAGGTGTTCCACTGGGTGCATCAGGCCGGAGTGGCGGATTTTGCGCAGATGACCGACATCGCCAAAAGCCTGCGCGAAAAACTGCAGCAGCAGGCGGTGGTGGCGGCGCCGGCGGTCAATTACGCCCATACCTCGGCCGACGGCACGCGCAAGTGGCTGTTCGACGCCGGGGTCGGTAACGGCATCGAAACCGTGTTCATCCCGGAAGACGACCGCGGCACCCTGTGCGTGTCGTCGCAGGTGGGGTGTGCGCTGGAGTGCACCTTCTGCTCGACCGGGCGGCAGGGCTTCAACCGCAACCTGACGGTGGCCGAAATCATCGGCCAGTTGTGGGTGGCGCAGCACAGCCTGAAAACGGTGCCGAATCGCACCACCGGCGAAATCGCCGAACGGCCGGTAAGCAATGTGGTGATGATGGGCATGGGCGAGCCGCTGGCCAATTTCGAGAACGTGGTGACCGCGCTCGGCATCATGCTCGACGACCACGCCTACGGCCTGTCGCGGCGGCGGGTGACGGTGTCGACCTCGGGCCTGGTGCCGGCGATGGACCGGCTGGCCGAGCGCCGCCCGGTGGCCCTGGCAGTGAGCCTGCACGCGCCCAACGATGCGCTGCGCGACCAGATCGTGCCGATCAACAAGAAGTATCCGCTCGCAGAACTGATGGCGGCGTGCCGGCGCTATCTGGTGCACGCGCCGCGCGATTTCATCACTTTCGAATACGTGATGCTGGCCGGCGTCAATGACCAGCCCGAGCATGCGCGCCAGCTGATCGAACTGACGCGCGAGGTGCCGTGCAAGTTCAACCTCATTCCGTTCAATCCGTTCCCGGATTCCGGCTATGAAAAACCGCGTGCCGACGCCATGCGCGCATTCCGCGAGATTCTGCAGGATGCGGGCTACGTGGTGACCACGCGCAAGACGCGCGGCGACGACATCGACGCCGCCTGCGGCCAGTTGGCGGGCAAGGTGGCCGACAAGAGCGGGCGGGTGATGAAACGGATGCACAAGGAGGCAGCGTGAAGAAATGGATCGTGATGGCGGCAGCCTTGCTCGCCGGCTGCGCGGGCCACCCCGCCGGGGAGGGCGCAGGCGTCGCCCAAACGGAAGCCGACAGCGGAAGCCGCCAGCGCGCCAGCGCGTTCACCGACCTGGCCGGCGCCTATTTCTCCCGTGCCCAGTACAAGGTCGCGCTTGACGAACTGCGCAAGGCGATCACCGCCGACAGCCGGTTTGGCCCGGCCTACAATATCTACGGCCTGATCTACATGGAACTGGCCGAAGACAAGCTGGCCGAGGAAAACTTCCGCCGCGCCATCGAACTGGATCGCAGCGATTCCGAAGCACGCAACAATTTCGGCTGGTTTCTCTGCACGCGCGGCCGCTACGACGAAGGTCTCGAGCAGTTCAGCGCCGCCCTGCGCAATCCGCTGTATGCAAGGCCCGAGCAGGCGATGGCCAATGCCGGTCTGTGCGCGGAAAAGAAGGGCGATCTCGCGCTGGCCGAAGCCAATCTGGTGAAGTCGCTCAAGCTGCAACCCGACAACCCCAGCACTATCCTGAAACTGGCGGGACTGCATTTCCGGCAGGGCCGGCTGGTGGAGACGCAGCGCCTGCTGGGCCGTCATGCCGAGTTGGCGCCGCCGAGCGCGGAAAGCCTGTGGCTGGGCGTGCGGCTGGAACGCAAGCTGGGCGACCGTACGCAGGAAGCGGCCTACGGCCTGCAGCTGCGCAAACGTTTCCCCGATTCGAATGAAGCGCGACTGCTGCTGGCGGGGCAATACGAATGAGCGAGAGCAGCCAGGCATCGGTCGGACAGATCCTGCGTGACGCTCGCGTAGCGCAAGGGATTGCGCTTGACGACGCGGCTGCGCGCCTGCGCCTGATGCATCGCCAGATCGAGGCGATGGAGGCGGATGATTTCGAGAGCCTGGGGCAGCCCGTGTTCGCGCGCGGGTTTGTGCGCAACTATGCGCGCCTGCTGGGACTCGCACCCGAAGCCCTGCTGGCGCGCATGCAGGGGGCGCCAGCCGAACCTGCCGCGGTCAGTCCTGCCGATCAGCCGGTGTCGCATTCCTGGCTGACTTCGCCCTGGCTGATGCTGTCGCTGCTGGGCCTGGTGGTGGCGGTGGCGGTGCCGGTGGTGCTGTATTTGTGGTTGAACAGCGGGGTGGGGGATGGCTCGACCGAGCGGGAACCCGTTGTCGCGCAAACCCAGGCCGCCCGCGCTGCGGCGCCGGCGCCCGTGGCGGAACCGGCGGAGGCCGTCCCCCCTGTTGTCGAGGCGGCACCCGCTGAACCCGACGCTCCCGCCGAACCGGTCGCCGCCGCCGCGCCCGCAACGCCGGCGCCGGCGGCCGACAGTGTGCTGCATCTCGAATTCGGCGACGAGGCGTGGACCGAGATCAAGGATGCCAGCGGACGCATGCTGCATCGTCAGCTCAATCCCGCGGGCGGCAGCGTGGATGTCCACGGCCAGCCGCCGTTCGATGTGGTGATCGGCAATGCAGCCCAGGCGCGGATGACGTACAACGGCCGTCCCATTGATCTGAAGCCCTTTATCGACGCGACGGTCGCGCGCTTCACGCTGGAAGAATAACCGTCCTTGAAGAACACCTCCCTGGAAGAATGATGTCTCAGATAGTCCGTCGTCCCAGCCGCCAGGCGCAGATCGGTCATGTGCCGGTCGGCGGCGATGCGCCGGTGGTGGTGCAGTCGATGACCAATACCGACACCGTCGATATCGGCGCCACCGTGCGCCAGGTGCAGGCGCTGGCCGAGGCCGGCTCCGAGCTGGTGCGGCTCACCGTCAATACCCTCGAGGCCGCCGCCGCGGTGCCGCGCATCCGCGAGCGGCTCGACGTGCTGGGCTGCCGCGTGCCGCTGATCGGCGACTTCCACTTCAACGGCCACAAGCTGCTGACCCAGGTCCCGGAATGCGCGCAGGCGCTGGCGAAGCTGCGCATCAATCCGGGCAACATCGGGCGCGGCAACAAGCGCGACGAACAGTTCGCCACCCTGATCGAAACGGCGTGCCGCTACGACAAGCCGGTGCGCATCGGCGTCAACTGGGGCAGCCTCGACCAGGCGCTGGCGGCGCGCATGATGGACGACAATGCGCGTCTGGCGCGGCCGGAAGACGCCGAAGTGGTGATGCGCCGCGCGATGGTGGCGTCCGCGCTGGAATCGGCGAAGAAGGCCGAAGAGCTGGGCCTCGGCGGCGACAAAATCATCCTGTCGTGCAAGATGAGCCGGGTGCAGGACCTGATTTCCGTATACCGCGATCTCGCCGCGCAGTGCGACTATCCGCTGCACCTCGGGCTGACCGAGGCCGGCATGGGCAGCAAGGGCATCGTCGCCTCGACCGCCGCGCTGGCGGTGCTGCTGCAGGAAGGCATCGGCGACACCATCCGCATTTCGCTGACCCCCGAACCGGGTGGAGAACGCACCCAGGAGGTCCGTGTCGGCCAGGAAATCCTGCAGGCACTCGGCCTGCGCGCCTTCACCCCGCAGGTCACCGCCTGTCCCGGCTGCGGCCGCACCACCTCGACCGTGTTCCAGGAACTGGCGCAGGACATCGAGACGTTTCTGCGCACCCAGATGCCGCTGTGGCGCAGCCAGTATCCTGGCGTCGAGTCCATGCAGGTGGCGGTGATGGGCTGCGTGGTCAACGGCCCCGGCGAATCCAAGCACGCCAACATCGGCATCTCGCTGCCCGGCACCGGCGAAGTGCCGGTGGCGCCGGTGTACGTCGACGGCGAGAAAACCGTGACGCTGAAGGGCGAGCGCATCGCCGCGGACTTCCAGGCGATCGTCGAGGACTACGTGCGCAGCCATTACGGCGCTGCGTGACCGCATTTGTCTTGATTAACTTATGAGCAACAACATTCAATCCGTGCGCGGCATGAACGACTGCCTGCCCGACGTCACCGACACCTGGCAGGGCTTCGAGGCGATCGTGCGCGACTGGCTGCGGCGCTATGGCTACCGCGAGATGCGCACGCCGATTCTCGAGCACACAGGGCTGTTCAAGCGCGCCATCGGCGAAGTGACCGACATCGTCGAAAAGGAGATGTACACCTTCGTCGACGAGCTCAACGGCGAGTCGCTGGCGCTGCGCCCGGAGGGCACGGCGTCGTCGGTGCGCGCGGTGATCCAGCACAACCTGCTGTACGACGGCGGCAAGCGGCTGTGGTACACGGGACCGATGTTCCGCCACGAGCGCCCGCAGAAGGGCCGCTACCGGCAGTTTCACCAGGTCGGCGTCGAGGCGCTCGGCTTCGCCGGGCCCGACGTCGATGCCGAACTCATCGTCATGTGCGCCGATCTCTGGCGCGAGCTCGGCATCGCGCCGACGCTGCAGCTCAACACGCTGGGCGACATCGAATCGCGGCACCGCCACCGCGCCAAGCTGGTCGCCTATTTCGAAGCGCACCAGGACGCGCTCGACGAGGATGCGAAGCGGCGGCTGCACAGCAACCCGCTGCGCATCCTCGACAGCAAGAACCCGGCGATGCAGGCGCTCAACGATGCGGCGCCCAAGCTGATGGACGAACTCGACGACGCGGCGCTGGCGCATTTCGACGCCTTGCAGGCGCTGCTGCGCGCGAACGGCATCGCCTTCGAGATCAACCCGCGCCTGGTGCGCGGGCTCGACTACTACAATCGCACCGTGTTCGAATGGGTGACCGACCAGCTCGGCGCGCAGGGAACGGTGTGCGCCGGCGGACGCTACGACGGCCTGATCGAACAGCTGGGCGGCAAGCCGGCGCCAGCCGCCGGCTTCGCCATGGGAATCGAGCGGCTGCTGGCGCTGATCGAGGCGGGCGGGCGGGCCATTGCGACGCCGGTGCCGGACGCTTACATCGTCCACGCCGGCGACGCGGCGCAGGCGTACGCCTGGCAGGTGGCGTCCGCGCTGCGCGGCGCGGGGCTCGCCAGCGTGCTGCATTGCGGCGGCGGCAGCTTCAAGTCGCAAATGAAAAAGGCCGACGCCAGCCGTGCGCGCTATGCGGTGATCATCGGCGACGACGAAGCGGCGGCGCAGCAGGTGACGCTGAAGCCGCTGCGCGGCAGCGCCGAGCAGACCCGCGTCGAGGTGGCGCTGGCGATCGAATTTCTGAAACAGGCAACAACTTAAAAGGTATAGCACGATGGCAACCTACGACCTCGACGAGCAGGAACGGCTGGACGAACTGAAAGCCTGGTGGAAACGCTGGGGCAGCATGGTGATGATCGGCCTGGCCGTGGTGATCGCCGCGTCGGCGGGCTGGCGTTACTGGCAGCACCGCACGCTGACGCAAAGCCTGGAAGCGGCCGCCGTGTACGAAAAGCTGACGCAGTCGCTGGCGGCCAACGACGCCAAGGCTGCACGCGAGGCAGGCTCGATGCTGATCGATCAGTACAAGGGCACGGCTTACGCCCCGCGTGCCGCGATGTTGCTGGCCAAGCTCAACGTTCTTGGCAAGGACCTGAAAAGCGCGCAGGCCCAGCTGGAATGGGCGGTGGCCAACAGCAAGGAACCTGCGGTCAGGGATCTGGCGCGTCTGCGGCTGGCCGGCGTGCTACTCGACCAGAAGCAATACGACGCCGCGCTGAAAACCCTGTCGGCCACGCACAGCGATGCCTACGCCTTCCGTTTCCACGACGCGAAGGGCGACGTGCTGCTGGCGCAGGGCAAGCAGGCCGAAGCACGCGCGGCCTATCAGGCGGCGTTCGGCAAGATGCAGGAGGACGACCCCTACCGCGCTATCGTCGAACTGAAACTCGATGCGCTGGGAGGAGAGGCCAAGTGACGATGCGTTTGATTGCCGCCGGCCTGGCGCTGTTCCTGTCGGGGTGCGGCGCAGTCGGCTCGATGACCAGCACGGTGGGCGGCTGGTTCGGTGCCGGCCCGGCCAAGGCCAAACCCGCCGAACTGGTCGAGTTCAAGCCCAGCGCCAGTCTCGGCGAGGCCTGGAAAGGCGAAACCGGCGACTCGGATGGCCGCCTGTTCCGCCCGCAAGCCGAAGGCGACGATGTGCTGGCCGCCGGCGGCAGCCGGGTGGTGCGCATCGCCGTGGCCAACGGCCACATGGTGTGGCGCACCGATACCGGAGTGAAGCTTTCGGCCGGGGCCGGCGCGGGCCGGGGCCTGGTGCTGGCGGGCGGCAGCAAGGGCGAATTGCTGGCGCTCGATTTCGCCAGCGGACAGGTGCGCTGGAAAGTGCCGCTGTCGAGCGAGGTGAGCGGGCAGTTGCTGGCGGTAGCCGACATGGTTATCGCGCGCACTGGCGATGGCCGCGTGCATGGCCTGGCCGCCGCGGACGGCAGCCGCAAATGGCTGTACAGCCGCAACCTGCCGGCTTTGAGCCTGCGCGGATCGGGCGGCATGACGGTGCGCGACGACGTGCTCTACGCCGGATTCCCCGGCGGCAAGCTGGTCGCGCTCAACGCCGCCAACGGTGCGCAGCTGTGGGAAGCCACGGTGGCGCTGCCGCGCGGAGCGACCGAACTCGAACGGGTGGCCGACGTGATGGGCAATCCGGTGGTGGATGAACGGCAGGTGTGTGCCGTTACCTATCAGGGGCGGGTGGCCTGCTTCGATCGCCGCAACGGCTCGCCGCTGTGGGCGCGCGACGCCTCCAGCAACAGCGGGCTGGCGATGGACGAGCGCAATGTCTACGTCACCGACGACAAGGACGCCGTGACCGCCTACGACAAGACCAGCGGCCGTGCCGGCTGGCGGCAGGACAAGCTGGCGCGCCGCCAGGTCACCGCGCCGCTGGCGCTGGGCGCCTGGGTGGTGGTGGCCGACGGCGAAGGCGTGGTGCATGTGCTGTCGGCCGAAGACGGCAGTTTCGTTGCGCGTGCCAGGGTCGACGGCGGCGTGCGCACGGCGCCGGTCGACATCGGCCCCGGCTTCGCGGTGCAGACGGCCAAGGGCCATGTCGTCGCTTTCAGACTCAAATAAACAACACAACGTGCCGGCCTTGCCGGCGCGTCAGCAAGGATAGCCATGCTTCCCACTCTGGTTCTTGTCGGACGTCCCAACGTCGGCAAGTCCACCTTGTTCAACCGCCTTACCGGCACGCGCGACGCCCTGGTGCACGACCTGCCGGGGATGACCCGCGACCGCCATTACGGGCGCGGGCGCGTCGGCGGCAAACCCTATCTGGTGGTCGACACCGGCGGTCTCGAGCCGGTGGCCAAGGACGGCATCCTCGCTGAAATGGCGCGGCAGACGCTGCAGGCCATCGACGAGGCGGACGCCATCGTTTTCATGGTCGATGCACGCGCCGGCCTGACGCCGCAGGACAAGGTGATTGCCGACCGTTTGCGCCGCGCGTCGTGTCCGGTGCTGCTGGCCGTCAACAAGGCCGAAGGCATGAACCGCGCGGTGGTGACCGCCGAATTCCACGAGCTGGCGCTGGGCGAGCCGCTGGCGATCTCGGGGGCGCACGGCGACGGCATATCCGATCTGGTCGCCGAGGCGCTGGCGCCGTTCCCGGAAGAGGAAGAACAGTCCGACGACTTCGGCATTCCCAAGATCGCGCTGGTGGGGCGTCCCAATGTCGGCAAGTCGACCCTGGTCAATGCGCTGGTGGGCGAGGAGCGCGTGATCGCCTTCGACCAGCCGGGCACCACGCGCGATTCGATCTACGTCGAGTTCGAGCGCGCCGGCAAGCCCTACATCCTGATCGACACCGCCGGCGTGCGGCGCCGCGGCAAGGTGTTCGAGACGGTGGAAAAATTCTCCGTCATCAAGACCCTGCAGGCGATCGAGGATGCCAACGTGGTGGTGCTGGTGCTCGACGCGCGCGAGAACATCTCCGAGCAGGACGCGCACCTGGCCGGTTTCGTGCTGGAAACCGGGCGTGCGCTGGTGGTCGCGGTGAACAAGTGGGACGGGCTTTCCGCCGAGCAGCGCGACGACATCAAACGCGATATCGGACGCAAGCTGGCCTTCCTCGATTTCGCGCGCTTCAACTACATTTCGGCGCTCAGGAGCAAGGGACTGGAAAACCTGCTGAAGGACGTCGAGGCCGCCCACGCCGCCGCTTTCATCAAGCTGTCGACCCCCAAGCTCACGCGGGTGCTGGAGATGGCGGTGGAGCAGCACGCACCGCCCAAGAACGGACTGTTCCGCCCCAAGCCGCGCTACGCCCACCAGGGCGGCAAGAACCCGCCGGTCATCATCCTGCACGGCAACGCGCTGGAAGGTCTGCGCGACGACTACAAGCGCTATCTGGAAAGCAGTTTCCGCAAGGCCTTCAAGCTGCAGGGCACGCCGCTGCGCATCCAGGTCAAGGAAGACAGCGGCAAGAACCCGTTTGAAGGCAAGGCGCGCGCACCGCTGAGCGAAAGCGAGGCGACGCGGATGCGGCGCAAGAAGCGGGTGCGGCGCAAGGTCTACGGCGCGGATTGAGCGCTTGGTGCGGCGCCTGATGCGCGGAATCTGGCCATGGCTGCTGGTGCTGGGCGGCGTACTGACGGGGCTGACCTTCACGCTGCAGGTGGTTCGTTCGGCCGATGCGGGAATGCGGGTGCAGTTCCTGACCGAGGCGCGCCTGATGCAACGTTCGCTCGATTGGACGGCGGTGAAGGCGCTGCGCGGCGAGGCAAGCGACGCCGCGCGCGAGGAATATGCCCGCCTCAAGCGGCAGCTCGAGGCGTTGCGGAGCGTCAGCCCGCAGTACCGTTTCGTGTATCTGCTGGGATGGCATGACGCGGGCGAAGTCCGTTTTCTGGTGGACTCCGAACCGGCCGATTCATCCGATTTTTCACCTTCCGGCACGGTATACGGCGAGGCGACCGAGCAGCTGGTCGCCCTGTTTTCCGGCAACCGGCCGATGACCGAAGGCCCGCTGAGGGATAGCTGGGGGGTATGGGTCAGCGCACTGGTGCCACATGTCGACCCGCAGACCGGGCAAACCATCGCAGTGCTGGGGCTGGACGTCGATGCCAGCCAATGGCGGCGAACGCTGCTGCATGCGGCGATGCTGCCGCTCGGCGCAACGCTGGTGTTCATGCTGACCTCCGGCCTGTTGTTTTATATGCGGGCACGCGCGCGCAGGGAACACGCGCGGCTCATGGCGTCGGAAGGCAGGCTGTACGAACAGGCCTATCACGACAGCCTGACCGGCCTGCCCAACCAGCGCCTGCTGGCCGACCGCATGACGCAGACGCTGGCGCACGCCCACCGGATGGGAAGCCGGGCGGCGATCCTGTTCCTCGACCTGGACCGTTTCAAGAACGTCAACGATTCGCTCGGCCATGCCATGGGCGATGCACTGCTGTGCGCGGTGGCCGGCCGATTGCGCGCGCTGGTGCGGGAGGACGACACGGTGGCCCGGCTGGGCGGCGACGAGTTCGTGATCCTGCTGCCTGAAATCCGGGACGACGACGATGCGCGCCATGTCGCCGAAAAAATCATCGCCGAGCTCGCCAAGCCCATCGCGGTCGGCGACCAGAGCGTGTCGGTGGGGGTCAGCGTCGGCATCGCGCTGTATCCCGACGACGCGCTGGATGCCGAGGGCTGGCTGGCCTGTGCCGACCGCGCCATGTATGCGGCCAAGGATGGCGGCCGCAATACTTTCCAGTTCGCCGACCCGCTGCAGAATGCACGCGCAAGGGAGCGCCTGTCCACCGAAACCGGCTTGCGCCAGGGGCTGGCGCGCGGCGAATTCGAACTGTTCTACCAGCCGGTGTTTTCGCTTGCGCACGGCGCGCTCGCCGGGGTCGAGGCGCTGGTGCGCTGGCGTCATCCCGAATGGGGGTGGGTGGAGCCGGCACGCTTCATCCCCGTTGCCGAGGATTCCGGGCTGATCGTCCCGCTCGGCGACTGGATTCTCGCCGAGGCTTGCCGGGCGGCGCGGCGCTGGCACAAGCAGGGGGCGCCGGCCGTGCCGGTCATGGTCAACGTCTCGGCGCTGCAGTTGCGCCGCCCCGGGTTCGAGGAACGGCTGGGTGCGGTGCTGCAGGAAACCGAGCTGCCGCCGGCGCTGCTGGAACTGGAACTGACCGAGTCGGCCATCATGCAGGAGACGCTCGCCGGGTCGGCGTTGCTGCATCGCCTGGCGGAAGAGGGGGTGGGGCTGGCGATCGACGATTTCGGCACCGGCTATTCCAGCCTGGCTTATCTGCGGAAACTCGACGCCACCCGTCTGAAAATCGACCGCAGTTTTGTCGCGGACATGGCCGAGGATGCCGAGGCCCGCGCCATTGTCGCCAGCATGGTGGGAATGGCGCGGGCGCTGGGCCTGAAAGTGACGGCGGAAGGCGTGGAGAGCGCAGCCCAGGTCGAATTGTTGCGGGACCTGGGGTGTGACGACGTCCAGGGGTATTACTTTGCGCCGCCGCTCGCCGAAGCCGCGCTGCTGCCACGCCTGGCCGACTGGCGGAACGGCTTCAATCCAGCCAGCGCACCAGATAGAACAGCTTGAAGCCTTCCGACGAGCGCGACGGGCCGCTGGCGATCGCGGCATGGCGATTTTTTGCGGGGTCGGCGTGCGCCAGCGCCTCGGCTTCGCTGGCGTAGACCTCGACCACGCCCTCGGGGAAGCGCTTGCGGTTCTTGCCGGAAGGCGAATAGATCACCACCGCCGAGGTGCCGACGACCCTGGATTCGACATCGGTGAACAGGCTGGTGGCTTGCGGCATGCTCAGTGCGTTTTTTTCGGGATGCTGCTGATCTTGACGGCGTGGGTGTTGGGCGTCTCGTCGCTGAAATGCGGACGCTCTTCAAGGGTGCGGCCGGTAAGCTGGGCGAGTTCGGTTTCGCGGCTGGAAATCACCAGCAGGCAATCCTTGATGCCGAGCACGGTGGCCTCGGATAGCGGGCTGGGATTGCCGTCGCGCGGCGCGGTGTCGCGCACGATGGAGGTGAGCGTTTTGCGCATCATGCGCATCAGGCGCTGCTCGTCGTGCAGGGCTTTTTCGTCCATGGGGAATGCTCCGGAATACGGCAAAGATTCGGTATTGTCGGCGCCGGCCGGGGCTTCGTCAACGCAAGGCCCTGGTGGAAGCGGGGGATAAAAAGCCTGACTGGGGGCATAAGCAGAATGAACCGCCACTGCCGGGCGTCTGCTTTATGCTTCCCGCCATAAGGAGAAACCGCATGTCAGACCCGAACACCCCGGATAACGATGGTGAAGTCCGCGAAATCCGCATCAATCCCGTCGTGCCGAGCGAATCGGTGCTGGTCGCCACCGCGCGCAGCATGCGCCCGAAAAAAGCCGAGGAACTGGCGCCGCGCGACACCCGCAAGCATGTCGAAACCTGCCCGTTCTGCCGCGGCAACGAACACAAGACGCCGCCGGTGATCCTGCGCTGGCCGCTCGAGGGCGACTGGCAGATTCGCATGGTGGAAAACCTCTATCCGGTGCTGGGCGACGACCGCGAGCAGGCCGGCTTCAACTTCGGCCTGCAGCAGACCATCGACGGCTACGGCCGCCACGAAGTCATCATCGACCACCACGAGCACGGCATCGCCGTGCACGACATGGCCGAATCGCACCTCGCCGCGCTGTTCGGCATCTATCAGACGCGCATGCGGCAGCTGTTCGAGTCCGACGAGCGGCTGAAGTACGTGCTGATCTTCAAGAATTTCGGCCCCGCCGCCGGCGCCTCGATCCCGCACACGCACAGCCAGGTGATCGCCATGCCGGTGGTGCCGGAGAACGTCGACGCCGAGGTGAGGAACAGCGCCGCGCATTACGCCAAGCACCACCACTGCATCTTCTGCGCGCTGATCGACGAGGCGCTGACTTTCGAGGCGACGATCTACGACCGCAGTTCGGGGGCGGTGCGGCGCAAGATCAACGTCGGCCAGTACGTGGTCGAGCGCGGCGAGAAGTTCATCGCCATCAAGCCCTTCGCCAGCCGCTACGAATGGGAAGTGCACATCCTGCCGCTGGCGCACCAGGCCGATTTTCTCGACGTGCGCGGCGAGGATCTGGCCGACCTGGCGCGGGTCATGCAGCGCACCATGGCGCGACTGGATGCCGTCATCGGCGGCGCGCAGTACAACTTCTTCCTGCATTCGGTTCCGCACGACAGCCAGCGGCAGGCGAATGCGCCGAGCTACCACTGGCACCTGGAAATCTGCCCGCGCACCTCCATCCCGACCGGCTTCGAGCTGGGCTCGGGGCTGTTCGTCAACACCATCAACCCGGAACAGGCCGCCGAGCGTTTGCGTGCAGTGGATTTGTAACGGCCGCGGCAAGGCTAGAATGGCGGCCTGTTAACCAGCCTCAACGGCACTCATGCAGCGAGCCAACCAATCCAGTCCGCACGCGCCATTGGCGAGCCATGGCGAAACGCACGTCGACCGCCTGAATGCTTTGTGGAAGCTGTCGGTGCAGGGTGGCCTGGGCGACGCCGAGCGCATCCGCGCCATGCTGGAGATGGCGGCCGAAGTGCTGGACATGGATCTGGTGGTGCTGGGCGAGCTCGGCGAGCACTGCACCGCGCGCTATGTCAGCGACCGCCTGGGGGTATTCCCGGAAGGCAGCAGGCAGGCGGTGGATGTGTCGCTGTGCCATGCCGTCTACCATACCCGTGCGCCGTCCCATATCGCCGATCTGGCCGCGCATTCCCGGTATGCAGGCAATCCGATGGTGACCGAGTTCGGCATGCGCACCTTCTCCGG
>NZ_MKUG01000077.1 GCF_001897685.1 Thiobacillus sp. 65-1402
CCAGCCCGCGCGGCGCCCGTTACCTGGAGGCATGTTGCACGCCCTGCTGAAAACTTTCCTGTTGTGCGGTTTGCTGGCGTCGGGCTGGGCCCAGGCGCTGCAACTGTCCGCCTCACGCCTGTGGCCGTCGCCCGATTACACGCGGATCACGCTGGAGGCGGCGCAGCCGGTCGCGCACAAATACTTCGCGCTGTCGAACCCCGAGCGGCTGGTGATCGACCTCGAGGGCGTGGAGGCGGGCGCCGCGCTCGACGCGCTGGCGGGACAGCTGACCGTGGAGGATCCCTATATCGGCGCCATACGCGTGGGGATGAATCGTCCCGGGGTGATGCGCCTGGTGCTGGATCTGAAAACCGCCGTCAAACCCTCGGTGTTCCAGCTGCCGCCGCTGGGGCAATACGGCCACCGGCTGGTGGTGGACCTGTATCCGGTTCAGGCAGGCCCGGCGCAGACCGCCGATAGCGCGGCGACTCCGGCCGCGCCGCCGCAATCCAGCGTGACCGAACAACCCAGGCCCGCCAAGCCTGCCACGCCGCAATACGCGCGGCTGATTACGGTGGCGATCGATGCCGGCCACGGCGGCGAAGACCCCGGCGCGCTCGGCGCCAGCGGCTCGCGCGAGAAGGACATCACGCTGGCGCTGGCGAAAAAACTCAAGCAGAAAATCGACGCCCAGGAAAACATGCGCGCCGTGCTGATCCGCGACGGCGACTACTTTGTGCCGCTGGCGCAGCGGGTCACCAAGGCGCGCGCGGTGAAGGCCGACCTGTTCATGTCGATCCACGCCGACGCCTTCATCAAGCCGCACGCGCGCGGCTCGTCGGTATTCGCGCTGTCGGAGAACGGGGCGACCTCGGTCGCGGCGCGCTGGCTGGCCAAGAAGGAAAACGAGGCGGATCTGGTGGGCGGCATCAACATCGACGTCAAGGATCCTTTTCTCAAGCGCACCCTGATCGACCTGTCGCAGACCGCCACCATCAACGACAGCCTGAAGCTGGGGCGCGCGGTGCTGAAGGAAATCGGCGGCGTCAACACGCTGCACAAGGCGCACGTCGAGCAGGCCGGGTTCGCCGTGCTGAAGGCGCCGGATATTCCGTCGATCCTGATCGAGACCGCGTTCATTTCCAACCCGGAAGAAGAGAAGCGCCTCAACGACTCCGCCTACCAGGATCGACTGGTCGACGCCATCGTCGTCGGCGTCAAGGATTACTTCGACAAACACCCGCTGACCGCGCCGTCGCGGCTGACCCGCAATCCATGACCGGCAGCCTGCTGGGTGCGGCGGCCCCGGGATTCGCGCGGCCGCTGGAAGTGCTCGAGGCCTGCCATGGCCGCATCGCCAAACAGTGCGACACCCTGGAAAAAATACTGGCGCATCTGCCGGCGCACGGCGCCGACGCGCAGGCGCAGCAGGCCGCGCGTGCGGTGCTGGCTTACTTCGACACCGCCGCGGTGCACCATCACGACGACGAGGAGCGCAACCTGTTTCCGCTGCTGGAACAGGCGGGTGCGCCCGGCGCCTGCGATCTGGTCGAAGCCCTGACGCTGGAACACGACGAGCTGGCCCTGCTGTGGCGGCGCCTGAGTCCTGCCTTGCGGCAGCTCGGAACGGGCGCGGCGAACGCGCTGGACGAAGCGCTGGCGCGCCGTTTCATTGCCCTCAATCGCAGCCATCTCGAATTCGAGAACACCCATGTGCTGCCGCTGGCGCGGCAAACGCTCGGCGCCGCCGATGTCGAACGGCTGGGCCGCGCCATGGCGGCACGGCGCGGCGTACCGTTTGCGGAGCGGCCATGAGCATCCGCGTCCTGCCCGATGTGCTGATTTCGCAAATCGCCGCCGGCGAGGTGGTCGAACGCCCCGCAGCAGCGCTGAAGGAGATCCTGGAAAACAGCCTCGATGCCGGCGCCACCGAAATCCAGGTCGAGCTGGAGCAGGGCGGCATCAAGCGCATTCGTGTCAGCGACAACGGCATGGGCATCGCGCGCGACGAGCTGGCGCTTGCCCTGACGCGCCATGCCACCAGCAAGATCGCCAGCTTGAGCGACCTCGAACGGGTGGCGAGCCTGGGATTTCGCGGCGAGGCGCTGGCGTCGATTGCCGCGATCGCACGGCTGCAGCTGACCAGCCGCAGCGTCGATGCGGCGCACGCCTGGACGCTGCAGGCCGAAGGCGGACAGCTTGCCGCGCCCGCACCGGCGGCGCGCGCCGGCGGCACCACGATCGATATCCAGGATCTGTTTTTCAACACGCCGGCACGGCGCAAGTTTCTCAAAACCGACGCCACCGAATACGCCCACTGCGCCGAAACCGTACGTCGCCTGGCACTGGCGCAGCCGCAGACGGGGTTCACGCTGACGCACAATGGCCGCGTGCAGCTGCGCCTGAATGCCGAGCCGGCCGATGCGCGGGTGCGCCATGTGTTGGGCGACGCCTTCGGGCAGAACGCCATTGCGGTCGAAGCGGCGGCGGGCGCCCTCAGGCTGAGCGGCTGGGTGATCCGCCCCAGCGCCGCCACCGCCGGCCGCGACAGCCAGCACGTATTCGTCAATGGCCGCTACGTGCGCGACAAGCTGATCGTCCATGCGCTGAAGGAAGCCTACCGCGACGTGCTGCATCATCAGTTGAACCCGGCGTATTGCCTGTTCATCGAACTGCCGCCGGAAACGGTGGACGTCAACGTGCATCCGGCCAAGACCGAAATCCGTTTCCGCGACAGCCGCGGCGTGCACCAGTTCCTGTATCACGCGGTCGAGCGCCTGCTGGGGGCGCCGGTGGCGGCCAGCGACGTGCCCGCCGCTGTCCCTGCGCCCGCATCCAGGCCGCCAGCCTGGGGCGCGCCGCAGCAGGCGGCGATGCCGCTGCAGGTGGCCGAGGCGATGGCGTTTTACGCACCCCTGGATCGGGGTTCAGGGTTCGGACAGGGTTCGGCGGGGCTGGTCGCGCCTGCGGCGCAGGCCTTGCCCGAAGCGGGCGTGCACGACGCACCGCCGCTCGGTTATGCGCTGGCGCAGCTGCACGGCGTCTACGTGCTGGCGCAGAACGCGCAGGGGCTGGTGCTGGTCGACATGCACGCCGCGCACGAACGGGTGGTGTATGAAAAGCTCAAAAATGCGCTCGATGCCCGCGCGGTGCCGGCGCAAACCCTGCTGATTCCGCTGGTGCTCACGGTCGACGCGCGCGACGTCGCGGAAATCGGCCCGCATCTGGAGGCGCTTGCCGACATCGGTTTCGAGTTGTCGGTCACCTCGCCGACCTCGGTGGCGGTGCGCTCGGTGCCGTGGCTCCTGAAGGATGCCGATCCGGTCGAGCTGACCCGCGCGGTGCTGGCCGAGGTCGCCGAATTCGGCGTGGCGCGCCTGCTGGCCGAGCGCCGCAACGAACTGCTGGCAACCCTCGCCTGCCACGGCGCGGTGCGCGCCAACCGGCATCTGACGCTGCCCGAAATGAATGCGCTGCTGCGCGAGATGGAGGCCACCGAGCGGGCCGGGCAGTGCAACCACGGCCGCCCCACCTGGTTCCAGATCAGCCTCAAGGAGCTCGACGCCATGTTCATGCGTGGGCGCTGATTTTGCGACCGGCACTTTTATATATAAGCTTTACCTGATTAACCAAGCTAGGCAGGTCATCATGAACGAACGCAAAACCATACCCATCCAGGACATCAACGAGGCCAGCAGCTGTGCCAGCGCCGAACCCTATGCGCTGATGGTGCTGGGCGATTCCATGCTGCCGGAATTCGAAGAAGGCGAAATCATCGTCGTCGAACCCTCCGGCCTGGTCAAGGACGGCTCCTACGTGGTGGCCTACGTGAACGACGAATACATCTTTCGCCAGTTGGTGAAGCACGACGACGGCTGGATGCTGAAACCGCTCAACCCGCTGTACGAGAACATTCCGGTACCCGATGTCGACGTGGCTAAGGGGGTGGTGATCATGAAGAAGCGGCCGGGCAAGCGCAGCGAGCAGAAGCGTTACATCTGAGCATGCCGGCGATCGATCCGGTTTATTGCAGGGGTCATTGAATATTCGAATAAAATGGTTGACTAATATACTCGGGTATATAGACTGAAAGTGCAGTTCAGCCCTTCATCTTCATTAAAGGAGAAAGCCATGAGTGGATTGATCGCCAATTTCCCGAGCGACGGCATCGTGACCGTCAACCGCGTGGTCCTGAAGCCGGAATATACGGTGGACGACCTGCAGGAGCGCGTGGCGTTTCTGTGCGAAAACGTCAAGACCTATCACTCCGACACCGGTTTTGTGGGAGGCTTCGTCGCGCTGAACTCCGGCCAGGTGTCGAACGAAGGCTCGACCATCGGCCAGGCGGTCGAAAGCCCGATGAAGGGCAAGGAAGCACTGATCGTGACCTTCTGGACCGACTTCGAAAACCACGAAAAATCGCACCGCTCCGAAACCTTCCAGCCGCTGTTCCGGAAAGCGCTGGAACTGTGCGAAAACGGCAACGAGGAAATCGCCTACGAAATGCTGTGGTCCGGCAAGGCATACGGCCCCGACGAGATCGCGGCGGCACGCCAGGCCAAGGCGCAGTACGCCACCGCCTGATTCCGGCGGCTGCGATGGAAACGGCGGGATTTCCCGCCGTTTTTCATGGATGCGTTGCGGGGATTGGAGCCCTTTGATATTGCTTGCCGCCTGCCCGACTGCGGCATAATCGACCGCCATGCCTGAGTATCTGCCTCCCGCCATTTTCCTCATGGGCCCGACCGCCGCCGGCAAGACCGCGCTTGCGGTCAGCCTGCTCGAACGCTTTCCGCTCGAAATCATCAGCGTCGATTCGGCGCTGGTGTACCGCGGCATGGACATCGGCACGGCCAAGCCCGATGCCGCCACCCTGGCGCGCGCACCGCATCATCTGCTGGACATCCGCGACCCCACCGAGGCCTATTCGGCGGCGGCGTTCTGCGCCGATGCGCGACGGCTGATGGCCGACATCGCCGCGCGCGGCAGGGTGCCGCTGCTGGTCGGCGGCACCATGCTGTATTTTCGCGCGCTGCTGCACGGGCTGGACGATCTGCCGCGCGCCGATGCCGCGCTGCGTAAACAGCTGGAAAGGGAAGCCGCCGCGCGCGGCTGGCCCGCACTGCACGCCGAGCTGGCCGTGGTCGACCCGGTGACCGCCGCGCGGCTGGCACCGAACGATTCGCAGCGCATCGGCCGCGCGCTGGAGATTTTCCGGCTTGCCGGCACGCCCATGTCGGCGCTGCTCGACCGGGGCCAACCCGAATTGCCCTACCGCGTGCTGCAACTCGCCCTGATCCCGTCCGACCGCAGCGTGCTGCACCAGCGCATCGCCGCGCGCTTCGACGCCATGCTTGCCGCCGGCCTGCTCGACGAAGTGGAAAGCCTGCGCCGCAGCTACGCGCTCACGCCCGATTTGCCCGCCATGCGCGCGGTCGGCTACCGCCAGGCGTGGGCTTATCTCGACGGCGCAATCGATCTGACGGCGCTGCGCGAACAGGGCATCGCCGCCACCCGCCAGCTCGCCAAGCGCCAGCTCACCTGGCTGCGCTCGTGGCCCGATGCGGTGGAGCTGGACTGCCTCGCGGACGACCTCGAGGCGCAGGCGCTGGCGCGGGTGGCCGCGCACCTGCAGACGCAATAGCGGCCCGTTAAGCCTTGTCCACGGCGTCCACTGTGGCGCGGACCTGCCCGCGATGGAAGCGGATGCCGACGGTGTCGCCCGCATCGAGCGTCGCGGCATCCTGCACGATGGCGCCGTTTTCCCGCTGGACGATGCTGTAGCCGCGCGCCAGCACGCCTTCCGGATTGAGGTGGGCGAGGCTGCTGGCCAGGCGCGCCAGCGTGAGCCGGCGCCGCACCCGGCCGCCCTCCATTGCGCGCCGGGCGCGCGCGTCGAGCGCGTCGAGCCGCTGCTGCTCGCGCCGGATGGCGTGCAGCGGCGTCGCCAGGCGTTGGCTCAGGCGTGCGATCCGCAGCTGTTCGTGCGCGAGGCGGGTGCGGGTGGCGCGGTGCAGGCGCTGCGCCAACGGGCTCAAGGCGAGCTGCTGGCGGCGCAGCTGTTCGGCCGGATGGAGCAGACGCCGCGCCAGGTAGTCCAGCCGCTGCATTTCGCCGTGCTGCCTGCGGGCGAGATGGTGGCGGAGCTGGCGCGCCAAATGGTCCAGCTGCAGCAGCAGTTCCTGGCGCAGCGGGCTGGCCAGCTCGGCGGCCGCAGTGGGCGTGGGCGCGCGCAGGTCGGCGGCAAAGTCGGCCAGGGTGAAATCGGTTTCGTGGCCGACCCCGCTCACCACCGGCATCGGGCTGGCGGCAATCGCCCGCGCCACCGCTTCGTCGTTGAATGCCCACAAGTCTTCCAGTGAGCCGCCGCCGCGGCACACCAGCAGCACGTCGCATTCGGCGCGCGCACCCGCGGTGCGGATGGCGGCGGCGATCTGCGCGCCGGCGCCGGCGCCCTGCACCGGGGTGGGGTAGAGGATCACCGGCAGACCCGGCATGCGGCGCGCCAGCGCGGTCAGCACGTCGTGCAGGGCCGCCGCCTGCGGCGAAGTGACGATGCCGAGGCAATGCGGAAAGCGCGGCAGGGCGCGTTTTTTCGCCGGCTCGAACAAGCCTTCGGCTTCCAGTTTCGCCTTCAGCTTGAGGAAGGCCTCATACAGCCGGCCGGCACCGGCGCGGCGGATCGACTCGGCGCCCAGCTGGAATTCGCCGCGCGCTTCATACAGCGAGGGCAGGGCGCGCAGCTCGATGTGGTCGCCGTTGGCAGGGGTGAAATCGGCAAACTGGTTGCGGCCGCGAAACATCACGCAGCGCACCTGCGCATTCGCATCCTTCAGGAAAAAATACCAATGGCCCGACGCGGCGCGGGTGAAGTTGGAAACCTCGCCTTCCACCCACAGCAGCGGCAATTGCGATTCCAGCGCACGGCGCGCCATGCGGTTGAGCTCGCTCACGGTGAGCACGGGCAGTTCTGCGGCGCCCGGGGAGTCTTCGATCCAGTCCATGGCGCGCAGGATAGCGGGTTCATGCCCGGCACGGTTCATGCACAGCCGGCAAATTCCTATAAAAAAATGTTTAAAACCCTATTGACGATAGTTGTGTTTTTGTAACTCATTGATATAAAACGACTAAGTGGATTGGTTACTTTTTGTGCCAAAACGCTTTTTCCTTTGTGGGCGGGTGTTTAGGGGGACCGGCAAGGAGTTCCTCACAGACTTATCCACATCAATTGTGGAGAACTCGGACCGGCGCGCCAAAAATGCCTCCCGTGCAATGGGGGCTTGCCGAACCCTGCGCGCGGGCGCTACATTTCGCCTGTTGTTTTATTGGGAGTGGTATCCAGTGCTTGCCATCATCGAGGCGGCCGGTTGGCCGGTCTGGCCGTTGATTCTGGCGTCGGTCATCGCCGTCGCCATCATTATCGAACGCGCCTACAGTTTGCGTACCCAGGAAGTGGCACCCGCCAGTCTGCTGCTGGAAACGATCAAGGCCTATCAGGAACGCGGCGCGACGCAGGAGCTGGTCGCCCGGCTGGCCGACGGCTCCCCGCTGGGGCGGATCTTTTCCACCGCGCTGAAGAACGCCCACAACTCGCGCGAAGTGATGAAGGAATCCATCGAGGAATCCGGCCGTGCCGTCACCCACGAACTCGACCGTTTCCTGACCTCGCTCGGCACCATCGCCAGCATGGCGCCGCTGCTCGGCCTGTTCGGCACGGTCGTCGGCATGATCGAAATCTTCGGCGCACAAACCGCAACCGGCACCAACCCCGGCCAGCTGGCGCACGGCATTTCGATTGCGCTGTACAACACCGCATTCGGCCTGATCGTGGCGATCCCGGCGATGATTTTCTACCGCTACTTCCGCAGCAAGGTGGAATCGCTGGTGGTGGACATGGAACAGCAGGCGATCAAGCTGGTGGAAATTGTCCACGGCGAACGGAAGTAAGGCCGCCATGAATTTTCGCCGAGGCCGCCGCGAGGATTATCCGGAAATCAACCTGATTCCGTTCATCGACATCCTGCTCGTCATCGTGATTTTCCTGGCGGTGACCACCACCTACGCGCGCTTTGCCGAACTCAAGATCAACCTGCCCACCAGCAGCGCTGCGCAAACGCCCAACCCGCCCAGGCAGATCGAAGTGGCGGTGGCCGAAAACGGCCGCTACCAGATCGACAGCAGCGCGGTCGGCGAGGCCTCGATCGACGAACTGGCCGCCGCACTGAAAAAAGCCGCCGCCGGGCGGGACGAGCCGGTGGTGGTGATCAACGCCGATGCGCGGGCCGCGCATCAGTCGGTGGTGAACGTGATGGAAGCGGCACGCCGGGTGGGGCTGACCCGCATCACCTTCGCCACCCAGACCGCCCCTTAGGCGGTCGCATTCATGTTCTCCGTTCGGTATGTCTGGGCGCGCACCGGCGTGCTCACGGTGCTGCTCTCCCCCCTTGCCGCACTGTTTGCCGTCGTCTCCGGAGCGCGCCGGCTGGCGTATCGCCGTGGCTGGCTGACCCCGGTTGCGGTGGGGGTGCCGGTGATCATCGTCGGCAACATCACCGTCGGCGGCAGCGGCAAGACCCCGCTGACGATCTGGCTGGTGAACCGGCTGCGTGCGCGAGGGCATCGCCCGGGCGTGGTCAGTCGCGGCTATGGCGGCGCGGCGCGCGGCTGCGTCGAGGTGGAGGCCGACAGTCCGCCGGCAGAAGTCGGCGACGAGCCCTTGCTGATCCATCTCAAGACCGCGGCGCCGGTGGTGGTTGGGCGCGACCGGGTGGCGGCGGCGCGCACCTTGCTGGCGCGCCATCCGGGGGTGGACGTGATCGTCGCCGACGATGGCCTGCAGCACTACCGCCTGCAGCGCGACATCGAACTGGCGGTGATCGATGCGGCGAGCGGGCTGGGCAACGGCTGGCTGCTGCCGGCCGGCCCCTTGCGCGAGCCGCGGAGCCGGCTGCGCAGCGTGGATGCGGTGATCCAGGTGGTACGCGGCGGAGCCGAGCCGCCGGGATTCGACGGAGCCTGGCGCGCCGACTACCGTGCCGGTCAGGCCTATCGTCTGCGCGCGCCGCAGGAAAAAAGAGCGCTTGGCGAACTGCCGGCACACGACTGGCTCGCCGTCACCGGCATCGGCCGCCCAGAGGGGTTTTTTGCCATGCTCGAAGCGCATGGCATCCGCTTCAGCCCGCGTGCGTTCGCCGATCATCACGCCTTTCAGCCACAGGAGCTGCCTGCCGGCGCGGCCGTGCTGATGACGGAAAAAGACGCGGTAAAATGTCGCGCATTTGCAGGGGTGGACTGGTGGGCGGTGGAACTCGACGTCGCCCCGGAATCCGGATTCGTCGACTGGCTGGACGCACGCATCGAACAATAAAGATACGGCGCATGCGCATCAAGGGAGGAGGTATGGGGATGCAATCATCCGACTGGGGCGACCGCCGTCATCCCTGCCGCTGGATGGCCGAGACCGGGGAGGCCGGTTTCTGGGTGCCCGACCGCTCCGAAATCGTCACCCAGTTCTTCACCCGCTACCTGTTCTTTTCGCTGGCGGTCGTTTATTTCTCCACCCTGGAAAGCGTCCCCCCGGTGCTGTTCAGCATCGAGCAGCTGCTGCTCGCGCTCGGCGCTTATTTCTTCCTCAACAGCTGGTTCTTCCACCAGGCGCTGCGCGGCGTCACGCTGCTGAAAATCCGCAGCGCCATGAGCGCCGATCTGCTGATTGTTGCCCTGTGCGTGATTCACGACCCCAACCCGATCCCGCCGTCTGCGCTGGCGTTCCTGATGGTGCTGCTGGGCAACGGCATGCGCTACGGAATGCGCCTGTTCAGCGAGGTGCTGGGCGGCATTTTTCTCGGCATGGCGATCTCCTTTACCTTGCGCTATCGTCTCGGCGGGTTCGAGATCGGTGCGGGCGATGTGTTCTTCGGCGTGTTCTGGGTCACCCTGGCCTTGTACGCCTACATCCTGATGGGGCGCATCGAGGGACAGCGGCGTCAGCTCGATTACCGCAGCCGCTTCGATGCGCTGACTGGACTGCTCAACCGCCATGGCCTGCTTGCCGCAGCAGACAGCATCTTCGACAAGACGAATACGCGCAGCCCGGCCACCGTCTTGTTTGCCGACCTGAACCAGTTCAAGTCGGTCAACGACCGCTATGGCCACGGTGCGGGCGACCGCGTGCTGGCCGAATTCGCGCAGATATTCAGCGAATCGGCCGAGACGGGCGTGTGCGGACGCTGGGGCGGCGACGAATTTGTTGCTATCCTGCCGCTGCGCGAGGCCGCCGCCGTCCGCCAGATTTTCGAGCGCATCGAAGTGCGTACCGCAGCCTGGAGCCGCAGCAACGGCCTGCCGATGGCGGTGAGCCTGGGCGTCAGCCACGCCCCGCGCGACGGCCACGACCTGGTGACGCTGCTGTCGGTCGCCGACATCCATCTTTATCAAAGCAAGTCGCAACAGCCCGAAACGGCGGGTGCGTCTCCGAACTACAGGACTCTTGTCGATGAATCCGAAACTTCTTGAAATTCTTGTGTGTCCGGTCTGCAAAGGCCCGCTCGAATGGAAGAAATCCGCGCACGAACTGGTGTGCCGTGCGTGCCGCCTCGCCTATCCCATCCGCGACGACATTCCGGTGATGCTGCCGGAAGAAGCGCGTCCGCTCGACCCCGACGAAATTCACGGCAATTAGCGGCGACGCCCCCATGCATTTCCGCGTCGTCATTCCCGCGCGCTATGCGTCGAGCCGACTGCCGGGCAAGCCGCTGGCGGACATCGGCGGGCGCCCCATGGTGCTGCACGTGCTGGAGCGTGCCTTGCAGGCGGGCGCCGAATCGGTGGTGGTCGCCACCGACGACGCACGCGTGCAACAGGCGGTCGAGGCCGCCGGCTATCCGGCCCTGATGACCTCGCCGGCGCACCGGTCGGGCACCGAACGCCTGGTCGAGGTCGCCGAAACCCTGGGCTGGCCCGACGATGCTCTGG
>NZ_MKUG01000078.1 GCF_001897685.1 Thiobacillus sp. 65-1402
GCCCGCCGACACCGGCTTCATCGCCGCCACCCGCAGCCCCGCTGCGCGCAGGGCGTGGATCAGCGCCACCGCCACCCGCGTCTTGCCGACGCCGGTGTCGGTGCCGGCGACGAACAGCCCGCGTGCCGTCATGGCAGTCCGCGCTGGCGGCGGCGCTCGTCGATCTTCAGCCGGATCACCTGGCGTCCGTCCTCGCGCTGCGTTTTGTCGCCTGCCCACGCATGGCCGTAGATCACCTCGAAGGTGGCCGGCAGGCGACCTGCGAGCCGGTGCGTTTCATACGCCTGCTCCAGCCGCATCCATGCCGATTTGCCAAGCAGCCCGCGGCGCCGCGCCGTTGCCGCGTTGTGCGCACCGATGCCCTTGAGATCGCGCATCAGGGTTTTGAGATCGGCGTAAGTCAGCGTCAGCATCTCCATCTCCATCACCGGGCTGGCGAAACCGGCATGCATCAGCATGTCGCCGATGTCGTGCAGGTCGATGAAGCGGTTGACGTGCGGTGCGTCGTCGATGGCGGCGAACGCCGCGCGCAATTCCTTCAGCGTGTCGGGGCCGAAGGTGGCGAACATGAGCAGGCCTCCCGGCGCCAGCACCCGATGCATGCCCTTCAACGTGGCTTCAAGATCGTGCGCCCATTGCAGAGCCAGGCTCGACCAGACCAGGTTCATGCTGTTGGCCGCCAGCGGCAGGCGGCCCATGTCCGCGCATACCGCGTAGTGCTGCGGCGCGTTACGCGGCAGCAGATGCGCCAGCACGCGCTGCGCCCGCGTCGGCTGCGGCAGCCGCGCGCGCGCGGCCGACAGCATGGACGGGGCAATGTCGAGCGCGCAAAGTTCGGCCGCCGGGTAGCGTGCATGCAGATGCGCCAGGCCATAGCCGGTGCCGCTGCCGACATCGAGCACGCGGCCCGGCTGTAGGGTCACGAAGTCGAGGCGTTCCAGCAGGCGGTCGCACACCTCGCGCTGTAATACCGCATGCGCGTCGTAGCTGGCGGCGGCGTGGTCGAAGGCGCGCCGCACTTCGGCGAAATCGAGTGCGGGTTCAGCCATGTGCAAACCGCCCGATTGCAGCGGCCACCTCTTCAGCGTGCGACAAGTGCGGCGCGTGCGCGGCACGGCAAAACGCGATGTGCTGTGCGCGCGGCAGGGCCTCGGCCAGCCAGGCGCCGGCCGCCGCCGGCGTGAGGGTGTCGAGCGCGCCATGCAGCACCAGAACCGGCTGCGCCAGCTGCGGCAACTCCGCACGCAGATCGGTGTCGCGCAGCATCGCCAGCCCGCCCGCCAGGGCCTCGCTGCTGGCCGCGGGCGCTGCCAGCAGCGTCTGCCGCAGCCGCTGCAGCAGCGTCTTCTGCCCCGGCATGCCGCGCGTCTGCAGGCTGAGGAAACGCAGCAAGGTCATCTCCGGCTCGGCCAGCAGCGCCGCGCCGAAATCCTCCAGGGCGGCCGGCGCCATGCCGTGCGGCCAG
Source organism: Thiobacillus sp. 65-1402 (assembly GCF_001897685.1). GTDB lineage: Bacteria > Pseudomonadota > Gammaproteobacteria > Burkholderiales > Thiobacillaceae > Thiobacillus. Next base: position 1,466 of record NZ_MKUG01000078.1, read on the forward strand.
TCTTCCGCGGCGACGAATTTAGGCGTCGATGCCAGCAACACCAGGCGCGCGATTTTGTGCGGGTGATCGAGCGCCGCACGCATCGCCACCTGCCCGCCGAGCGACCAGCCGAGCAGCGTCGCACCCTCCGGCAGCTGTTGTGCCAGGTCGTCGGCCCAACCGCGCAGGGTGTTGTCAGCCACGGCATCACGCCCGCCGTGGCCGGGCAGATCGAACGCGCGCACCTCGAAAGCGGCCGCCAGCAGCACCGCCAGCTCGTCGAATACGCGGGCATTCATACCCCAGCCGTGCAGCAGCGCGAGGAAGGGCTTAGGCGACGGCATGCAGGGCCTCGACCAGCAGCGCGACATCGTCCGCGCTGTGCGCCGCCGACAGGGTGATGCGCAGCCGCGCCGTGTTGACGGGCACCGTCGGGGCGCGGATCGCGGCCACCAGCAGACCGCGCTGCAGCAAGGCTTGCGACAAACGCACCGCTGCGTCGTTGGTGCCGACCACCAGCGGCTGGATCGGCGTGTCGGACGGCAGCAGCGCGCCGTGTTTCAGGCCGGCCAGGCCTTCACGCAGCTGCGCGACATGGCCGCGCAGGCGCTCGCGCCGCGCGTCGCCGGCTGCGATCTGGCGCAGGCTTTCCAGCAGGCACGCCGCCAGCAGCGGCGGCGAGGCGGTGGTGTAGATGTAGGGCCGCGCTTTCTGGATCAGCCAGTCGATCACGCTGGCATGCGCGGCCACCGCCGCGCCCGCCACGCCGGCCGCCTTGCCCAGGGTGGCCAGGTAGATCACGCGGTCGCTCGCCCGTGCGCGCTCGCTGAGCCCGCCGCGGCCGTCGTTCAGCACGCCGAAGCCATGCGCGTCGTCGAGATAGAGCCAGGCGTCATGGCGCTCGGCCAGGTCGAGCAGCGCATCGACCGGCGCTATGTCGCCGTCCATGCTGAACACCAGGTCCGAGGCGATAAGCTTGTCCTGCGCCTTGCTCGCCGCCAGTTGCCCTTCGAGCTGGGCCAGGTCGTTGTGGCGATAGCGGGTAAGCGTCGCGCCGGACAGCTGCGCGGCGTCAACCAGCGAGGCGTGGTTGAGCTTGTCGCCGAACACTTCGCCGCGGCGCCCGAGCAGCGCGGTCAGCACGCCGAGGTTGGCCATGTAGCCGGTGGTGAACAGCAGCGCCGCCGGCTTGCCGACGAAGCGCGCGAAGGCGGCTTCGAAGTCCTCATGGAAGCGGTGGTGGCCGGCGATGAGATGCGCCGCCCCGGCGCCGACGCCGCATTTGTCCAGTGCCGCATGCGCGGCCCGCACCAGCGCCGGCTCGGCGGCGAGACCGAGATAGTCGTTGCTGCAGAACGAGACGACGCGCCGGCCATCGATCGTGACGCGGGCGCCCTGCACGCCATCGAGCAGCAGGCGGCGACGCTCCAGATGATCGGCCTGCAGCGCCGCCAGCCCGTCCTGCAGACGGGTCAGCGCGGCGTGCGTCACAACGGCATCAGGCCCAGGCTGTCGAACAGGCGCTGGTCGCGCTCCCACTCCGGGTTGCCGGTGGTGAGCAGCTTTTCGCCGTAGAAGATCGAGTTGGCACCGGCGAGGAAGCACAGCGCCTGCACCGCATCGCTCATCTGCTGGCGGCCGGCCGACAGCCGCACGAAACTCTTCGGCATGCAGATGCGCGCGACCGCGATGGTGCGCACGAATTCCAGCGGCTCGAGCGCCTCGGTGCCGGCGAGCGGGGTGCCCTCGACCTGAACCAGCAGGTTGATCGGCACCGATTCCGGCTGCGGGTCGAGCGCGGCCAGCTGCGCGATCAGGCCGGCGCGCTGGGTGCGCGACTCGCCCATGCCGACGATGCCGCCGCAGCAGACGTGCAGATCGGCGCGGCGCACGCGTTCCAGCGTGTCGAGACGGTCCTGGTATTCGCGGGTGGTGATGATCTCGCCGTAGAACTCGGGCGCGGTGTCGAGATTGTGGTTGTAATAGTCGAGCCCGGCCTCCTTCAACTGCTCGGCCTGGCCGTCCTTCAGCATCCCCAGGGTGGCGCAGGTCTCCAGGCCCAGCGCTTTCACCTCGCGCACCATGTCGAGCACCGGTTCGAGATCGCGCTGCTTCGGCCCGCGCCACGCCGCCCCCATGCAGAAGCGCGAAGCGCCGGCGACCTTGGCGGCTTTCGCCGCCTTGAGCACGTCGTCGAGATCGAGCAGCCCCTGGTTTTCCACCCCGGCGTCGTAGCGCGCCGACTGCGGACAGTAGCCGCAGTCCTCGGAACAGCCGCCGGTCTTGACCGACAGCAGCGTCGACAACTGCACACGGTTGGGATCGAAGTGTTCGCGGTGCACCGCCTGCGCCCGGTACATCAGGTCGGCAAACGGCAGTTCGAACAGCGCTTCGATCTCCGCCATGGACAGGCGGCTATGGGGTTGGGTCATGTCATTCATGGATTGTCGTCTCGTCAAATCGTCGGGCGCTGCGGGGCCATTCGGCGGCCGCGGCCATGCGCGACCGTGCACATCCCGCTACGCGGGTAAATCCTGCTTGCGGCTCACGCCTCCACCTCGACGGTCATATCCGTCCACGGCTCGCGCGCGGCCCTGAAAATATCGAACAGCGCCCACGGCACGATGATCAACACCGCCAGCCCCAGCACCAGCATCAGGCCTCGCCAGCCGTCAAGCAGGCCGTAGAGCGCCGGCCCGATCACCATCAGGCTGCCCATCACGCCATAAAAGCGGTAGCCTGCCCATTTGTTGTAGTGCGCGGAGCGCGGGTTGGGATGATGGGCAATGCTGGCGTAGACGAAAATCGACGCGCCCAGCCAGATCATCAAGGGCGGCAGCGACAGCACGAAAGGCAGGAAACCGACTTTCTGGCTGGCAAGCAGCTTGCCCAGCAGCATCGCGGTGAGCGACAACATCATCACCGAAACGGTGATGATGTTGAACAACTGCGCGGCAAAACGGGAGGAGGCGGCAGGAATGAAATGCGCGGTTTTCATGGCCCGAATTCTCGGGGGTGGCGCCGCCCCTGTCAAATCAGGGCAGGGGAAAAATTGAACATCAGATCAATTTTTAATCGTTTCGCGCTCCGCAAGGCGGCGCCGGCCTACTCCTCGCTGAAGTCCCGCCTGGCGTGGCACCGCATGCCCCGCGCCTGTCTGCTGTGCGGGGCCGCAGCGGGAAACCGCCACCTGTGTGGCGCCTGCCTGGCCGATCTGCCCTGGCACAGCCAGCCGCAGTGTCCGCACTGCGCCACCCCTACGCCCGCAGGCCAGGTATGCGGCGCCTGCCTCAAGCATCCCCCCGCATTCGATCGCAGCTTTGCGGCGCTGGCTTATGCCTTTCCGCTCGACCGCCTGATCCCGCATCTGAAATACCACGGCCGGCTTGCGGTTGCGCCGGTACTGGGCGAGTGCCTGGCCCGCGCCGTGGCAGCCGCCCCCCGCCCCGACCGGCTGATCGCCATGCCGCTGCACGCGCAGCGTATCCGCGAACGCGGCTTCAACCACGCCACCGAAATCGCACGCGAGACGGCAAGGCGGCTCCGGCTTCCGCTCGATGTCGCCAGTTGCCGGCGCATCCGCGACACGCCGCCGCAAATGGGGCTGAAGCACGCAGCGCGGCAGCGCAATGTGCGCGGCGCATTCACGTGTTCGGATGGCGTTCGGGGATTGCATATCGCATTGATCGACGACGTGATGACGACCGGGACCAGTTTCGACGAACTGGCCGCGACGCTGAAGCGGGCAGGCGCGCGCGAGGTGAGCTGCTGGGCGGCGGCACGCACGCTGCCGCCGCCATGAGAAACGCCCCCGCAACGGGGGCGCGGATAGGCGCTGAGGCGCAGCGGCCTCAGCAAGCCCGGGGGAATCCCTCCTCGATCGGCAGTTCCGGATCCTGCGACCATTCGTTCCACGAGCCGAAGTAGATCTTCACATTCTTGACCCCGGCCTCCTTGAAGATGAGGAAGGTGTTGGACGCGCGCGCGCCCTTGAAGCAATACAGGATCACCGGCGTTTCCGGCGTGATGCCGGCGGTGAGGCACTCAGCCAGCACCTCCTCCTTGGCCTTGAATACCGGGCCGGCGGCGCCGGGTTTCATCATGCGATACCACTCGATCCAGCGCGCGCCGGGAATGCGGCCTTTACGCGGGCTGAAATCACGGCCGTACGGCGACGAGCTCGCACCGATCCACTCGTCGACGTCGCGCACGTCGAGTAGCGTCACCCCGCCGGCGTCCATCGCTGCCAGCACTTCGTCGGCGTCCACCATCACGTCGGCCGAGCCGCCCAGCGGGAACGCTGCCGGCGTCGGCGCCACCGTTTCGGTGCTGGTCGGCAAACCGGCTGCCTGCCAGGCCTGGTAACCGCCGTGCAGCACCTTGATCTTGGGATAGCCAAGATAGTTGAGAATGAAATAGCCCCGGCACGACTGACCGAAACCCGAGTCCATGGCGTCTTCGTACAGCACGGCGGTTTCCTTGCCCGACAGACCCGCCGAGCCGAACATCTCGGCAAACTTTCCCTTGAGGACTTCAAGCCCCTGCGGATCGGAGGTTGCCAGATGGGTAAAAATCTCGCGCAGGTTCACTGCGCCGGGAAGATGGCCCCTGGCATAGGCGGCGGGATCGCGGGTATCGATGATGACCATGGGCTCGTTCGCCATCGCGGCCTGCAGGTCGTCGGGTTCAATCAGTACACTCATTCAATTCTCCTGGTCTGTAGTGCAAAGAAGCCTGCCTGGCGGCAAGCTGGATCGCGACAAGGTGCGTGCAGGCCGATGCGGGTTGAGCGCACCCACGTCCATATACGCAACCTATCGACAGGCCGGGAGTTTATAAATAAAACTTACGGAGTTTCAGGGAAAGAAAATGCGCGGAAAACAGTACGAAATACTCACGGAATCTTGCGCCGCACCCTGCCCGCTTCAGCTAGGCGTCGCGCACCTCACCCGTAGATTTCTTCCACCGCAAAAATCCGCCGGTGCTCGCGCATGGCATAGCGATCGGTCATGCCGGCGATGTAATCCGCCACGGCACGCGCGCCTTCCAGCGACTCGCGCGCCTGGTGTTCGGGCGGCAGCAGGCGGGCATCGCCGGTAAACGCGGTATAGAGGTCGGTGATGATGCGGTTGGCCTTGGCGCTCATCCGCGCCACCTTGTAATGGCGGTACAGATGGCGCAGCAGGAAGCGCTTGAGTTCGCGGTGCTCGTCGAGCAGTGCCGGGCTGAATGCCGCCAGCGGCGGCGCCGCGCGCACCTCTTCCAGCGTCTGCACGCCGCTGTTTTCGATATTGATGCGGGTGGTGTTGACCAGGTCGAGGATCAGCGTATTGATCATGCGGCGCACGGTTTCGGTCACCACGCGGCGCCCGCCCAGCGTCGGATACAGGCTGCGTACCTCGCTCTGGTGGCGCGCGAACAACTGCACTTCCGCCAATTGCTCCTCGGTGATCAGGCCGGAACGCAGGCCGTCGTCGACGTCGTGATTGTTGTAGGCGATCTCGTCAGCCAGGTTGGCAATCTGCGCTTCGAGCGAGGGTTGCTGCTTGTTCAGGAAACGTTCGCCGAGCACGCCGAGTTTTTCGGCATTGCCCAGCGAGCAATGCTTGAGGATGCCCTCGCGTGCCTCGAAGGTGAGGTTCAGTCCGTCGAACCCGGCATAGCGTTCTTCCAGCAGATCGACCACACGCAGCGACTGCAGGTTGTGCTCGAAGCCTCCATGTTCGCGCATGCAGGCATTCAAGGCATCCTGCCCGGCATGGCCGAACGGCGTATGGCCGAGGTCGTGCGCCAGCGCCACCGCCTCCACCAGGTCCTCGTTGAGGTTCAACAGGCGCGCGAGGGTGCGGCCGATCTGCGCCACCTCGATACTGTGGGTGAGGCGGGTGCGGAACAGGTCGCCCTCGTGGTTGACGAACACTTGGGTCTTGTATTCCAGCCGGCGGAATGCGGTGGAATGGATGATGCGGTCGCGGTCGCGCTGAAATTCGGAGCGCGGCGCAGCCGAAGGCTCGGAATGCTGCCGCCCGCGGGTTTGGCTGGAATGCGCTGCGTAGGGAGCGAACGACAGTTCCATCAAATTCCTTTCAGCGCGGCTCAGTCAGCACGCCGCTCAGCACATCGGCCGGCACGTCACCGGTGATCACCGCCTCGCCCAGCTTTTTCAGCAGCACGAAGCGCATTTTTCCGCCCTCCACTTTCTTGTCGTGGCCCATGTATTCCAGCCAGGCGTCGACACCCAGATCCGGCGCCACGTCCGGCAGCCCGGCGGCCCGGATCAGCGCACGGGTGCGTTCGACCTCAGCCTCGCTGAGCCAGCCCATGCGCTGTGAGGTCTGCGCTGCCATCACCATGCCTGCCGCCACCGCCTCGCCGTGCAGCCAGTTGCCGTAGCCCATGCCGGTCTCGATCGCATGGCCGAAAGTGTGACCCAGATTGAGAATCGCGCGGATGCCGCCTTCGCGCTCGTCCTGCCCCACCACCTGCGCCTTGATCTCGCACGAGCGGTAGATCGCATGCGCGATCGCCGCCGGATCGAGCGCGCGCAGCTTGGCCATGTTGGCTTCCAGCCAGGCGAGAAAATCGGCATCCCGGATCAGTCCGTACTTGATCACCTCGGCCAGCCCCGCCGACAGTTCGCGTGGCGGCAGCGTCTTCAGTGTAGCGGTGTCGGCGAGCACCACTTTCGGCTGGTAGAACGCGCCGATCATGTTCTTGCCGAGCGGATGGTTGATCCCAGTCTTGCCGCCCACCGAGGAATCGACCTGCGACAGCAGCGTGGTGGGAATCTGGATGAAAGGCACACCACGCTGGTAGCTTGCCGCCGCGAACCCCGTCATGTCGCCGACCACCCCGCCGCCCAGCGCGATCAGCGTGGTCTTGCGTTCGGCCCGCTGGGTCAGCAGCGCATCGAAGATCAGGTTCAGCGTTTCCCAGTTCTTGTAGGCCTCGCCGTCCGGCAACACGATGGGGGTCACTGCCACCCCGCCTGCCTGCAGGGTGGCAGTAAGTCGTTCCAGGTAAAGCGGCGCCACGGTGGTGTTGGTCACCACCGCCACCCGCTTTTGCGGCAGGTGCGGCAGCAGCAAGTCAGCGTGATCAAGCAAGCCGGCGCCAATGTGTATGGGGTAGGAACGGTCGCCGAGATCGACGTTAAGGGTTTGCATGTAACCAGTAAAATGAGAACAGTTGCCTGATTGTAACCAAAGCAGCCACTTTCCCTGAGTCCGCAAGTCTCCTGTCACTTGCTGCCATACGGGCCGATTGGCATGATTACCCATGAACCCGTTCAAGCCAGCCTGGCTCGGCTCAGCCATGCTGCGCCGGCATCGGTCAGACGTACCCTTGGTTGATGCTGTCGCTTCACCGGACCCGATGAAATTTCATGTGCGCAATCCAGTTTCAGCATGGCTGCCATACCTGACCGCTGTACTTTTGGCGCCTCCTGCTTCGCCCGATCAAAGCCTGGGACAGGCTGTCTTCCCAGCGCATTGTTCAGGGACCTGGTGCACGGCTCGTTTCTGGCGAATGCAGCACAAGGCAAGGCAAGCTTTTTGCCGGCGTCCCCGAAGTCTGGCGCAAGGCCATCAAATCACGTACCGTTCACATACCGATCGGCGTTCGTTAATACACCATACAACAGCTCCGCTTGACCGACATTCTCATGCTTGTGAGGAAGCTTGATCCATGCGCCATCCTGCAGCAGATATCAACGGAACCCTGCCGACAAACCGCTCTTTGAATACCGGGATCGCCCCATCATGCCCAGGCTGCGGTTCAATTGGCATATCCCGCATTGGCAGCATCCCGGACGCATTTGAGTTTGCCGGAAGGAAACTCGACACTCCGCTACCAGGAGGCAGCCTGTATCGCTGCCGCGTGTGCACTCTCCACTGGCGACACCCGCAGCCGGACAAACGCGAGCTGGACGCCCTGTATCGACAGGGCGATGCCGCTTCCTGGCAGTACCACCCTGTCAGGCGTCAGGACTGGCAGATAGCCATGGCCATCATTCGCAAGAATGACGGCCTCCATTCAGTACTCGATGTCGGCTGTTTCGACGGCCGCTTTCTTGACCATTTGGGCACGGACTACCGGCGGGCGGGCATCGAAGTCCACCCGCGTGCCGCAGAGCATGCTGCAAGCAAGGGAATTCAAATCGTCGGACGCGACTTTTCAGATCTCGAAACGCTGCCCACCCCCTTCGATGTCGTTGTGGCGATGGATGTCATCGAGCATGTAGGCAACCCCAAAGAATTTCTCGGGTCCCTGGCCAAGGCAACCCGGCCAGGCGGCCTGATCATCGTTTCCACCGGCAACACCGCTGCCTGGTCATGGCGCCTCATGCGCGGCATGTACTGGTATTGCAGTATTGCCGAACATCTTTCGTTCATTAACCCGCAGTGGTGCAAACTCATCTCGCACGAACTGGGACTGGAGATCACCGATTTGGAAACCTTCAGTCACGAGCCTGCCAAACCATCCGCAACCTTCCTTCAGGCATCGGCCAACCTGTTTTATCGCTGCCTGCCGAATCTGGCATACGGGCTGCGCCGTTTCCATGCACTGCGCAAAGGGCTTGCCTGCCGCCCTTCCTTCAGAACGCCGCCGCACTGGCGTTCGGCCAGAGATCATCTGCTGGTAGCCTTTCGCGTTCCCCTGCGGGATGGCGCGCACGATCTGCACTGCACCGATGCCCGGGTATCCCTTGAGGTCTCGCGGCCGGCTTCATGAAACGCAACGCTCGATGGCATACCAACCCACTCCAGATCCAATCAGGCGCACGACCATGCCGACCTCTTTCTGTCACATCATCAATCCCTTTCCATGCCCGGAAACTTCCGAGCACGGGATCGCGAGCAAAATCACCTACGAGAGCCTGCGCATCGCAGTGGAAGACGCGCACAAGCAGGGAATCGACGTCGAGGTTCATGCCGTCGTGCTGCCGGGCGATGAAGTGGCGATCAAGCCCCCCGCCAAGCTCGCCGGCCATCTGGCCCGGACCGTCCAGGACATCCGTCCGATGTCCCCAAAGAGACCCCTCCCCCTGATTTCCGACATCCTGACGATCGGCGCCGGGGCGGCCCACTGCGACTATCTTATTTTCACCAACATGGATATTGCAGTTCAGCCCGACTTCTACTCGCAACTGCATGAAATCATCGAAAAACGCTTCGAGCCTGGCACCCCATTCACTGTTTATCGGAGAAACATTTCCAGTCACTACACCCGCATCGAGCAACTGCCCGAGATGTATCGGCAGCCAGGCCCATTCCATTACACACAACTCATAGTGCATGAGCCTCGCGAGCGAATCTGATTCCTGCGGCGAAATCCATGACGCGCTGGAGGCCAAGCCAAATGGTCTTCACGCCCGGCTCGCCGTCGCCCTTGCGCGCCAGGAAACCGCCGAGCATCGCCACCAGGCGCACCAGTTCGTTGAGTTTGGGTGGTGTCTTCGGCACCTTCTTCCGATTCAGGATATAGGCCGCC
>NZ_MKUG01000079.1 GCF_001897685.1 Thiobacillus sp. 65-1402
AATACCAGGGCCAGGTCGGCGTGACCCTGCCGAAAATTTAATCCCCGGGGCGCCGGGGATTCGTATAATCCGCGTTTTTTAATCCGCCCATTCCAACGGCTTCCCTCTGGAGCAGGCCATGCGCTTCCGTTTTCCCGTTGTCATCATTGATGAAGACTTCCGTTCCGAAAATGCTTCGGGGCTCGGTATCCGTGCGCTCGCCGAGGCGATCGAGAAGGAAGGCATGGAGGTGCTGGGCGTCACCAACTACGGCGATCTGACTTCGTTCGCCCAGCAGCAGGCGCGCGCCTCGGCATTCGTGCTGTCGATCGACGACGAAGAACTCGCGGGCACAGCCGAGGATGCGCAGACGGCGCTGCAAAAACTGCGCGCGTTTGTCGAGGAAGTGCGTTTCCGCAACGCCGAGATCCCGATTTTCCTGCACGGCGAAACCCGCACTGCGCGCCATATCCCGAACGACATTTTGCGTGAGCTCAATGGCTTCATCCACATGCTGGAAGACACGCCGGAGTTCCTTGCGCGCTATATCCTGCGCGAAGCGCGGGCCTATCTCGACTCGCTGGTGCCGCCGTTTTTCCGCGCGCTGACCCATTACGCGGCGGATGGCTCGTACTCCTGGCACTGTCCCGGCCACTCGGGCGGCGTGGCCTTCCTGAAGTCGCCGATCGGCCAGATGTTCCACCAGTTCTTCGGCGAGAACCTGCTGCGCGCCGACGTCTGCAATGCGGTAGACGAACTGGGGCAGCTGCTCGACCATACCGGCCCGGTTGCAGCATCCGAGCGCAACGCCGCGCGGATTTTCAACTGCGACCACCTGTTCTTCGTCACTAACGGCACCTCGTCGTCCAACAAGATGGTGTGGCATGCCAACGTCGCTGCGGGCGACATCGTGGTGGTCGACCGCAACTGCCACAAGTCCATCCTGCACGCCATCATCATGTGCGGCGCGATCCCCATTTTCCTGACGCCGACGCGCAACCATTACGGCATCATCGGGCCGATTCCGATGGATGAGTTCCGTCCCGAAAACATCGCCAAGAAGATCGCGGCGCACCCGTTTGCCAAGGACGCGAAGGGCGGGCCGCGCATTCTCACCATCACCCAGTCGACCTACGACGGCATTCTGTACAACGTCGACATGATCAAGGAATTGCTCGGCGACACCATCGACACGCTGCACTTCGACGAAGCCTGGCTGCCGCACGCGACCTTCCACGATTTCTATCGCGGCATGCACGCAATCGGCAAGGATCGCCCGCGCGCCAAGGATGCGCTGGTGTTTGCCACCCAGTCCACGCACAAGCTCCTGGCCGGCTTGAGCCAGGCCTCGCAGATTCTGGTGCAGGACGCCGAAACGCGGAAACTCGATTTTCACCGTTTCAACGAAGCCTATCTGATGCACATGTCGACCAGTCCGCAGTATGCGATCATCGCCTCGTGCGATGTGGCGGCGGCGATGATGGAGCCGCCCGGCGGCACCGCGCTGGTCGAGGAGTCGATCAAGGAGGCGCTCGATTTCCGTCGCGCCATGCGCAAGGTCGACGAGGAGTTCGGCGATTCGTGGTGGTTTACCGTGTGGGGGCCGGAAAAGCTTGCCGACGAGGGCATCGGCGAACGCGAAGACTGGATGCTGACGGCGAACGACCGCTGGCACGAATTCGGCAAGATCGCACCGGGCTTCAACATGCTCGATCCGATCAAGGCCACCCTCATCACGCCGGGACTGGACATGGACGGCGCCTTTGCCGACTGGGGCATTCCGGCGGCGATCGTCACCAAATACCTGGCCGAGCACGGCGTCATCGTCGAGAAGACCGGGCTGTATTCCTTCTTCATCATGTTCACCATCGGCATCACCAAGGGCCGCTGGAACACGCTGGTGACCGCCTTGCAGCAGTTCAAGTCGGACTACGACGAGAACCAGCCGCTGTGGCGCGTGCTGCCGGAGTTCGTGGAGAAACATCCGCGTTATGAAAAGACCGGGCTGAAGGATCTGTGCGACCAGATCCACACCATCTACAAGGCCAACGACGTGGCGCGGCTGACCACCGAGATGTATCTGTCGGAGATGGCGCCGGCGATGCGACCGGCTGACGCGTTTGCCAGAATGGCGCACCGCGAGATCGAGCGCGTCGAGATCGACCGGCTCGAAGGCCGCATTACCGCCATGCTGGTGACGCCGTATCCGCCGGGAATTCCCCTGCTGATCCCGGGCGAGCGCTTCAACGCCACCATCGTGCGCTACTTGCAGTTCACCCGCGAATTCAACGAGAAATTCCCCGGCTTCGAAACCGACGTGCACGGCCTGGTCAGCGACGTCGTCGACGGCAAGGCGCGCTATTACGTCGACTGCGTGATCTGACCGGATGGCCCGAGCGGCTTGATTTGCCAGGCAAAAAGCGTATGATTCGCAGTCCCCGGTTTGCCGGGGATTGTTTTTTGCTGTTTTAACCTTGCTCCACCGCACCGCAGCGGGGGGCTGAACCGAAAGGAAACTCGATGCGGCATTACGAAATCGTATTTATCGTCCATCCCGATCAGAGCGAGCAGGTGCCCGCCATGATCGAACGCTACAAGGGCAACATCACCACGCGCGGCGGCAGCGTCCACCGCCTGGAAGACTGGGGCCGCCGCCAGATGGCCTATCCGATCCAGAAAGTCCACAAGGCCCATTACGTGCTGATGAACATCGAGTGCGACCAGGAAACCCTGGAAGAACTCGAACACGGCTTCAAGTTCAACGACGCCGTGCTGCGCCATCTGACCATCAAGCGCGACGCTGCCGTGACCACGGCCTCGCCGATGATGAAGGAAGAGAAATCGCGCGACATGCTGGACAGCGCCAAGCCGGAAGCAGCAGCCGAGCAGCCCGCCGCAGCCTGAGCGAGTGAATCGGCTGGCCATCAGCGGAGCCCTCATCCAGGTTGACCCGGTGCGATACAGCCCGGCGGGCGTGCCGATTGCGGAGGCGGTGATTCTTCACCGCAGCAGTCAGTCGATAGCAACCCAGACCAGGCAGGTGGAATGCGAGTTGACGGTGCAGGCGAGCGGATCGCTTGCCGCTCAGTTGGCTCAGCTGACCACCGGAACGCAGGTCAAGCTGGAAGGCGCGCTGAACCGGCGCAGCGTGAAAAGCCGACAACTGATCTTGATATTGAATCGAATCGAAAAGGAATAAATCATGGCCCGTCCCATGGGTGGAAAATCCGGCGGCAAGTTCGCCAACAAGCGCCGCGACAGCGGCAACCGCGGTCTCTTCAAGCGCCGCAAGTTCTGCCGCTTCACCGCCGAGAAAGTGGTGGAAGTCGATTACAAGGACGTCGACGTGCTGAAGGAATTCATCGCCGAAAACGGTCGCATCATCCCGGCCCGCATCACCGGCACCAAGGCGCACTACCAGCGTCAACTGGGCACTGCGATCAAGCGCGCGCGCTTCCTGGCGCTGATGCCTTACACCGACCTGCATTGAGGAGACGGCCATGCAAGTGATTCTGATGGACAAAGTCGTCAACCTGGGCAATCTGGGTGACGTGGTCAAAGTGAAAGACGGTTTCGCCCGCAACTTTCTGATCCCCACCGGCCGCGCACGCCGCGCCACGCAGGCCAACATGGAAGCGTTTGCCGCGCAGAAGGCCGAACTGGAACGCGTCGCCGCCGAAAAGCTGGCCGATGCCCAGCGCCGCGGCGAAAAGCTGGAAGGTGCCCGCGTGACGGTCAGCCATAAAGCCGGTGTCGACGGCCGCCTGTTCGGCTCCGTGACCAACGCAGACATCGCCGATGCGCTGAAGGCGCAGGGCCATGATGTGGCGAAGGCGGAAGTCCGTTTGCCCGAAGGCCCGTTCAAGGCCATCGGCGAATATCCGGTGGTGCTGGGACTGCACCATGACGTCATCGCCAACATCACGGTAGTGGTGGCCGGCGAACAGTAATTTCCGGCGGAAACCCAAAAAGGGAGCCTGGCGGCTCCCTTTTTTATTGGTGCCCCCAGGGTATTCCCGGATGTCCACGCTTTATCCACAGTCTTATCCCTTGGTGGGGGTAAGGCCGGAGTCTAGAATCCTGCCATGGCCGCTATCCACTCGCTGACTGCAAGTCCCGATCCCCAGTTGGCGCAGATGCGCCTGCCGCCGCATTCGCTCGAAGCCGAGCAGGCGGTCCTGGGCGGCCTGCTGCTGGACAATGGCGCGTGGGACCGCATCGGCGACGTGGTCGCGGAAAGCGATTTCTACCGCCAGGATCATCGCCAGATCCTGCGCGCGATCGTGCGGCAGATAGCCGAAAACCGTCCGGCCGACGCAGTGACGGTTTCCGAGTCGCTGCAATCGCTCGGCCAGCTCGAAAGCGTCGGCGGGCTTGCCTACATCGTCGCGCTGGCGAGCAATACGCCGTCGGCCGCCAACATCCGCCGCTATGCCGAAATCGTGCGCGAGCGTTCGGTGATGCGCCGCCTCGCCGAAGTGGCGACCGGCATTGCCGATACCGCCTACGCACCGGCCGGGCGCAGCGCCTCGCAGTTGCTCGACGAGGCCGAGGCCAAGGTGTTCGAGATTGCCGAGTCGGGCAGCCGCGGACAGGCGGGCTTCACCGAGATCAAGCCGCTCTTGAAGGAGGTGGTCGAGCGCATCGACGAGCTGTACCACCGCGACAACGATTCCGGCGTCACCGGCGTGCCTACCGGCTTCCACGATCTCGACCAGAAAACCTCGGGCCTGCAGCCGGGCGACCTGGTCATCGTCGCCGGCCGGCCATCCATGGGCAAGACCGCGTTCTCGATCAATATCGCCGAAAACGTCGCGCTCGACACCGGCTTGCCGGTGGCGGTGTTCTCGATGGAAATGGGCGGGGCGCAGCTGGTGATGCGGATGATTGGTTCGGTCGGCAAGCTCGACCAGCACCGGCTGCGCACCGGCAAGCTCGGCGAAGACGACTGGCAGCGTCTCACCTATGCGCTCGGCAAGCTCAACGACGCGCCGGTCTTCATCGACGAATCGCCGGGGCTCAACGTGCTGGAACTGCGCGCGCGGGCGCGCCGGCTGATGCGCCAGTGCGGCAAGCTCGGCCTCATCGTGATCGACTATTTGCAGCTGATGGCAGGCAGCGGTGGAGGCGAAAACCGCGCCACCGAAATCTCCGAAATCTCGCGTGCGCTGAAGGGGCTGGCAAAGGAATTGCAGGTGCCGGTGATTGCGCTGTCGCAGTTGAACCGCGGGCTGGAACAGCGCCCCAACAAGCGCCCGGTGATGTCCGATTTGCGCGAATCGGGCGCCATCGAGCAGGACGCCGACGTCATCCTGTTCATCTACCGCGACGAGGTCTACAACCCCGACACGCAGGACAAGGGCACCGCCGAAATCATCATCAGCAAGCAGCGTAACGGCCCTATCGGCACGGTAAGACTGGCCTTCATCGGCGAATACACGCGTTTCGAGTCGCTGGCGCAGCCGGGCGCCTACTAAGCCCTGATGCGCCCCATCCTGGCACGGATTTCGATTGGCGCGCTCGCGCACAATCTGCGCGTGGCGCGTAGTTGCGCGGTGGCGGCGCGCCTGTTTGCCGTGGTCAAGGCCAACGCTTACGGCCACGGGTTGTCGCGCGCGCGCCGCGGGCTGGCGGCGGCCGACGGCTTTGCGGTGCTGACGCTGGAAGAAGCCGCCAATCTGCGGCAGATGGGCGTGGAGCAGCCTATCCTGCTGCTCGAGGGGATATTCGGCGCCGACGAAATCGCCTCCTGCGCCGAGCTGGACCTGTGGCCGGTGCTGCACCATGCCGGGCAGCTCGACTGGTTGCGGCGGCACCCCCCCGCCCGCCCGATCCAGGTCTTTCTCAAGTTCGACAGCGGCATGCACCGGCTGGGGTTTCCTCTCGCCGAGCATGCTGCCGTCGTCGCGCGGGCGCGGAGTTTGCCCGGCGTGGCCGGCGTCACGCTGATGACCCACTTTGCCCAGGCGGACGAGGCGGCAGGCGTGGACTGGCAGTTGCAACCCTTTCTGCGCGGGGTCGCCGGCCACGGCCTGCCGTGGAGCAGCGCCAACTCGGCGGCGCTGCTGCGTTATCCGGAAACCCTGGGCGCATGGGCCAGGCCGGGGCTGATGCTGTATGGCGCTTCGCCTTTTGCCGATGCGTCAGCCGGGCAACTGGGCCTGCGGCCGGCGATGACCCTGCAGTCGGAAATCATCAGCGTGCAGACCCTGCAGGCGGGCGAAGGGGTGGGCTACAGCCAGCTGTTCCGCGCGGAGCGCTCGATGCGGGTGGGCGTGGTGGCCTGCGGCTACGCCGACGGCTATCCGCGCCATGCGCTGACGGGCACCCCGGTGCTGGTCAACGGCCGCATGAGCCGAACGCTCGGCCGGGTGTCGATGGACATGCTGTGCGTGGATTTGAGTGAGCACGCCGACGCCGGGGTCGGCAGTCCGGTGGTGCTGTGGGGGGAGGGGCTGCCGGTGGAGGCGGTGGCCGCCGCCGCCGGCACCAGCAGCTATGAACTGCTGTGCGCGCTGGCCGCGCGGGTGCCGGTGCTGGAGGTGGATTAAAGGCGCAGCGCGGTGTGAACGAAAAAGCCGGGTTCGCCCGGCATTTTTTATGGCGCCGGGTCGGGTGCGGAAAAACATTCCAGATGGCGTTCGCCCCGGGTGAACGCTGCGCAGTCGAGTGGCAGGGCTGCTGCATGCAAGGCCGCGGCAAACGCCGCGAAGTCGGCAATCCCCTCGTAAACCTCCATCCACGTTTCTGGATCGTCACAGCGCCTCATCCGCCGCGGCGGATGGCGGCAATGCGCAGCCATCGCGTCCAGCAATGCGTCGATCCGCGCAGCGGCGAGGTCGGCCTGCGCGGGGTCGATGCGGTAATAAACGTAGGCGCTGCTCACCTATGCGGGCAGCGCGTAGGGCAGGGGCTTCAAGGTCAGCGCGGCGCCGTCGGCCGCTTTCAGGTGCAGGGTCTGCGTGTTCGCGCTTTCGACCTGCGCCACCGCCAACACATCGAAACCGCCGGCCGGTGCCGGGGCGGCGTTGACCACGGTGCCGGTGACCTGGCCCGCGAGGTCGGCGCTGTACAGGCTGTCGCCGGGGGCGGCTTCGGCATCGACATGCGCGAGGAACATGCGGCGCTTGAGTTTGCCCAGGTACTGGCTGCGGGCGACGATTTCCTGGCCCGGATAGCAGCCTTTCTGAAAGCTCACGCCGCCGATGACTTCGAGATTGACCATCTGCGGCACGAACTGCTCCTGGGTGGCGGCGACGATCATCGGAATGCCCGCGTTGAGCCGCAACCAGTCCCACACCGGCGCACCGACCGGGGTGGCTGATTCGCACAGAATTTGCCACACGGCAACGGCGCGCTCGGGCGCAAGCGACAGGACAAATTTATCGTCGCCAAGGCGGATCACCTGTCCGGCGGCGCCGGCGCAGGTATGCATCGCGGCCTCGGGGACGGCGCCCATCGCTGCAGCCACGGCTGCCTGCGCCTGCTTGCCGGCCACCACCAGCCGCACGCTTTCATCGCTGGCGTCGCGCGCCTGCACCTTGGCGCGCATGATGAACATGGATAAGCGCTTCAGTACGCCGGCTGCGATGTCGCCGGACAGCTGCAGGCAGTAATCCTCGCCCTGCCGCCACATCAGGAAATTGCCGAGCAGGCGCCCCTTGGGACTGCAATAGCCGTTCCACTGCGCGCCGTCGGCATGAAGGGCGCGCACGTCGTTGGTAAGCTGACCCTGCAAAAACGCGGTGGTGTCGTCGCCGCGGAACGCGATCACGCCGAGCTGCGATAAATCCGCCACAATGGTGCCGTCCGTGGCGGAACGTTCGGCGGCGGCATCGCCATAGTGCAGCACGGTGCCGTCTTCGATTGCCGCGCCTTGGGATTGCAGAAAGTTTTTCCAGGAATCGATCACGATACGTTCCATTCAAAGGGGATGCGATGAAGCCCAAAAGTGTACACGCTGATGCGCGAGATTGAGCTCAAACCCTCACGCCGGCTGGGGCTGTTGCTGCTGGGCATGACGATGCTCGCGTTGGCCGCCATCCATCTCGCAGCCGTGCCGGCAGCGGTCCAGCTGGCGCTCGGCATGGCCGTGATCGGCCTGGGTGTGCGGGGCTGGCGGCAGGCGCGTCGTACGGATGCATTGCGCGTGGCGGCGGACGGCGGGCTGCAATGCCTGGATGATGCGGGTGAATGGCGCGACGTCGAGGTGCTGGGCGACAGCCTGGTTTCGCCTGCGCTGATCGTGCTGCGTTATCGCGTTGCGGACAAGCGTGTGCGCAGCCTGGCCTTGCTGTCCGACAGCGCGGACGCCGACGATTTGCGCCGGCTCAGGGTAGCGCTTCGCTGGACACGCCGCATACGCTCGGGCACATCGTCCCCGGACGCGGGTTGAGCACGGTATTGCCGGCGACCGGCAACGTCTCGGGGTAGTCGCGGCTGTAGTGCAGGCCGCGGCTTTCCTGCCGCAGTTGCGCGCAGCGGACGATGAGATCGGCACTTTGCACCAGGTTGCGCAGCTCGATGAGGTCGTTGCTGACGCGGAAATTGCGGTAGAACTCGTCGATTTCGGCGCGCAGCAGGCGGATGCGGTGCGCCGCCCGCGTGAGCCGCTTGTTGGTGCGCACGATGCCGACGTAGTCCCACATGAAGCGGCGCAACTCGTCCCAGTTGTGCGAGATCACCACTTCCTCGTCCGGATCGGTGACGCGCGATGCGTCCCATGGCGGCAGGTCGAGCGACGGGGCGGGCGGGGTGGCCAGAATGTCGGCGGCGGCGGCGTGGCCGAACACCAGGCATTCGAGCAGCGAATTCGATGCCAGCCGGTTGGCGCCGTGCAGTCCGGTGAAGGTGACTTCGCCCACCGCATGCAGGTTGCACAGGTCGGTGCGCGCGTCCATGTCGGTGACGACGCCGCCGCAGGTGTAATGCGCGGCGGGCACCACCGGGATCGGCTGGCGCGTGATGTCGATGCCGAGTTCGAGGCAGCGGCGGTGGATCGTGGGGAAATGTTCGCGCACGAAATCGGCCGGCTTGTGGCTGATGTCGAGGTAGACGCAGTCGATGCCGCGCTTTTTCATTTCGAAGTCGATCGCGCGCGCCACCACGTCGCGCGGGGCGAGTTCGGCGCGTTCGTCGTGGTATTGCATGAAGCGGCTGCCGTCGGGCAGCAGCAGATGGCCGCCTTCGCCGCGCACCGCCTCGCTGATGAGGAAGGACTTGGCGTGCGGGTGATACAGGCAGGTGGGGTGGAACTGCACGAATTCGAGGTTGGCGACGCGGCAGCCCGCGCGCCAGGCCATCGCGATGCCGTCGCCGGTCGCGGTGTCCGGGTTGGTAGTATAGAGATAGACCTTGCCGGCGCCGCCGGTGGCCAGCACGGTGTGGCCGGCGGCGAAGGTCTCGACCTCGCCGCTGCCCTTGTTGAGCGCATACGCGCCGTGGATCTGCCGCTCCTCCCCGCCGGCGCGCTTGCCGGTGATGAGGTCGATGGCGACATGCTGCTCGAAGGTGTCGATGTTGGGGTGCGCGCGCACGCGGTCGAGCAGGCTGGTCTGCACTGCATGCCCGGTGGCATCGGCCGCGTGCACCACGCGGCGCTTGGAATGGCCGCCTTCGCGCGCCAGGTGCAGGCCGCCGGCGGCCTGCGGGTCGGCGGTGAAGGCGACGCCGTTGGCAGTCAGCCAGGCGATCATTTCGCTTGCGTGGCTTGCCACCATGCGGGTGACCGCTTCGTCGCACAAGCCGGCGCCGGCAACCAAGGTGTCGTGCACATGCGCCTCGATCGAGTCGCCGCTGTCGACCGCGGCGGCAATGCCGCCCTGCGCCCAGTCGCTGGCGCCGTCGGTCATCTGGCGCTTGGTGACAATGGCGACGCGGCGCCGGTCGGCCAGCTTGAGCGCGGTGGTCAGCGCGGCGAGGCCGCTGCCGAGGATGAGGACGTCGTATTGGTGCATGGTGTCGCCGGATGATAACAGGCCTGGCCTCGCCCGAATAACCCTGTCTGGGGTGAACTTTTTTGCCGTGGCCGGCTCACACACGCTGGAAGATGCGGTCACGTATACTTTCACCATAAACAAAAAGCAGCAGGGAGATATGTCGGACCGCGAACTGGATCAGGTGCTGGTCGAACGCGCCCAGCAGGGCGACAAGCGCGCTTTCGAGCTATTGGTGATTAAGTATCACCGCAAGCTCGGGCGGCTGTTGTCGCGCATGGTGCGCGATGCGGCCGAGGTGGAAGACATTACGCAGGAGGCCTTTATCAAGGCCTACCGCGCGTTGCCGGGCTTTCGCGGCGAGAGCGCCTTTTACACCTGGCTGTATCGCATCGCCGTGAACACCGCCAAGAACTATCTGGTGGCGCACAAACGCCAGCCGGTGTCGAGCGATGTGCTGGCCGAAGATGCGGAGAACTACGAAGATGGCGATCTGTTGCGCGACATCGCGACGCCGGACGCGGAACTCCAGACCAAACAGATCGCCAAAGCAGTCAACGAGGCGGTCGATGCGCTGCCCGAGGAATTGCGGACAGCCATCACGCTGCGCGAAATCGAAGGCATGAGCTACGAGGACATCGCGCAGATGATGGAATGCCCGATCGGCACGGTGCGCTCACGGATTTTCCGGGCGCGCGAGGCCATTGCCGAAAAAATACGCCCGATGCTGGGCACCAGTCAGGATAAAAGGTGGTAACCATGTCAGCACTTCGCAAACCAGACATCCCCTCCCAGGCCGAGCAGACCGGCGGTATGCCGCTGATATTGTCCGCTACGCTCGACGGCGAGGCGGCGCGCACTGAAACCGAGGCCTGCATCGCGGCTTTGAAACGCGACGACGCCTTGCGGAAAACCTGGTCCGAATACCATTTGATAGGCGACCTGATGCGCGGCGCGACGCCGCTCCAGGACGACTTCATGGCGCGCTTCTCAACGCAACTGGCGGCCGAACCGACCGTGCTCGCGCCGCGCCGCAGCGTGTGGCCGCAACGGGTGGCGGTGGCGTCGTTTGCCTCGCTTGCCGTATGGGGCGCAATTTCGCTGACCGGATTGATGCCGCAGGCGCCGGCCACTGCACCGATGGCGGCGGCGCCTGCGCCGGCCTTCCAGCAAGCTGCGCAGGCGCCGGTTGCGGCGCGCGACGATGCCCGTCTGGCCCCCTATC
>NZ_MKUG01000080.1 GCF_001897685.1 Thiobacillus sp. 65-1402
CCTGCACGCAGACTTCGCAGTCGACGCAGGTGCCGAGCCCGGCGGCCTTGTAGTCGGTCTTTTTGCTGCGCGGCCCGCGCGGTTCGCCGATCGAGCTGTCGTAGGTCACGGTCAGCGTGTCGGAGTCGAACATCACGCTCTGGAAGCGCGCGTAGGGGCACATGTACTTGCACACCTGCTCGCGCATGAAGCCGGCGTTGCCCCAGGTGGCGAAGCCGTAGAACAGGATCCAGAAGGTCTCCCACGGGCCGAGGCTGGCGCTCGCCACTTCGGCGGCGAGCGTCTGGATCGGGGTGAAATAGCCGACGAAGGTGAAGCCGGTCCACAGCGCGATCAGCATCCAGACCAGGTGCTTGAGGCCGCGCCGGCGCAGCTTGTTGGCGTTCCACGGCGACTGGTCGAGCTTCCTGCGCGCGAGGTGGTCGCCTTCCAGCCAGTTTTCCACCCACATGAAGATTTCCGTGTACACGGTCTGCGGGCAGGCGTAGCCGCACCACAGCCGTCCGGCCACCGCGGTGAACAGGAACAGCGCCAGCGCCGAGAGGATCAGAAGGCCGGTGAGATAGACGAAATCCTGCGGCCAGAACACCAGACCGAAGATGTAGAACTTGCGCGCGGCCAGATCGAATAGCACCGCCTGGCGGCTGTCCCATTGCAGCCAGGGCAGGCCGTAATACAGCACCTGGGTCAGCAGCACCAGCGCGATGCGCCAGCTGGCGAACACGCCATGCACCGAGCGCGGCTGGATTTTTTGCCGGATCGCGTAGAGCTGCTGCTCGATCGGCGTGTCGGCGGGGGCGGGCTGCTTGTCGTCTGTCACTGCTTTCATCCGTTAAGGCTGAGCCGCCTGAGCGTACTGGGGCAATACGCTCAGGCGGCCCGCCGGAAGCATTCCGGCGAGCGCCCGTTGCTTACTGCTGTTGCGACAGGCCGTACACGTAGGCCGCCAGCAGGTGCAGCTTGGCTTCCTTGTTCGAGGTGGTGCCGAGGGTCTGCGCCATGGCCGGCATCACGCCGTTGCGGCCTTTGGTAATGGTCTCGATGATCGTGGCCTCGCTGCCGCCGTACAGCCACACCTTGTCGGTGAGGTTGGGCGCGCCCAGCGCCTGCATGCCGGTGCCGTCGGGCATGTGGCAGGCGGCGCAGTTTTCGGCGAATTTCACCTTGCCTGCGGTTGCCAGCGCGGCGTCGTGCTTGCGGTCCGACAGCGATAGCACATAGTTGGCCACCTCCTTCGTCGCTTGCGGGCCGAGCGCTTCGCCCAATGCGGGCATGATCCCGCTGCGGCCGCCGGTAAGGGTGGTGACGATGGTGTCGGGGTCGCCGCCATAGAGCCAGTCGTGGTCGGTCAGGTTGGGGAAGCCCTTGGCGCCGGTCGCATCGGAGCCGTGGCACTGCGAGCAGTAGGTCAGGAACAGGTTCCTGCCGATGGCGCGCGCCTCCGGATCGGCAGCCACGCTGGCGATGTCCTGCTTCATGAACCTGGCGTACACCGGCTGGAATTTGGCTTCGGCGGCCTTCACCTCGGCCTCGTACGCGCCGCTGGAGGTCCAGCCCAGCACGCCGGCGAAGTTGCCCAGCCCCGGCCACAGCAGCAGGTAGGCCACCGCAAACACCAGGGTGCCGTAGAACAGCCCCAGCCACCAGCGCGGCAGCGGGTTGTTCAGATCGCGCAGGTCGCCGTCCCAGGTGTGCTCCATCAACTCGGGCTTTTCGCCGGGCGCCAGCTTGCGGGTGGTCTGCGAGCGGAGAAACACCCAGGTGCCGACGATGCTCGCCACGGTGATGACGCTGATGTAAATCGGCCAGAAGCCGTGTGTGAAATCGCTCATTGCTTGTCTCCTTGCTTGGTGGGAGCGTCGTCTTCGCTGAAAGGCAGCTTGCCGGCGTCTTCGAAACGCTGCTTGTTGCCTTTGCTGTAGGCCCACCAGACGATGCCGATGAACACCAGGATGAAGACGACTGTGACGATGCCGCTGATGGTTCCGCTGTCCATAGCTGCCTCAGATCCTGGGGGCGTGGGTGCCCAGCACCTGCAGGTAGGCGATCAGCGCCTCGAGCTCGGTCTTGCCTTCCAGCGCGGCCGGCGCGGCGGCGATTTCCTCCTCGGTATAGCCGTGGCCGACGATGTTCAGCGTGCGCATCTTTTTCTGGATCGCGGCGTCCTTCAGCGGACGGTCGAGCCAGGGGTAGGCCGGCATGTTGGATTCCGGCACCACGTCGCGCGGATTCATCAGGTGAGCCGTGTGCCAGGCGTCGGAATAGCGCCCGCCGACGCGATGCAGGTCGGGGCCGGTGCGCTTGGAGCCCCACAGGAAGGGACGGTCGTAGACGAATTCGCCCGCCACCGAATAGTGGCCGTAGCGTTCGGTTTCGGCGCGGAACGGACGAATCATCTGCGAATGGCAGCCGACGCAGCCTTCGCGGATGTAGATGTCGCGTCCCGACAGCTGCAGCGCCGTGTAGGGCTTCAGGCCCGCCACCGGGGTGGTGGTGGAGGTCTGGAAGAACAGCGGCACGATCTGCACCAGGCCGCCGACGCTGACGACGAGAATGGTCAGCACGATCAGCAGGCCGAGGTTCTTTTCGATAGTTTCATGCGAAATCATGTTCGGTCTCCTTAGGCGTGGACGACTTGCGGAATGGTGGCGTCATTGACGACTCGTCCGATGCGCACGGTCTTCCAGACGTTCCAGGCCATCATCAGCATGCCGCTGAAAAACAGCACGCCGCCCAGCAGACGGATGCCGTAGAACGGATACATGGTGTTGAGCACCTGGGCAAAGCTGTAGGTCAGCGTGCCGTCGGCGTTGGCCGCGCGCCACATCAGGCCCTGCGCCACCCCGGCGATCCACATCGAGGCGATATACAGCACCACGCCGATGGTGGAGAGCCAGAAATGCCATTCGATCATCTTGGTGCTGTACATCGATTCGCGGCCGTACAGGCGCGGAATCAGGTAGTACATCGAGCCGATCGTGATCATCGCCACCCAGCCGAGCGCACCGGAATGCACGTGGCCGACGGTCCATTCGGTGTAGTGCGACAGCGCGTTCACCGTCTTGATCGCCATCATCGGACCTTCGAAGGTGGACATGCCGTAGAACGACAGTGCGGTGACGAGGAACTTCAGGATCGGGTCGGTGCGCAGTTTGTGCCATGCGCCCGACAGCGTCATGATGCCGTTCATCATGCCGCCCCAGGAAGGCGCCAGCAGCATCAGCGAGAACACCATGCCGAGCGACTGCGCCCAGTCCGGCAGCGCGGTGTATTGCAGGTGGTGCGGGCCGGCCCACATGTAGATGAAGTTGAGCGACCAGAAGTGGACCACCGACAGGCGGTAGGAATAGATCGGGCGGCCCGCCTGCTTGGGAATGAAGTAATACATCATGCCGAGGAAGGCCGTGGTGAGGAAGAAGCCCACCGCGTTATGGCCGTACCACCACTGCACCATCGCATCCTGCACGCCGGCATACAGTGAGTAGGACTTGGTCAGCGTCACCGGCAGTTCCAGGTTGTTGACGATGTGCAGGATCGCGATGGTCAGGATGTAGGCGCCGAAGAACCAGTTCGACACATAGATGTGCTTGGTCTTGCGCTTGGCGATGGTGCCGAAGAACACCAGCGCATAGGCCACCCACACCAGCGTGATCAGGATATCGATCGGCCATTCCAGCTCGGCGTATTCCTTGGTGCTGGTGTAGCCCAGCGGCAGGGTGACGGCCGCCAGCACGATCACCGCCATCCAGCCCCAGAAGGTGAAGGCCGCCAGCTTCTCGGCCCACAGCCTTACCTGGCAGGTGCGCTGCACGATGTAGTACGACACCGCGAACAGCCCCGAACCGCCGAAGGCGAAGATGACGGCGTTGGTGTGCAGCGGACGCAGACGGCCATACGACAGCCATTCGATCCCATAGGTTAATTCCGGCCAGATCAGCTGCGTCGCCAGGGTCACCCCGACCAGCATCCCGACGATCCCCCACACCACCGTCATGATGGCGAACTGGCGGACGACCTTATAGTTGTAGGTTGTCGCTTCCATACACGTCTCCCGTGATTGATAACTGGATTAACACATGCGAATACGATGATATGCGCATATGTGGATAAATATATCCATTTAATATTGAATGTGTCAAGGAAGCACGTTCGGGCGTGTGCGAACAATGTGGCCAAGTGTTGTTTGCTTGGGAAAATGCCGCCCCTGCTCGTTGCCGGATCTGGATTTTGTATAGCCCAGTTAGCACGCGATTGATATGCGTCGATATCGTTGGGTTGATTACTCGATCGTGCGATGCTTCTGGCCCGAATAATCAAGTTGGTAGCTACGAGGTCTCGATCTGCGCCCGACCGTGCGGCCGGGCGATGCCAGACATGGAGCAGCTCGTCGGCTATGTGCAGTCGTTTCAATCCACGCCCGACCGTGAGGCCGGGCGATGCTCTTCTTCCAGCGCCAGGGTGGCGATGCCGTTGGCGTTTCAATCCACGCCCGACCGTGAGGCCGGGCGATGCTTGGCCTCGACCTCGATTTGTGTCACGTCCGCCTTGTTTCAATCCACGCCCGACCGTGAGGCCGGGCGATGCCGGGATTCCGGGGCTTCCCCGCAGCGCGATCGGCGTTTCAATCCACGCCCGACCGTGAGGCCGGGCGATGCGTGTAGATCGTGCCTTCGATGATGGTGCGCTTGTTGTTTCAATCCACGCCCGACCGTGAGGCCGGGCGATGCTGGCTGCGAGGTGGCGTATGCCCGAGCTGTGGAAAGTTTCAATCCACGCCCGACCGTGAGGCCGGGCGATGCGCCCGACGGCGTCGCGCATGCGGGTCTGGAAGTCGGGGTTTCAATCCACGCCCGACCGTGAGGCCGGGCGATGCTTACGGTTGCCGGTGCGAGTTATGCAACATACCCTGTTTCAATCCACGCCCGACCGTGAGGCCGGGCGATGCCCGCCGACACCGGCAAGGCGGTCAAGATCAGCTACGTTTCAATCCACGCCCGACCGTGAGGCCGGGCGATGCCGCGGCGGCGTCGATGTCGTCCAGCAGAGTACGGATGTTTCAATCCACGCCCGACCGTGAGGCCGGGCGATGCGAAAGATTCTGGAGGTGCTGGCACAAACTGGGATGTTTCAATCCACGCCCGACCGTGAGGCCGGGCGATGCACGATGAACGTGCGGCCGAACCATGCCGTGTCGCTGTTTCAATCCACGCCCGACCGTGAGGCCGGGCGATGCCGGCGGAGACGTCGCCGGTGGGCGTATCGTTGACCGTTTCAATCCACGCCCGACCGTGAGGCCGGGCGATGCCGGCATGGGCCTGCTCGTCTGCGGATATTGTGGAGTTTCAATCCACGCCCGACCGTGAGGCCGGGCGATGCGCTGGCTGCCGGAGGCACCGGGATTGGAGGTGATATGTTTCAATCCACGCCCGACCGTGAGGCCGGGCGATGCGCGGATGCTCGGCAGGAATTCGTGCTTTTCCCACGATGTTTCAATCCACGCCCGACCGTGAGGCCGGGCGATGCCCGCCAGTCAGGTATCCCGTCGATCCACCCCTGATGTTTCAATCCACGCCCGACCGTGAGGCCGGGCGATGCGTCGTGTTCGAGACCTTGCATATCGCCTCGCCAATGTTTCAATCCACGCCCGACCGTGAGGCCGGGCGATGCGATACCGCCAGCGAAATCAGCGGTATCGTCGGCACGTTTCAATCCACGCCCGACCGTGAGGCCGGGCGATGCGCAGACTTCGAGCCATTCGCGCGGGGTGTTGGGTTGTTTCAATCCACGCCCGACCGTGAGGCCGGGCGATGCAGTTGCCGCTGGTGGTGGCGGACGCGGCGGATGTGTTTCAATCCACGCCCGACCGTGAGGCCGGGCGATGCTAGCCGCGTCGATGCGGGCCTTGAGCTTTTGCTGGTTTCAATCCACGCCCGACCGTGAGGCCGGGCGATGCAAGAAGGTAGGCGACGACACGACACCGCCCTTGGCGTTTCAATCCACGCCCGACCGTGAGGCCGGGCGATGCGGAACAGCTGCAGCACTTGGCTTCCAGTGGCGCGGTTTCAATCCACGCCCGACCGTGAGGCCGGGCGATGCCACGTAGATCGGCTGCGCGAAGTCGGGGTGGTCGTTTCAATCCACGCCCGACCGTGAGGCCGGGCGATGCGTGATGGTGGCGGTCTTGATAAGCTCATCCCCGGTTTCAATCCACGCCCGACCGTGAGGCCGGGCGATGCCGGCGTGCGCCTGCTCTCCAGCGTGGCCAGAATGTTTCAATCCACGCCCGACCGTGAGGCCGGGCGATGCGGGTGGTCTGGTGGTCCCGCTCACGACGACGTGGTCGTTTCAATCCACGCCCGACCGTGAGGCCGGGCGATGCGCCGCCCACCTGCTGGGGATCATTCGGGAAGTGGAGTTTCAATCCACGCCCGACCGTGAGGCCGGGCGATGCTTGAGCGCCGGGTTATGCGGCGGACTAAATGGAGGTTTCAATCCACGCCCGACCGTGAGGCCGGGCGATGCACGGCCGCCGCCGATCTTGCGGCGACCGACGGCATGGTTTCAATCCACGCCCGACCGTGAGGCCGGGCGATGCCGCCTACTCCGAGCCCCAGCCCCAATGCTGTATTGAGTTTCAATCCACGCCCGACCGTGAGGCCGGGCGATGCGCGCCGATCATTTCCTTGGTCACGGTCGTCATTTGTTTCAATCCACGCCCGACCGTGAGGCCGGGCGATGCGATTTGAACCCGCCCTTGGTGAGGCCGGTCGCGGTGTTTCAATCCACGCCCGACCGTGAGGCCGGGCGATGCTTGATGCCGTCGATGAAGGTCTGCGCGGCCAGCTTGTTTCAATCCACGCCCGACCGTGAGGCCGGGCGATGCGGCAGTCAATCCACTCTTGGCCATCCGCTCCGCCCGTTTCAATCCACGCCCGACCGTGAGGCCGGGCGATGCCCGATACCGTGGGCGATACCGCGTTGCCCGACTTGTTTCAATCCACGCCCGACCGTGAGGCCGGGCGATGCCATGGGCAAGACGGCATTCGCAATGCAGATTGCAGCTTGTTTCAATCCACGCCCGACCGTGAGGCCGGGCGATGCCCGGTGGCCGAAACCTCAGGCCGCACCAGGTCGTTTCAATCCACGCCCGACCGTGAGGCCGGGCGATGCCGGTGCAGCGGACGATGGCGCATATCAGCAAGGATGTTTCAATCCACGCCCGACCGTGAGGCCGGGCGATGCATACAAGCATCCGCTATGGCAGAAGCGACGTCTAGTTTCAATCCACGCCCGACCGTGAGGCCGGGCGATGCTTCTCCTGCTTGCGGCGGTTCACCAGACCGGCGAGTTTCAATCCACGCCCGACCGTGAGGCCGGGCGATGCCCCCGGCAGCGGCCTGCCACGACAGCAGCATGGTGTTGGTTTCAATCCACGCCCGACCGTGAGGCCGGGCGATGCGCGACGGCGGCCAGCGCGGTGACGATGTCGGTGTGTTTCAATCCACGCCCGACCGTGAGGCCGGGCGATGCTCGACATCGTCCTGCCGCGCGCGCTCTATCACGCGTTTCAATCCACGCCCGACCGTGAGGCCGGGCGATGCACCATCGGCCTGCAGACCGGAGACGGCGGCGTAGCGTTTCAATCCACGCCCGACCGTGAGGCCGGGCGATGCACTGCGTTGTCGCGCTCGAGGTCGCCTTGCAAAACGTTTCAATCCACGCCCGACCGTGAGGCCGGGCGATGCGCTGCGCACGGTGAGGCCGAGCACGACCGGCAGTGTGTTTCAATCCACGCCCGACCGTGAGGCCGGGCGATGCGCGGCGCCTTCAGCGGCCTCTGCTGCGCTGTTCGTGTTTCAATCCACGCCCGACCGTGAGGCCGGGCGATGCCGCGCGCCTTGGTCACGGCTTCCTTGTCCTTCGTGTTTCAATCCACGCCCGACCGTGAGGCCGGGCGATGCGAGGCCTCGGCATCGGGGGCCGTCACCCTGCGCGTGTTTCAATCCACGCCCGACCGTGAGGCCGGGCGATGCGTCGATCTGCAGGCTGAGTGCGCCAACAGCAAACGTTTCAATCCACGCCCGACCGTGAGGCCGGGCGATGCGATTCTTGGTTTTTGGCATCCCGTTGCTCAAGATGTTTCAATCCACGCCCGACCGTGAGGCCGGGCGATGCCGCCGGGCGGCACGATCTCGGTCTGGATTTCCTCGTTTCAATCCACGCCCGACCGTGAGGCCGGGCGATGCGGCTGGCCCCGGTGGTGCATCCGCTGCAATCGATCGTTTCAATCCACGCCCGACCGTGAGGCCGGGCGATGCCGCTGGAGGCGCGCGACAAGTGGAAGCTGCAGAAGCTGTTTCAATCCACGCCCGACCGTGAGGCCGGGCGATGCTCGACGGCAGCACTTCGGAGGTGACCCACTTGCGGTTTCAATCCACGCCCGACCGTGAGGCCGGGCGATGCGCGAGAACGCCGCGGCGGCCGGCAACGGCGGGCTGTTTCAATCCACGCCCGACCGTGAGGCCGGGCGATGCCAGGGTCTGGTAATCCTCCTTGTCGTCATACGCAGGTTTCAATCCACGCCCGACCGTGAGGCCGGGCGATGCCGAATGCACCCGCTTTGCCGTCGCGCTGGCGGAATGGTTTCAATCCACGCCCGACCGTGAGGCCGGGCGATGCCTGGCTCGATCTGGCGATCAAGTGGCTCGGCGCGAAGTTTCAATCCACGCCCGACCGTGAGGCCGGGCGATGCACGAGTTCGTCGGCGAAGTCGTGCAGCCGGTGTGGGTTTCAATCCACGCCCGACCGTGAGGCCGGGCGATGCGCCGACCAGCCGACCTGCTTGCCGATGTAGTTGATGTTTCAATCCACGCCCGACCGTGAGGCCGGGCGATGCAATTTGCTGAATGGACTCTCTTGATCACCACAGCGGTTTCAATCCACGCCCGACCGTGAGGCCGGGCGATGCCAAGCTGATGCTGGTCTCCTCCCCCACGATCAAGGTTTCAATCCACGCCCGACCGTGAGGCCGGGCGATGCGAGTAGCATCATGGCAGCTGTCGTACAGATCATTGTTTCAATCCACGCCCGACCGTGAGGCCGGGCGATGCGGTTGAAGCGGCGGCCAACCCGTCCGCCACCGTGTTTCAATCCACGCCCGACCGTGAGGCCGGGCGATGCGCGGCTGTCCGAGATGACGCTGCCCAGGCCGGTGTTTCAATCCACGCCCGACCGTGAGGCCGGGCGATGCAGGCGGGAATTACGGTGGTGACGGCGTCGGACTCGTTTCAATCCACGCCCGACCGTGAGGCCGGGCGATGCCTGCGCTGGCCTCGGCGGTGCCGCCGGCGAGCCAGTTTCAATCCACGCCCGACCGTGAGGCCGGGCGATGCGGCCGATCCATCCAGTACCTGGGAGCACACCGAATGTTTCAATCCACGCCCGACCGTGAGGCCGGGCGATGCGGGCTTGCCGCAGGCGTGCTGCACAGGCTCTGTCAGTTTCAATCCACGCCCGACCGTGAGGCCGGGCGATGCGTGACGCCGAACGGCGGCGACATCACCATCACATGGTTTCAATCCACGCCCGACCGTGAGGCCGGGCGATGCGCCATGCTTGGCGGCGAGTCAGGCTTAAACCACGTTTCAATCCACGCCCGACCGTGAGGCCGGGCGATGCCCTGGCGGCGTGGTGCTCGCGCCGGAGATCGTCGTGTTTCAATCCACGCCCGACCGTGAGGCCGGGCGATGCCTGGCGGCGTGGTGCTCGCGCCGGAGATCGTCGTGTTTCAATCCACGCCCGACCGTGAGGCCGGGCGATGCCCTGCGGCGCACCGCCCTGCGTGACCGCCGCCGCGTGGTTTCAATCCACGCCCGACCGTGAGGCCGGGCGATGCCCCGTTGCAGTAACGTGTTGTTTGCTTTGCGAAGCGAGGCCAGTTTGCGCGAACCCGTTCCGCGAAGCAATGCGATTCGGCGCCGTTGCAGTATCGGCAGATTCCAGATTGTTAAAGAACAAGGAGTTATCGTGTGCGCGAAATATCAGGGGTTGGGCCATCGATTGAGGTTCGCGCGTCATACGACGAGGGGGCCTTCGAAATCCACCGAGCGGAAGCAACCATGTTGCTTGACGCGCAGTTCGACTGGTTCGGTGATGCGATAAAAGCGCAAGTTGTCTTGGTTCACGTCAATTTCGGCAAGAAGCTCACGTTCGAGTTGCTCGAATTGCATTTCGTTGACAGTGCATTCAAAGACGGATTTTTGTACACGCTGGCCGATACGCTCGCAAGCCTTGGCGACGCGACGCAGGCGTTTGCGTCCGGCAGAGGATTCAGTGGATACGTCGTAGGTGACGATGACAAGCATGAGTTATTTAGCCATGTAGGGCAGGTAGCTTTCCATTTCGCCGCGCAGGGTGCGTGCCATGAAACGGGCCTGGATGAAGGGTAGCAGGGCGAACGGCAGTTTGGATTCGGTGAGCGGATGCATGATTTCTTCCTGCTTGCGCTCTTGCCAGGCGGTCACGACGGTACGGCGGCCCCGGTCGCTGAGCATGACTGCGCCACCCTCGCGCAGGTCGAAATCCTTTTCGCCAACCTGGCCCCGGTTGATGAGGGTGAGCGCCAGCCGG
This sequence comes from Thiobacillus sp. 65-1402, assembly GCF_001897685.1. Taxonomy (GTDB): domain Bacteria; phylum Pseudomonadota; class Gammaproteobacteria; order Burkholderiales; family Thiobacillaceae; genus Thiobacillus. Next base: position 10,630 of record NZ_MKUG01000080.1, read on the forward strand.
TCGCACAGGATGGCGCGGAATTCTTCCTGCAAATCCAGTGCAAGGGCTGCACGACCGGGGCGAACGGCATGCAAGAATCCGAGCTGCGGGTCAAGGCCACAGGCTTCGAGCGCCGAACGGCAGTCGTTCATGAGCATGGCGTAGAGAAACGAGATCAGTGCGTTGAAACGGTCGAGCGGCGGGCGGCGGGTGCGGCCGTTGAGCTGGAAGTTTGTACGAAACGCGGGTTTGACAACAAGATTCAAGGCTTCGAAATAGCCGCGTGCGGCTTCGCCTTCCACACCGCGCAATTCATCCAGTGTGTTTGCAACGGCTGTAGCGCGCAGCGAGGCTGCGAGATTGTCGGCAGTGCGGGTGAGACGTGCTGCCTCGGATTCGTCTTCTGCCTCGCGTGCACCGCGCTGCAAAACACTGCGGCTGTTCTTCAGCTTGCCGGCCACGCAGGCACGGGCGAGTTCGAGCGTGGCGGCGGCGTCGCCTGCCGCGCGGTGCTGGGCCTGGCGCAGCAGGACGTTGCCGGAGACTGGGCCTTCGAGCCGTGCCTTGAAACGGCCGGAGTCATCCAGCAGCACCAGCGATTTGCCTTCGTCGGCCAGGCGGTGCATGAGCGCGGGCGAGACCATGACGTTACCGAAGCAGACCAGCCCGCCGACATGATGGAGCGGTACCTGGAGTTTTTTTTCGCGTTCGACATCGATGCGCACGGTGGCATTTTCCAGGTGGGCGTAGGCCTGGGGTGTCATGATGTAAAGGGTGTTCTGGATGGTATGCAACTTATTCCCCCGGGTTGAACAGATCGTGCTTCTGCTTCTGCTGCCGCTGTCGTGTGTGGTCGGCGATGGCTTCGGGCTGGCAGATGTCCTTCATCGAACATTCCTTGCAGCGCGCGTCGTTGACCGGGGGTGGCAACCTGCCGGAAGCGAGCATGGCGCGGATCGCCTCGGCTGTTTCCACAACCCGTTGCCGCAATTCCAGTGTGATCGCCACCTCGCGCCGCCGGTGGCTGCTGGCGTGGAAGATTGCACCCTTGGGAACCGGCCGGCCGAGCATGTCTTCCAGACACATGGCCTGGGCGGCGAGCTGGATGTCGTCGTGCTGCTTTTGCCGCTTCGCGCCATGCTTGAACTCCACGGGAAACACGGTGCCGTCCGGGTGAAACTCGACCAGATCGGCCTTACCAATCAAGCCGAGCCGATCGCTCCACAGCGGCAATGCGCGCTCCACTCGTACGCCGGATTTGATCTCATAGCCGGGGGTGTCGACCATATGGTGCACCGCCTGGCCGCGCGCAGTGTGGATGTTGTCGGCGAACGCCTGCTCCAAGTGAATCAGCCCACACTGACGCGGACAGTAGGCCCAGTGCTGGAGCGCGGAGAGGGGAATCGGGTCTGCCTCGGTCATGGCGCGAGTGCTAACATGTTTACACGTAGTCATTCATGGAGCGAGTCATGGCAGCGCAATTGAAAGAGGTCGAAAACCAGGCTTTGCAGCTTTCGCCGCAAGAGCGCGGTGAACTCATCCACCGCCTGATCGTCAGCCTGGAAGGCCCGCCGGAGGACACCCCCGAAGCCATCGCCCAGGCCTGGGACGAGGAAATCGTCCGGCGCGTGGCCGACATGGAAGCGGGACGCACGCAATGGATACCCGCCGATGAAGCCATGTCCAGAATCCGCGCCAGAATCAGCGCCGCCAAGGCCAAAGCTGCCAATGCGGATTAGCCTTTCCGACGAGGCGCAAGGCGACTTCGATGCGGCGGTTGACTGGTATATCGAAGAACTCGCATTCGCCGCAGCGGATGGTTTCGCAGACGAGTTCGAGCAGGCCTTGACGCTGCTTGCCCGATTTCCCGATCTTGGGGTGAATGGCCGACATAAAACGCGCGTGTTCACCCTGCAAAAATTCCCCTATTCGTTGATCTACCGGGTCTTTCCCGAACATGTTCGTATCGTCGCGGTTGTCCACCACAGCCGCCGCCCGGGGTATTGGGCGGGGCGGCGGTAGGTTTTTCAAGCTTTGCGCATTAGCGACACGCCAGCAGGCATGTCGGTATCGTTCACTGTCACCTCGTAATCCGTGAAGCTGCGCGGCACGGTTACGCCATCTTTCACACGTGTCTGAATCCGCTCGAACAGCGCATGCGCCGGCGCGTTGCCCAGTTCAGAATCGTGTTTGAACACATACATCCCGCGTGTCGCCATTTCGCCGCGCGCGGCCGAACGGTCGTGCTCGAACATCTGGCCGAACGCCTGCCATAGCAATTCCAGATCATCTTCGGAAAAGCCGGTCTGTTTGGCGAGGAAGCTGGACACGAAGCCGTGCGCGACGTAAAGCCCATAAGGAATGGTGTGCTTGCGGCCCATGGTGCGATTGTCGCCGTCCTGCTTTTCGGCCTCTGCTTCGGTCGCCACGGCCATGCGGGTGATCGAGTGTTCTTGCGCAATGATGGGATCGACCGACCGCGCGAAGGTTAACTGAACCGGCCCGCGCACCTGGCCGCAGTTGACGCCGGTAGACATGACCGCGCCGAAAGTGCGCACATCGAAGAAATTCTTGCACATCCAGTTGCGCGCCTCACCCACAGCGTCGCCACCCTTGCGCTTCTTGTCATCTCCCTTCAGCAAGTCCGCCTTACCGATGCCTTCGTAAGCGCGCTCGTGAGTCTTGTTGAGGATGGCTTTTTCCTTTACATAAATTTCATAGGGCGGCTGCTCGCCTTTGACCAGCCCGACGAAGTTACGCACCTTGCGCTTGAGCGACACATCGGTGACCAGACCGTGGCCGGTCTCGGCATCCAGACGCGGCAGGTTGCCAGCGTCGGGGTCGCCGTTGGGATTGCCATCCTTCACGTCAAACAGAAGCACAAAGTCGTAGCGGTTGGTCAGGCTCATTTGGATTCCTCCGGAGTGGTCATGGATTTGGTGAAGAAGGCTTGGCGCTGGTGGTAGTAGCCGAGTGCGAAACGGCCTTGGTCCTGCAAGGGGAGTTGACGCGGAAAGTCGGCGACTTCGCCGAGGATTTCGCCGAGCAGCCTTTCCATTTGTGTGGCGCGACCGGGCGACAGCTTGCCGATGTGGTGATTCTTCAGGCGCAGCAATGTGGTGAAGACGGAAACCGGGGTGCTCGACGCTGCCCCGTAATAGCGGTCGCGGATGGTGGCGTTGAGTCCGGGGCTGGCTTCTTCCTGGATTTTTTCCAGCGCCGCGAACAGCCGCCCCAGTCGGTAAGCCGGGTTGAGGTTGGACAGGTCAAGCATGGGCAGGAACTCCTTTTCTTGAGTTTTGCGGGAACGAATCCAGCGGTTGAGACTGGCCTTGATGGCAGCAGCACGGGCGTAGGTGGGTTTTTGCTCGGCACGGCAGCGTGCCACGGCCAGATTGAGCATGGCCATCGGGTAAGGCAGGCCTTCGAGAACGGTGCGCATGACCTCGCCACCCAGATTGGGGGGGATGTTGTCGGCCTTGTTCAGCAAGGCGAGCCCAGTGAGCAGGCGGAACAGAGAAAGGTGTTCTGGCTCGTAGTCAGCGTGGACGACGGCCAGATCGTCGAAGTGCTGTTTGATGCGAAGTGCCAGTTCGGCAGCGGTGGCGGTTTCCCAGAAGCGGATGCTGATGCGCGCGGCGTTGGGGGCCAGGCCAAGTACATGAAAGCGCGTATCCGGCCCGCCGACGCTGAATTTGCCTGACTCGACAGCAGCGTAAAGTGCCTTTACCGCATCGGTATTCCTGTCCGGGTTGTCCTTGGGCGGCTCGCCGAACAAATCGACTATCGAACTTTCCAGCTCGTGCGACTCCTCGGCCCAGAAAACCGTGGAGGTATCGCCGACCTGAATGCGCTGCTTCGACGCCAGCAGATGATTGAGTGCTGTTGTGTAGGCGAAGGAAGCACGCAGGCTGACCGGCGCGTTCTCGCCGTTGCGTTCGCGTTTTCCGTAGGACTCGAATGCGCGCGCGTTGAAGGAAACGATATTGCAGCCGGCAGGCTGCCCACCCCAAACGCCTTTGATAACGGATTCATTCGGCGCTAGCGGCACGTCCATTTCACCGGTCACCAGACAATTGCCACGCAGTTCACTACCTGAGTGCGCTGTTGCCAAAGTGCTTTCGTAAGTGCTGCGGATAGCAGGACGCAGATGAACGCCCTCCATGTCCGATACAAGACGAAAAATGAGAACCGGATCGCGTTTCTCGAAATCCTCTTTGACCTGAAAACGCTCGACGAGCGCGGCGGCGGCTCCAGGCTGGGTTTGGAGATTGATAGCAAACTGGCGGACGGCTTTGGCGCCCGCATCGTTGATATCGCCGAGCCATTCTTGAAGCGTGGCAATGAAGCTGGCCAGCTTCATTTCGCCCTTGTTGCCTGTTCCGAAAACAAAGCTGGCGTTGTCCCAAAGCAGATTGGAATCCTTGCCGCTATTGGTGTGCTTCATCGCCTGCTTTCCAATGGCGGTCACCAACATTTCACGCGGGACGGTCTTGCCTTTCTTTTGTTCGCCAACGGCTTCGAGGTTGACGCAGACGCCTTGCTCGTCCAATACAACGACGTAATCAACACCACGGCGGATCCAACCTTCGCGGGGCAGATTGTCCACACGTTCGTAATAACGATTTAGCGCTTGCAGAATCATCCCCGCACCTCCTCGCTGTCCCATGTTGGGATTTGTACAACGCCGTCTTCCAGATTCGCACGAAAGAATCGCGGCTGCGGGTCGGCGGGTTTGGAGAAATCCAGATCGTGCAGCATGAAACCCAGGTCGCGCGTCTCGGCAATCGGTGCAGGCTCCTGTGTCGGATCGGTTATCAGCCGGAAGGCGGCGGCGAATTCGCGGCAGCCAAGGTAGGGCTGATTGACGCATTGGCCTTTGGCAGCGCGCCGCTCGAACATCTCGTGGTACTTAGTCGCGCTCGCCGCGGGATCGCGCGAGGCCAGAAACTCCAGATCGGCATGCACCCGGTAGACCACGTCGCGCAGAAACAGTCCGGCGCGCTGCTGACGGTCTTCCTCTATGTAGAGACCGAGAGCGCCCTTTCCCATTTTCATCGCCGTCTCGACATTGCGTGTAGACACCACGCTGGCTACCTCATTGCGCCGCAGGTTGATCCAGCGGATGGGTTTCAGGACTTCGATCTTGCGTACATGCCAGCGAATCGCCGGCTTCCAGAGAATCGCCTCGAAGCAGGCGCGCGCGGCGGACGGCGTCATTACGTCGTAGCTCACCCGCTCGACCTTCATTTCAGGGCGAGTGAAGCAGGCGTAAGCCCCGGACAGTTCCAGACAGTAGGTTTTCACCCCAACCTCACTTTCGTTTATCAATGGGAACGTCGCCAGAACCAACGTGCGGCGTAACCAATCACCACAATCGCCAGCAAACTGTATAGCGCGTAAAACCGGTCGGCCGGCAGTTGCATCGCAAACAGTCGCAGTTCTCGAAGTATTCCCACCCAATCCACATAACTCGTCGAGTTCATTAGTTGCCCCGTCTTTTGCATGTGCGACAACTATGAAAGGCTAGGTACGCCTTGTGGGTCTAAAACGTGTTAGACCCTATAACGGCGAGAATTATGGTAAGCGATCAAACAATAAAGCTTTGCTCCCTATTCGGTAGCCCGTCGGCCAGCAAGCCAAAACTCGTGTTGTAAAGCCAGTCACTGACCTGTACGAACAACCCCGGCATGATTTCCTCGATATCACCTTGATTCAGCAATTGCATGGCCTGATTACGGTGCAGGTTAACGGTGTAGCGTTGCAGCTTGCGCATGAGCCAGCGTTCGGGGCCGCTCTTGCGCAGGGTGGCAAGCCATTTGTCGACGCTGTGGTCCTGCCCATCCGCTCCTTGGTAGCGCACGACAATGGGCATGCTGTCTTCGTCGGCGATCAGGCGGAATTTCTCGGCGGCGCTTTTGAAGTTGACGGCGAGTGTGCTGCCCTCGACTTCCAGCAGGCCGCAGATGTCTTGGGCATCGAGTTCGCAGGCGTGGTAGAGACGCTCGAAGTAGCGGGCGAACCGATCACGTGCGAGCGGCTGATCCGTTATGCCGTACAGCACACTTTTGCAGGCGTTCTCACCTTTACGCAGCAGGCCAGGGGGCGCGGGTTTGGGCGGCACGAAGACGACGACTTCGCCTTTTTCAGCCAGTCGGCCTTCACGGTTGCAGCGCCCCGCCGCTTGGGCAATCGAGTCCAGTCCCGCAACCGCGCGGTACACGACGGGAAAATCCACGTCCACCCCGGCTTCGACCAACTGGGTGCTGACCACGCGCGTCGGCACGCTGTTCCTCAAGCGGGCTTTGATATCGGCTATGACTTGCGAACGGTGCGCGCCGCACATCAGCGCGGACAGATGCAAGGTGCCTTTCGGCATCTGTTCCCACAGTGAGCGGGCGTCCTTGCGGGTGTTGACGATGGCGAGAACGGAATCATGCGCCGCCAGTTCCGCCGATAGTTGGGGCCAGTCCGCAGGCGCGTTCCAGTCGGCCGGCAGGCGCACCTGTACTCGCTCCAGCGCTCGGTAGAGTGCGTCAGGATCGCTGATGATTTCGCGTACGTTGTCGAGGCCGCGTAGATTTTGTTGGGCGTCGAAATATTCGTGTGTGCTCAAGGCGGGCTGGGTCGCTGTGGACAGAACGACAGTCACGCCGTAGTAGCGCGTCAACAAATTGAGCACGTCGAGGATGGGTTGAAGGAACTCTGGTGGCAGCAGTTGTGCCTCGTCGAGGATGACCACCGAGTCGACCAGATTGTGCAGCTTGCGGCAACGCGAGGTGCGCGCGGCGAATAGCGATTCGAAGAACTGCACATTGGTAGTGACGACGATGGGTGCATCCCAGTTCTCGCAGGCCAGGCGGGAAGCGGAATTTTCGCGGCCTGGCTCGGATTCGGCGTTGCTGTGGTGCTCGATGATTGCGTCACCGAAGATGGAACGGAAGATGTCGGCTGTTTGCTCGATGATGCTGGTGTAGGGGATGACGTGGATGACGCGGCGTTTGCCGTGCGCGCGGGCGTGTTCGAGTGCGAAGGCCATGCCCGACAACGTCTTGCCGCCGCCGGTGGGGACGGTCAACGAGAACAGGCCCGGGGCGAGCGCGGCCTTGGTGCGGCATTCGGCAAGTATCTCCGCCCGCAGCGTGTTGACTGGCGAAGGCTGGGCCTTGGCAGTAAGGCCCGCCATGTGGGCATCGAACAGTGGTGTGAGTTCTTCGAGTGTTGGCCAAGCATTGCGCTGTGCGAACTTGTCTGGGTCCATGTAGCGCTCGGTGTCGAGAAAATCGGCATCGACCAGTGCCGAGAACAGCATACGTACCCAGAGCGCGAAGCCTTCCTTGCCACCGGGTATGGCCTGCAAATCCGGCTTGAAGTCACCTGAGTCCAGTAGTTCGGTGGGCGGATTTTCCGCCAGCGCTTCGCAAAGCTCGGCACGGCTGTCCGCATTGCCGAGTCGCACTTCCAGGCCACCAAACCAGTCCGCCAGCCCGGCATGGTGCCCGGCGATCAAATACGCCAGCACGCGGCCAGCCGGGCCAAAATGGTCGCAGGAGAGCAATGCGCCAGCAGTCGAGTGAGGTGCTTTTCCTGTCTCGCCTTTGATATGGGCGTCGGCCTCGAATCCGCTGGCGAGCCGGATGTAGTTTTGGAACCGTACGCGGTATTTGCCAAGGTCATGCCAGCGGCCGGCGAGTCGTGCCCAGTCTGCCCCATAGTGCTGCGCAAAACCGGCTGCCAACGCGCCGACTTCGTGTAGATGTTCGGCCAGGTCGTGGGGATCCCGCCAGTTGCCATTGGCATCCTTGGCTGCGTGCGCGATGGGAATGCGGGTGTCCATGCCGGACATGCTACTTGTCCCCGGGCTCAAAACCTGAGCCTGTTGCTTCCCCGCGCCGATACTGGCCCGCCGCCGATTCAAGCTGTTCTTTGACCGCTTCTTGCAGCTCTTCCGGTGCGGCGACCTCGACATCCGCACCATATTTGAGGATGTCCATGACAAGTTCGCGCGCATCCGAATACGGCACGCGCAGTTCGTAACGGCCGTCGGCGAGCCACTGGCTCTGCTGTTGCGGGTGCCAGATTTCATCGGCGACCCAGCGGGCGCGTTTTGCGGTGAAGCGGAGCACGGCCGTGGCGCGCGGGGTGCCGGCGAAGATGCCGTAGCTGGTGGAAAGTTCGCGGTTCAGCGTGGATTCGGCAACGGCTTTGGCCGGCTTGGCGAGGGCTTCGGCGTGGCGGATGCATTCGACGGCGAAGCTGCGCAGGCCTTTTTTCTCGTGGCACCAGGCGTCGAGATACCAGTTGTCGCGGTAGTGGGCGAGCCGTTGCGGGGAGATTTCGCGCGTGTCGGTCTGGTCGCGCTCGCGGTTGTAGTAGTTGATGGTCAGCCGCTTGCGTTGTACGACGGCGTGGGCGACGGCCTGGAAATGGCGCGGATTCTTGCGCCGGGCGGCCATGCCGAGGATGCGGATGCGCCGGGCGGCCTCGCCGGCGCCCAGTCGCTTGCTTTCCAGGAGCTGGTCGATGCGGGTTTGCAAAGGTTGCAGGTGGTCGTCGAGCAGGCCGGGTTCGAGGTTGGCGAGCAGGTGTTTCAGCGTGACCAAGGCGAGCAGTTCGGAAGGGCTGAACCACAGGCCGGGCAAGGGATGGTGGCCGTCGGCGCTGTCGTAGCGATAGCCGCCGCGTTCCTTGTCATGGATGAGCGGGGCATTGAGTTTGTTGCGTAGGTCGGCGATCAGGCGGCTGAGGGTGGCGCGGGCGAAGCCGTGCGTGCCGATCAGGTCGGCGCGCGGAATGCCGGTTCGCCGTCCGTCAAGCAGGCGGTGCAGGCGGTAGAGTTCGTCGAGTTTGCTCAAGGGTTCCGGTGGCGCGTGTTGTTTTTTCTCTGCGTATCCGGTGTTGCTCGTTTTCTTATGGCATGAGTGTCGTGCAATGTGGCGCATGCGGCAAGCGGACGCCGGGCCTGGTCCGGCAGCCGACGCATGCAAACCCGGCAGGCAAGTGCAGTTGAATCGAGCGCTACCGGCTCCGGGCCGGAAAGCCGGTCAAGCCTCGAATCCCAGATCCTGCGCCAGCCCGGCGTGGGTGATCTTGCCTGCGTGCACCTGCAGTCCCGCTTGCAGCCCGGCGTCCGCGTCCAGTGCGGCCATGCCCTGGGCCGCCAGCGCCCGCACATAGGGCAGGGTGGCATGGGTGAGCGCGTCGGTGGCGGTGCGGGCGACGGCGCCGGGCATGTTGGTGACGCAGTAGTGGACGACGCCCTCGGCCACGAAAAACGGGGCGCTGTGGGTGGTGGGACGGGAGGTTTCGGCGATGCCGCCCTGGTCGATGGCCACGTCCACCAGCACCGAGCCCGGCGACATCCGCTGCAGCAACGCGCGGCTGATCAGGCGCGGCGTGTGACGGCCGGAAATCTGTACCGCGCCGATGACGATGTCGGCCTGCGCGAGGCCGTCGGCAATCGCTTGCGGCGAGGAAAACCGCGTTGCCACCCGCGGGCCGAACAGGGCTTCGGCGTGGGCGAGCTTGTCGGCCTGCCGGTCGAGCAGGGTGACCTGCGCGCCGAGGCCGGTGGCCGTGCGTGCGGCGCTCATGCCGACGACGCCGGCGCCGATGATGAGCACATGCGCAGGCGGTACGCCGGGCATGCCGCTGATCAGCTTGCCGTTGCCGCCGTGGGAGGTGTGCAGTCCGAGCGCGCCCATCTGCGGCGCCAGCCGCCCGGCAATGTCGGACATCGGCTGCAGCAGCGGCAGGCTGCCGCTCGGGTGGGTCACGGTTTCGTAGGCGATCGCCGTCACCCCGCGCGCCATCAGTTCATGCGCCAGCGCAGGCGCGGCGGCCAGGTGCAGGTAGCAGAACAGCAGTTGTCCGGCACGCAAGGCGGCCAGCTCGTCCCGCTGCGGTTCCTTCACCTTGACCACCAGATCGGCGGCCCAGGCCTCGGCGGGGGTGGCGACGACGTCGGCGCCGCTGGCGCGATAGGCGGCGTCGTCAAACCCCACGGTGGCGCCGGCGCCGGTTTCGACGCTGACCCGGTGTCCCGCCTGGACCAGTTCGTGCGCGCCGTCGGGCGTGAGGGCGACGCGGTATTCGTGGTTCTTGATTTCCTTGGGAATGCCGATGTGCATGGCGGGTCTCGCGCAGGATGGGTACCCGCGCAGCATAACCAAAGCGGCCCTGCGCTGGCGAGCGGCTAGCGGGCCGGGCGGAGGTCGGCGCGGCGCTCGAAGCGGTAGTACGCCGGCGGGATCCGGTTGAGCTTGAGTTCGCTGGCGCCCCAGCCGATGCGGATGCGGCCGACGCTGCGGTAGGGCCCCATCATCGACGGCGCGGCCTGCATCTCGTAATCGCCGGGGGCGAGCAGGCGCGCCGAGAGGGTCAGGCCGCCGTCGTGCGCATGGTGGGCGACGCCGGCGAACGGGCGCGCCAGCGGTTCGCCGATGAAGAGGCCCTGCCCCGGCATCTGCACGCTTTTCCAGTAGGCTTCGATCAGGGTTTCGCCCTGCAGGTAGTGCGCCATGACGATGCCGGGCACCGGGAACTTGGCGGGGAAATTGCACGGTTCGACCACGGCGCCGTAGCTGCCGGTGGCGCCGGCCTGAAGCCAGGCGAGGCTGCTCATCTGCGAGCCGCCGAACAGTTCGCCGCCGGCCGAGGTGAGGTGGTCGGCGATGGCGCCGGGCAGGAAGCGGTTGCTGTCGAGCGACGCCACATGGGTCAGTCCGGTGAAATAGAACATCACGTCGGCCTTGTTTTCGAGGGCGTCGGCCGCGACGATTTCGGTGGGCAGGATGCGCTGCATCTGGGTGCGCAGCGCCGCGTAGCCGGCCCCGCGCACGTTGCGCGCGCGGTCGCCGGTGCTGACCAGATAGGCGGTGCCCGCCGGGTTGCTGCCGTCGGCGGCGACGCCGCGATCGATGAGTTGTTTCGCCTCGGCCACGCTGGCGGCGGCCAGGCTCATGGCCGGACGCATCGTGTAGGCGTCGAAGGGGCGTGCCGCGCTGCTGTTGAAATACGGGCTGGGCTGCGTCGGCTTGCAGCCGCTGGCGCACCAGGCGGGATCGAAGCCGAAGGCGAAGGCGGAGGTGATCGACATGCAGTCGACCCGGTACGGCTGCGCCCAGGTCAGGGCGTAGGCCTGGATATTGCCGGGCGCGGCGCGGTCGACCCGGCGCTTGAGCGCGGCGAATTCCTCGCGGGAAAGCGTGCTGCGCCCGGGCTTGAAGCGCACGTGGATCAGGTTGGCGGCGGGGATGCCGCGCTTTTCGAGGTAATACGCGGCAATCGCCACGCTGTCGGGATCGTCGTCGTTGACGATCACGCCCAGTTGCCCGGCCGCGAGTCCCGGCTGGGCAAAGCGGGTGACGACGGCGTGCCCGGGCGGCGCGGCGTGCGCGGCGGCGGCCAGCATCAGCAGGCCAAGGGTGAGTCCGCGCACTCGCTTCATTTCCGTCAGGCGAGGCGCTGCACGCACTCGCGCACCAGTCCCGGGCCGCGGTAGATCAGACCGGAGTAGAGCTGCACCAGCGAGGCGCCGGCGGCGATTTTTTCCTGCGCGTCGTCGCCCGACAGGATGCCGCCGACGCCGACGATCGGCACCTCGTTCTTCAGGTGGCGCGCCAGTTCGCGGATCACCCGGGTCGACGCCGCGCGCACCGGCCTGCCCGACAGCCCGCCGGCCTCGTCGGCGTTGGGCAGGCCGGCCACCGCGTCGCGGGCGATGGTGGTGTTGGTGGCGATCACCGCGTCGATGCGGTGCATCATCAGCAGCGCGGCGATGGCGGCGATCTGCGCGTCGTCGAGGTCGGGCGCGATCTTCAGCGCGACCGGCACGTATTTGCCGTGCCGCTGCGCCAGTTCGGACTGCCTCAGCTTGATCGCCGAGAGCAGCGCGTCGAGCGCCTCGTCCTTCTGCAGTTCGCGCAGGTTCTGCGTGTTGGGCGAGGAGATGTTCACCGTCACGTAAGTCGCGTGCGCGTAGACCTTGTCGAGGCAGGCGAGGTAGTCGTCGACCGCATGCTCGTTGGGGGTGTCCTTGTTCTTGCCGATGTTGATGCCGAGCACGCCGGTGAAGCCGCTGGCCGCGACGTTCCGCACCAGGTTGTCGACGCCAAGGTTGTTGAAGCCCATGCGGTTGATGATGGCGTCGGCCACCGGCAGGCGGAACATGCGCGGCTGCGGATTGCCGGGCTGCGGGCGCGGCGTCACCGTGCCGATTTCAATGAAGCCGAAGCCCAGCGCGGCCAGCGCATTGATGTGCGCGCCGTCCTTGTCGAGGCCGGCGGCGAGGCCGACCGCGTTGGGGAAGTCGATGCCCATCGCGTGCACCGGCTTGCCGGTTGCGCGCGGCAGCAGGCCCAGCAGGCCGGCCCGGTGTGCGAGATCGAGGCCGGCGAGGGTGAAGCGGTGGGCATCCTCGGGGTCGAGCGAGAACAGGGCGGGGCGGATCAGCGTATAGAGCATGGTTCAGGCAGCCGGGTGTGGCGGAAGGGGACGCGGGTTTCGGGGGCGGCCATGCGGGCGCGGTACGGCCGTCGACATGACGCGATTTTAACAGGCCGTTGCCGCCGGACTGCCGCCGGGCAGCGTAGGATGTTATCCTGAACGCGTGCGCGTTTGCGCGCGCCCGCCCGTTCCAATGCCCTTTCTGTTTCTACTCATCGATAAGCCCATGACCCCCCCGTATTTCCTGCAACGACTCGTATTGCTCTTTGGTTTTCTGCTCGCGCCGGCCGCGTGGAGCGCCACCGCCGTCGTCCCGCCGCCCCCGCAACTGGCGGCCAAATCCTGGGTGCTGATGGACGCCGCCAGCGGCAACGTGCTGGTCGACCACGAGGGCAGTCAGCGCCTGCCCCCCGCCAGCCTGACCAAGCTGATGACTTCGCACGTCGCGGCGCTGGAACTTCAGCGCGGCCGCATCAAGGCGGGCGACCTCGTCACCATCAGCGAAAATGCCTGGCGCATGGGCGGCTCGAAAATGTTCGTCAAGGTCGGCGATCAGGTTGCGGTGAGCGATCTCCTGCGCGGCATCATCGTGCAATCGGGCAACGACGCCAGCATCGCGCTGGCCGAGCATCTCGCGGGCGGCGAGGACACCTTCGCCGCGCTGATGAACCAGGAAGCGAAACGACTGGGCCTTGCCGACAGCCATTTCGTCAACGCCACCGGCTGGCCGGCCGAAGGCCATTATTCGAGCGCGCTCGACATGGCCAAGCTGGCGCGGGCCATCGTGATCGAGGATCCCGAGCACTATTCGCTATATAAGGAAAAGGAGTTCGTCTGGAACGGCATCAAGCAGCCGAACCGCAATCTGCTGCTGTGGCGCGACCCCACCGTCGACGGCCTCAAGACCGGCCACACCGAGGAAGCCGGCTACTGCCTGGTGGCGTCGAGCAAGCGCGACGGCCAGCGCCTGATCGCGGCGGTGTTCGGAACCGACAGCGAAGCCGCGCGGGCGACCGAAACCGCCAAGCTGCTCGCCTACGGCTTCAACTTCTTCGACAGCAAGACCTTCTTCAAGAAGGGCGCAACGATACAGACCGCAGCCGTCTGGAAAGGCGCCGCGCGCACGCTCAAGGCTGGAGTGGCCGCCGATTTCTCCGCCGCGCTGCCCAAGCGCGCCAGCGGCGAATACCAGACGCGCATCGTGCTGAAGGAAGGCGACATCGTCGCGCCCGTCGCTGCCGGTGCGTCGCTGGGCCGCGTCGAACTGGTGGGCGGCGACGGCAAGGTCGTCATGCAGGCGCCGCTGGTTGCGCTCGAAGCGGTCGAGGAGGGCGGCTTCTTCCGCCGCATGTGGGACGGCATCCGCCTGTTCTTCAGGGGGCTGTTCGGCTGACGGCCCGAACGCGAACAAGAAAGGCGACCCTCGGACGAGCGGTCGCCTTTTTTATTTTCGGCGTCGGGTCTTGGTCTGGTTCCGGCCAAGAGGCGCCATCACCTTTCTGCGCTTAATGACGGCTCTATCTATGCGTCCGGCGAAGTCGCCTTGACCGCCGACTCGCAGCCGGCCCGAGCGTTCGTCCGCGATCGGCAACTGTGGCGCAGCGTGCGAACCTAGAGGTGGAAATCGCCTGCGGCCTCCGGCTGATAGAGCACTTTCTCAATCCGAATATGGCGGGTCCGGTTCGTGATGCGCCAGTCGAAGGCATCGTCCTCCTTGGAGCCCAGTATCGCGGTACCAATGTCGGAGCAAACCGACAGCTTCCCGGCACTGTCATCCGCTTCCTCTGGGTAGACCAGCGCCACTTCCACTTCCTCGTCGTCCAACTGCACCAAGGCCCTGGAGTTCATCGTGACGACATCCTGCGCCACTTGGCACGAATCGACGACGATGGCTCGCTCGATCTCGTGCTCGAGTTCGAAAACGGCCGAGGGATGCTCGAACGCGAGCAGGCTCGTGAGCCGTGCCTTGTCGATTTCGGTGATGTGGATGCCGCTGGCACGATCCGCAGAGCTTTCGCGCAAGAGCCGGAGATAATGCTCGGAGGTCATGGCGAAGGACTTCAGGGTAGGCGTCTGGCGTTCCAGCAGGAAGCCGCAGCGCTCGAAAGCCTTCAGCGAACGTGCGTTTTCCACGTGGATCTTGGCGATGAGCTTGTCGGCCCGCATTTCGAAGAACGCGAGCTTCATGCCTTCGCGGATGGTGCTGGCCCCGAGCTTGCGCCCCCAGTTGTCGCGGTTGCCGATGACCAGGACCATTTCGCAGTCCGGGCCTGCCTTGACGAGACGCACAAACCCCACAGGCACGTCATGCCGGTCGTAGGCCATGAAGAACCGGCCGCCCTGGTTGAACAGATGGCTCAGGATAGGCAATTGGACCCGTCCGATAACCTGTTCGATGAACCGGGAGACATGGCGCGAATCGCTCAGGTAGCGGGTGACGCACTCGTCTTCCAACCAGTCCATGAGCTTGAGCGCGTCTGCCCGAGTGATCTCGGGACACAGGGAAATGAAAGGCTTAGTCATCTTCACCACACTTGGCTGAAAGAATGAAAGCCTTTCATGGCTGCGGCTATGACGGTTCTTTCGACAGACTCCTCATTTTAGGGCTGCGCGAGTGCCAAGTCGAGGCGTTGCTCAACCCGTGGGGACAGCCCAGCGCATGGCAAAAACGACGGGGGCCGCGAATGCGGCCCCCGTCGCTGGCTCTTCCGGACGCTTACTTCTTCGCCGTCCGTCGCAGCCGGTTCAACAACCGCCGCGCCAGTTCGCCGAACAGCTCGGTCTGGGTCGGGTGCGGGAAGATCGCGCGGGCGACCTGGGTCAGCGTCATCTCGCCGGCGACCATCATCACGCCGGTGCCGATCAGGGTGTCGGTGTGGTCGGCGAGGAAGTGCACGCCGATGATGCGGCCGCTGGCCTTGTCGGCCACCAGCTTGATCATGCCCTCGGTCTCGCCGGTGATCATCGCCTTGGCGTCGATGCTCATCGGCATCTTGGCTTCCACCGCGTCGATGCCCTTGGCCTTGGCCTGCGCCACCGAGAGGCCGACGAAGCCGGCCTGCGGGCGCGAGAAGGTGACGCCGCAGTCCTTGTCCTGGTCGTAGACGCTGGCGTGGCCGAGCAGGTTGTCGGCAGCGACGCGGCCTTGCGTCGCGGCGGTGTGGGCGAGCATGTAGCCGCCGATGACGTCGCCCACCGCGTAGATGTGCGGCGCGCTGGTCTGGCAGCGGGCGTTGACCTTGATCGCCGCGCCGTCGAGTTCGACGCCGACCTTGTCCAGATTCAGCTTGCCGGTGTCGGGGCGCTTGCCGGTGGCCATCAGCACGATGTCGCAATCGAACACCGACTCGACGCCGTCCTTGTTGGCGTAGCGCAGCTTCATCGCGCCGGGCGTGCCGGAGACTTCGTTGATGGCGGCGCCGGTGACCACGGTGATTTCCTTCTCCAGCGCGGCGATCAGGGTCTTGCCGATCTCGTCCTCGATTTCGGCGAGGATGCGCTCGTGGCGCTCCAGCATCAGCACTTCGGTGCCGAAGTCGCGGAAGATCTGCGCCATTTCGACGCCGATCACGCCGCCGCCGACGATGCCGAGTTTCTTCGGCGGTGCGGCGAGGTTCCAGATGGTGTCGGAGGTGACGACGCCGCCGCTCGCCAGGTTCTCGCGCGCGCCGGGAATCGGCGGCACGAAGGCGGGGGCGCCGGTTGCAATCACCGCGGCGCCGAAGCTGACGGTGTAGGGCTCGCCTTCGACCGGGGTGATCTTCAGCGTGTGGGCGTCGACGAATTCGCCGTAGCCTTCGCGCACGTCGATCTTCATGCCGCGGTCGGCCTTCAGCGCCATTTCGCCGCGGCTGGTCTGCACCCAGCGGCGGTGCTTCTCGACCTGTTCCCAGTTGAGCTTCGGCGTGTTGGTTCCGTCGACGCCCATCTCGGCGTCGTGCGCACGGTTGCGGATGTTGTCCGCCGCGGCGCGCCAGGCCTTCGAGGGGATGCAGCCGCGCC
>NZ_MKUG01000081.1 GCF_001897685.1 Thiobacillus sp. 65-1402
CCGCGTGCAGCGCGTGCCGGAAACCGAATCGCAGGGCCGCATCCACACCTCGGCCTGCACCGTGGCGGTGATGCCGGAAGCCGACGAAGTCGGCGAAATCGACATCAACCCGGCCGATCTGCGCATCGACACGTTTCGCGCCTCGGGTGCCGGCGGCCAGCATATCAACAAGACCGACTCGGCAGTGCGCATCACTCACCTGCCCACGGGCCTGGTGGTCGAATGCCAGGACGACCGCTCGCAGCACCGCAACCGCGCGCAGGCGATGAGCGTGCTGGCGGCGCGCCTGAAGGACCGCCAGCTGCAACAGCAGCAGTCGGCCGAGGCCAGCGCCCGCAAGAGCCTGATCGGCAGCGGCGACCGTTCCGACCGCATCCGCACCTACAACTTCCCGCAGGGGCGCATCACCGACCACCGCATCAATCTCACGCTGTACAAGATCGACGCGATGATGGACGGCGATCTCGCCGAACTGCTCGATGCGCTGGCAGCCGAGCATCAGGCCGAACTGCTGGCGACGCTCTCCGGCGAAAGCTGAGCGATGAGCGTCACGGCCTGGCTCGACGCGGCCACCGCCCGGATTGCCGCAGCGCAGGGATTGGAGAAGCGCGAGGCGCGGCTGGAGGCGCGCGTGCTGGCGGCGTTTGCCTGGGGGGTTACCCCGGCCTGGCTGATCGCGCACGACCGCGACACGCCGACCGACGCGCAAATCGCAGCGGCCGACGCCCTGCTGACCCGCAGGCTGGCAGGCGAACCCATCGCCTATCTGGTCGGCGCCCGCGAATTCTATGGCCGTCCGTTCGAGGTTTCGCCGGCAGTCCTGATCCCGCGCCCCGATACCGAGTTGCTGGTCGAACTGGCGCTGGCGCACATGCCGCCCGGCCAAGCCGTGGAGGTGCTTGACCTCGGCACCGGCAGCGGCTGCATTGCCATTACCCTGGCGCTGGAGCGCCCGCTTGCGCAGGTGACTGCGCTTGATCGTTCCCCGGCCGCGCTGGCCGTCGCTCGGCGCAATGCCGCCCGCCTCGACGCAGAGGTCGAGTTTCTGAGCAGCGACTGGTTCGCCGCGCTCGGCGGGCGGCATTTCGACCTCATCGTCGGCAACCCGCCCTATATCGCCGCCGGCGACCCGCATCTGAACCGCGGCGACATCCGCTTCGAACCGCTCACCGCACTGGCCGCCGGCCGCGATGGCCTGGACGACCTGCGCCGGCTGACCGCAACCGCCTGCGCCCACCTCAAGCCCGGCGGCGCGCTGCTGCTGGAACACGGCTACGATCAGGCGGACGCCGTGCAGGCCTTGCTGCGGGCCAGCGGCTTCCACTCTCCCCGGAGCTGGACGGACCTGTCGGGGGTTCGCCGCGTCAGCGGCGGCCATCTGTCGGAATAATTTACATGGCCGTGCCGTCCGGCAACGCGCAACATGGCGGCGGCCTGCATGCGGTGGGCGTTTCAGGCCGTCCGATGTAATATTGGTGCGATTCTTGCTCTAATTTGCGGAACGAATCCAAACAATGATCGAGGCTTGCCATGTCTGACCGCACACCCGAAACCCACGACACTCCGCCCGAGGCGCCCCAGAACGACGCGATCGATCAGTCCCGCCGCAAGCTCACCGGCGCCGCGCTGGGCGTGTCGGCGGTGTTCACGCTGGCCAGCCGCCCGGTATGGGCCAGCCAGTGCAGCATCTCGGGCATGGCTTCCGGCAACCTGTCCGCGCCCAAAGGCCCGCCCTGCGCCGGCTGCACCCCGGGTTACTGGAGCAAATGCCAGCACCTGGATTCCTGGGCCGCGACCGGCTACAGCCCGAACGATTCGTTCAATACGGTTTTCGGCGTCACGCAATACATCAACCCGAAAAACAACCAGCCTTACACCCTGCTCCAGGTGCTGGGCCTGCAGGGCAGCGGCAACTGCACGCCGGACACGGTGCAGCCGAATTGCAACGCCAAGCCCAACGGGTACGCCATCGGCAACATGGGCTGCGACCCCATTTCCGTCAACCTCGGCTTCCATGCGGTCGCCGCCTTGCTCAATTCCGCGCATCCGGACGTCAACTTCGGCTACACCCCGGGCGAATTGACCGAGCTCTTCCGCAACAACCTGCACCGCGCCGCCGAACTCAAGGATTCGCTCGCCATGCTGAACGAGCGCGGCTGTCCGCTGAACTGATGCGATGGCGCCCGCCACGCCTCTCGCGTCGCGTCTGCTGAAAAGCTGGGGAGACGAAGCGGTCGTCTACGATACGGCGTCGGGCGACACCCATTACCTGAAGCCCCTGACACTGGCGTTGTATCAGCTCTGTCACGATCATCCCGGCTATACCTCGGTCGACCTCGCCGCGGCCTTGGCGGCACGCCTCGAGGTGGCGAACACACCGCAATTCCAGGAATCGATTGAAGACACGCTCGCCAGCCTGCGCACAATTGGCCTGCTGAAGCCTGCATGAAGCTGCTGCAACTGCCCCCCGCCGAGTTGCGCCGGCAACTGGCCGGAGCCGGCGTATGGCTGCGCACCGGGCCGTTTTCGCTCAAGCTGCAGTCGCGCGTCCCGCACGTGGCGGAAGGCTTGGCTGAACTCTACGGCCAGTTCGAGGTGCGCAGCGTGCACGAGGCCTTTGCCGATTTTCACGTGTCGGTCAATCCGCCCGCCAGTCTGCGCCGCTGGCTGCGCCCCCAGGTCGATTTTTCGTTCGACGGCATGCGCCCTTTCAAGCCGCTGCCGCGTGACCAGGCTTTTCCGATGCTGGAATGGGGCCTCAACTGGTGCGTGTCGACGCAGGCGCATCACTACCTCGTCATCCACGCCGCCGTCGTCGAAAAGAACGGCCTGGCGGCGATTCTGCCCGCCCCGCCGGGCTCCGGAAAAAGCACCCTGACCGCCGGCCTGGTGCTGTCAGGCTGGCGCCTGCTGTCCGACGAACTCACCCTGATCAACCGCAAAACCGGCCTGATCCAGCCGCTGCCGCGTCCGGTCAGCCTGAAAAACCAGTCGATAGAAGTCATTCGCCAGTTCGATCCGGAAACCTATATCAACCGTGCCTCGCACGACACCGTCAAAGGCACGGTGGCGCACATGCGGCCGCCGCGCGACAGTGTGCTGCGCCAGCACGAAGCGGCACGCCCCGGCTGGGTGATTTTCCCCAAGTGGCAGGCCGGTGCGCCCGCCACCCTCAGCCCGCGCTCGCAAGCCCAGACCTTCATGTTTCTGGCGCAAAACGCATTCAATTACAGTCATTTGGGCGCCGACGGCTTTCGTGTCGGCACCGCCTTGATCGACCAGACGGCGTGCTACGATTTCCGCTACGGAGAATTGCGCGAGGCCGTCGCCGCATTCGATCGCCTGGCCGAGCGCCGCACCTCCTGAACCGCATGAAATCCACTTCCCGCGATTTGCTCGCCTGCACCCTGCGCTCGCCCGATTCCATCAGCCGTTTTTCCAGCAGCGAATGGGATACCCTGGTGCGGCAGGCCCGCGCAGCCGGGCTGCTGGCACGCCTGGCGCACCGCTTTCATCAGCACGGCCTGACGGCCACGATACCGGGCGTGGCGCGCTGGCATTTCGATGCCGCCAGAACGCTGGCCGACAAGCAGCGCACAGCCGTGCGCTGGGAACTGCAGCAGATCCGCGCCGCGCTGGCCGACCTCGACGGCCCGCTGGTCGTGCTCAAGGGCGCGGCCTACGTCGCCGCCGAGCTGCCCGCCGCCGAAGGGCGGCTGTTCAACGACATCGACATCCTGGTGCCGCGCGAATATCTGCCGCAGGCCGAGTCCTCGCTCATGCTGGCCGGCTGGCACGCCAGCGGACTGTCGGAATACGACAAGCGCTATTACCGCCGCTGGATGCACGAGATTCCCCCGATGCAGCATATCCAGCGCGCCACCGTGATCGACGTGCACCACGCCATCCTTCCCGACACCGCGCGCTACCATCCCGACTCCGCCAAGCTGCGCAGCCGCGCCGTCGCGGTGGAAGGCCTGCCCGGCATCCATGTGCTGGCAGCGGAAGACCGCATTCTGCATTCCGCCGCCCATCTGTTCCACGACGGCGAGCTGCCGCACGGCCTGCGCGACCTGACCGACCTCGATCTGCTGCTGCGCGACGCCGCCGTGGACCGCGAGTTCTGGCCGCGCCTGGCCGCACGCGCCGGCGAGCTGCAGTTGAGCCGCCCCTTGTTCTACGCGCTGCGTTATCTGCGCTATTTTCTCGACACCCCCATCCCCGCCGACATGATGGCCACGCTGGATGGCGCCGCCCCCAATCGCGCCACTCTCGCCCTGATGGACGGCATTTTCAAGCGTGCGCTGGCGCCCGCGCACGCCAGTTGCGCGGATGCTTTCACGCCGGCCGCGCGCCTGGCCGCCTTCATCCGCGCCCACTGGCTGCGCATGCCCCCGCGCCTGCTGATCCCGCACCTGTTCCACAAGGCATTGATCAGCCCCTATCAGCGCGCGCCCAAACCGGCTTGACGCCGGCCTCGCCGCGCGTATAATTCCCGAGCATTCCAGTCAAGTATTATCCAGGAGCCCGCCATGACCCCCCTCGATCGCATTCGTGACCAAGTCACCAACAATACCGTCGTGCTGTACATGAAAGGCACGCCGCAGTTTCCGCAATGCGGCTTTTCGTCGCGTGCGGCGCAAGTGCTGCAGGCCTGCGGCCTGAAGGATTTTCTGGCGGTGAACGTGCTGGCCGATCCGGAAATTTTCGAAAACCTGAAGTACTACGCGAACTGGCCGACCTTCCCGCAGCTCTACGTCAAGGGCGAGCTGATCGGCGGCTCCGACATCATGATCGAGATGTACCAGAAAGGTGAAATCCAGAAGTTGCTGGAAGAAGCGCAGGCTGCCTGACGCGCCATCCGGCGTCACGTAAAAAGCCGACGCGAGTCGGCTTTTTTGTTGCCGCTTCATGCACCCGGCGAATCATCCGGCCTCGTCCGCCCCGGCTGCGTTATCCATCCCCAGTTCGTGGATCTTCCGCGTCAGGGTATTGCGCCCCCAGCCGAGCAGATGCGCGGCTTCGATGCGGCGCCCGCCGGTATGGCGCAGCGCCACTTCGATCAGCGTTTTTTCGTAGGCCTGGGTGAGCTCATCGAGAATCGCCGCTTCGCCGCGCGCCAGCCGTGCGCCCGCCTCGGCGGCCAGCCGCTGCAGCCAGTCGCCGCCGGCCGGCACGGCCACGCCCTGCATCAGATCGGCCGGCAGGTCGCCCGCTTCGACCACTTGGCCGGGCGCCATCACGGTCAGGTAATGGCTGACGTTTTCGAGCTGGCGCACGTTGCCGCTCCACGGCAGACTGACCAGGATCTTGAGCGCGGCGTCCGACACCCCCTTGACCTCCACCCCGAGTTCGCGCGCGCTCTTCTGCATGAAATGCCGCACCAGCAGCGGGATGTCCTCGCGCCGTTCGCGCAGCGGCGGCAGACGCAGCCGGATCACGTTGAGGCGATGGAACAGATCCTCGCGGAACAGGCCATCGCGCACCCGCACTTCCAGATCCTGGTGGGTGGCGGCGATGACCCGCACATTGACCTTGATCGGGGAATGCCCGCCGACCCGGTAGAACTGGCCGTCGGCCAGCACGCGCAGCAGGCGGGTCTGCAGTTCGGCCGGCATGTCGCCGATCTCGTCGAGGAACAGCGTGCCGCCGTCGGCCTGTTCGAAGCGGCCGCGCCGCTGCGCCGCCGCCCCGGTGAAGGCGCCGCGCTCGTGGCCGAACAGCTCCGACTCCAGCAGGTCTCGGGGAATGGCAGCGGTGTTCAGCGCGATGAACGGCCCGCCGGCACGCGGGCTGTGGCGGTGCAAGGCGCGCGCCACCAACTCCTTGCCGCTGCCGGATTCGCCGGTGATCAACACGGTGGCGTGCGACTGCGCCAGCCGCCCGATGGCGCGGAACACCTCCTGCATTGCGGGGGCCTGGCCGAGGATTTCCGGCGCCGGCGCATCGCTGCCGGCGGGCACGTCGCGGCTGGCGTTTTCCGCCAGCGCGCGGCGCACCAGGTCGAGCGCCTGATCGACGTCGAAGGGTTTCGGCAGGTATTCGAACGCGCCGCCCTGAAAGGCCGCCACCGCGCTGTCGAGATCGGAATACGCGGTCATGACGATGACCGGCACCTTGGGCAGCCGCTCTCTCAGCGCCTGCAGCAATTCCAGGCCGGACACTCCCGGCATGCGGATATCCGACAATACCGCGTCGGGCTGGCTGCGCTCCAGCTCGCGCAGCGCATCGCTGGCCGAACCGAAGGTCATGCACGGAATGTCCTCGCGCAGCAGGGCTTTTTCCAGTACCCAGCGGATGGAGCGGTCGTCGTCGATGATCCAGACACAGGTTCGCTTCGGCATGATTTTCAGGCAGGAAAGGGTAGAAAAATCGCAAACACGGTATGTCCGGGGCGGCTTTCGCAGTCGATGGTGCCGTGGTTCTGCACGACCAGCGTCTGCGCGACCGCCAGCCCCAGGCCGCTGCCGCCTTCGCGTCCCGACACCAGCGGATAGAAAATCTGCTCGCGGATATCCTCCGGCACGCCGGGGCCATTGTCGATGATCTCGACGCGCAGGCCCAGGCGGTAACGCCGGCTTTCCAGCGTAATCTGGCGCGCCACCCGGGTCTTGAAAACGATCTCGCCCAGCCCGTTACCGTGCCCATGCCCGTTACCATGCATTGCCTGCACGGCGTTGCGTGCGATATTGAGCGTGGCCTGGATCAGCTGTTCGGCGTCCGCGCGGATTTCCGGCAGGCTGGTGTCGTAGTCGCGCCGCACGGTCACGCTCGGCGTTTCAGCCAGGATCAGGCTGCGCACCCGTTCCAGCACCTCGTGGATATTCACTGCGCCAAAACGGGGCGTTCGGTGCGGCGTCAGCAAACGCTCCGTCAGCGATTGCAAACGGTCGGACTCCTTGATGATGACCTGCGTGTATTCGCGCAGGGACTCGCGCGGCAGTTCGCGTTCCAGCAATTGCGCCGCGCCGCGTATACCGCCGAGCGGATTTTTGATCTCGTGCGCCAGGTTGCGCAGCAATTCGCGGTTGGCCTCCTGTTGCAGGCGCGTCTGCTCCAGCCGGGCGATGCGCAGATGCGGATCGACCGCGCGCATTTCGATCAATACGGCATGCGTCGGCGCATCCAGCGGTGAAATGCTGCAGCCGAGACGGATCGGCGGATGGCCGCTCGCCGCCACATCGAGCTCGTATTCAATGACCGTTTCCAGCTCGCTGCGCGCGGTCCGGATCGCCGCCAGCAGCTCGGGGCTGCGCTCGAACACCCGCTCGACATGATCGCCCGCCAGCAATGCACCCGACACCCCAAGCAGGGTCTCGGCAGCCGGGTTGACGTACGCGATCCTGTCGTCGGCACCCAGCACCAGCGCGCCGGTGGACAGGCAGTCGAGACCGGAAAAGTCGGGGGCAGTCGGAGACATCATGCTCATACGCACAGTGAAGCACCGATTGTGCCAGAGCGTGGTTGTTGACGCTTCAGCGGCTTACAGCCGCGGCCCCTGCGCCGGCTTACTTCAAATTGGCCAGCTCGCGCTGAATGGCGGCGATGTTCTGTTCGTGCTGCTGCACGCTGGCGCGCAGCTTGTTCACGCGATTGAGATAGGTTGCGTCGGTCGCGCGCTCGCCCGGTTGCAGGCGCTCACCCAGCGCCAGCTGGCGGCGTGCCTCGTCGGCGTTGCGGCGCTCGCCGGAAATTTCGTCCTGCAACACCTGGCGGCGGATGTCGTCGCGGCGTTTCTGCGTGCCCGCGTCGATGCGCGGAAAATCCGCCGGACTGGGATGGTAGGAAGCGCGCCGGGGCGCTTTGCCGCCGCCCGGCAGCGGCGCCGGGGCGCCCGGCAGATCAATGCGCTTGGCGCCCTTCTTGTAGACATCGGTAAACGTCACCTGGCCGTTTTCATCGACGTACTTGTAGATTTCCGCCTGTGCGGGCGCCGCCGGGATCAAGCACAACAGAAAGAAAAAACGCGCAGTTTGCATAGGACCGAGTGTAACGTACCCGTTTGTTAACGGCCCAAACCGGGCAATCTTGACCGCCCTGCCAGGAAACGCAAAAGGGGCGACCGAAGCCGCCCCTCCTTTTGCGATACGTGCGGGACTTACAGCGAGTAGTACATCGCGAACTCGACCGGATGCGTGGTCATGCGGAACTTGGTGACTTCCTCCATCTTCAGCGCGATGTAGGCATCGATCATATCGTTGGTGAACACACCGCCGCGGGTGAGGAACTCGCGATCCTTGTCGAGCTCTTCCAGCGCCATTTCCAGGCTGTGGCAGACTTTCGGCACCTTCGCATCCTCTTCCGGCGGCAGGTCGTACAAGTCCTTGTCCGACGGATCGCCGGGGTGGATCTTGTTCTGGATGCCGTCGAGGCCGGCCATCATCAGCGCGGCAAAGCACAGGTACGGGTTGGCGGTGGGGTCCGGGAAGCGGGTTTCGATGCGGCGCGCCTTTTCGCTGGAGGAAATCGGGATGCGGATCGAGGCCGAGCGGTTGCGCGCGGAATAGGCCAGCATCACGGGAGCCTCGAAGCCGGGCACCAGGCGCTTGTACGAGTTGGTCGACGGGTTGGTGATCGCGTTCAGCGCCTTGGCGTGCTTGATGATGCCACCGATGTAGTACAGGCTCAGTTCGGACAGGCCGGCATAGCCGTTGCCAGCGAACAGGTTCTTGCCGTCCTTCCACAGCGACATGTGCACGTGCATGCCGGAGCCGTTGTCGCCGACGATGGGCTTGGGCATGAAGGTCGCGGTCTTGCCGTAGGCGTGGGCGACGTTGTGCACGATGTACTTCAGGATCTGCGTCCAGTCGGCGCGCTTGGTCAGGGTGCTGAACTGGGTGCCGATTTCGCACTGGCCGGCGGTCGCCACTTCGTGATGGAACACTTCCACCGGGACGCCGGCTTCTTCCAGCGCCAGCACCATGGCGGCGCGGATGTCCTGCAGGCTGTCGACCGGGGGCACCGGGAAATAGCCGCCCTTGACGCCGGGGCGGTGGCCGGTGTTGCCGTTCTCGAATTTCTCGGCGGACGACCAGGACGCTTCCTCGGAATTGATTTTCACGCCGCAGCCCGACAGGCCGTCGTGCCAGGTGATGGAATCGAAAATGAAGAACTCGGGTTCCGGGCCGAAGTAGGCGGTATCGGCGATGCCGGTCGACTTCAGATACGCTTCGGCGCGCCTGGCCACCGAACGCGGATCGCGCTCGTAGCCCTTGCCGTCGGACGGCTCGATGACATCGCAGGTCAGAATCAGGGTGGGCTCGTCGAAGAAGGGGTCCATATAGGCCGTTTCCGGGTCGGCCTTCAGCAGCATGTCGGACGCCT
Organism: Thiobacillus sp. 65-1402; assembly: GCF_001897685.1. Classification (GTDB taxonomy): domain Bacteria; phylum Pseudomonadota; class Gammaproteobacteria; order Burkholderiales; family Thiobacillaceae; genus Thiobacillus. The sequence goes on from NZ_MKUG01000081.1 coordinate 9,325, forward strand.
GAATGCCTTTCCAGCCGGCGATCGACGAGCCATCGAAGGGATGGCCATCCTCGAACCATTCTTCGGTGACGAATCGCGAGGGAATGGAAACATGCTGTTCCTTGCCGCGGGTATCGGTAAAACGCAAGTCAACGAATTTCACTTCGTTGTCCTGAATCATCTTGATCACATTGGCCACGGCCATGCTGAACTCCTCAAACTGAAATGGATTGAATGACGGCGCTGCGTGCCACCTGGACCGGCCACGGCGAAACGCCACACGGAAGACTGTTAGCAGTAACCGTGCCATGCGAAAAATCAGGGTCGAACCATTGTGCCATAAGGCCTATGCAGCAGGATAGTGCAGAATCCGCCGCGATTCATGCACCATAAAAACGCACGATCATCCTGTTGCGCACCCTATTGGTGCAAATTGCATCGGGCAGCGACTTTCATATACTGAATCAGTAATAAAAGGAGTCCGTGATGGGACGCATCACCGAGCTGCTCGACGCCGCCCACAGCCGCAGTCAAACCCATGCCTGGTCTTTCGCCGGCGCCCTGCTGCCGCACGAAGCGCATGAATTGCTGCAACGTGCGCCGGGGGCACGTCTGATCGACGTGCGTTCGCGGGCCGAACTCGAACTGAACGGCGGCATTCCCGCAGCGCTGCACATCGAGTGGCAATCCTGGCCGGGCTGGGTTCCCAATCCTCATTTTCTGGTTCAGCTGGCGCAGGCCACCGACCCGGAATCCCTGCTGATGTTCATCTGCCGCAACGGCGCGCGCTCGCACCGGGCGGCCGCCGCCTGCACCGAAGCCGGCCGCAACCATTGCTACAACGTGCTGGAAGGCTTCGAAGGCGACCTCAACAAGGCCACCGGCCACCGCAACGAATTGAACGGCTGGAAACGGCGCGACCTGCCCTGGGCACAAACCTGATCGCCGACCTCGCGGCAGGAGGCAATACGCGCATCAACAGTTAGAATTACGGCCGCCATGACCGACCGTTACGCCGTATTCGGGCACCCGATTGCCCATTCCAAATCCCCGCTGATCCACGCCGCGTTTGCCCGTCAAACCGGGCAGGACATGACGTACGAGGCGATCCTCGCTCCGCTCGACGGCTTTGCCGACAGCGTGGCGCAGTTCATCGCGGCGGGCGGTCGCGGCGCCAACGTCACGGTGCCGTTCAAGGAACAGGCGTTTGCCCTGGCAAGCCGCCTCAGCCCGCGCGCCGAACAGGCCGGCGCGGTGAACACGCTGACGTTCGATGCCGGCGGCATCCGCGGCGACAACACCGACGGCGCCGGACTGGTGGCCGATCTCACCCGCAACCTGCATTGCGTGTCGGGCGGCAAGCGCATTCTGCTGCTCGGCGCCGGCGGCGCGGCGCGCGGCGTGATCGAACCGCTGCTCGACCTGCGGCCCGCCGAATTCGTCATCGCCAACCGCACCGTCGGCCGCGCGCAGGAACTCGCCGAACAGTTCGGCCGCGGCGTCGCCGCCTGCGGCTTCGACGCACTGCACACCCCCTTCGACCTCGTCATCAACGCCACCGCCGCCAGCCTCGCCGGCGAGCTGCCGCCGCTGTCGCCGCGCGTGTTCGCCGCGGGCGCCCTGGCCTACGACATG
>NZ_MKUG01000082.1 GCF_001897685.1 Thiobacillus sp. 65-1402
CCATTGCCGGGTGTCGCCGGGCGCCGCCGCGGTGGCCATCGTGCAGGACCGCAGCCACGAAAAATCCTGGCTCGCCGACAACGGCTTCGCCACCGCGCCGTTCGCGCTGGTCTACAGCGAAGGCGACCTCGACGCCGCGCTGGCGGACACCGGCACGCCGGCGCTGCTGAAAGTGTCGCGCTTCGGCTACGACGGCAAGGGCCAGGCGCGGGTCGGCACGTTCGAGGAAGCCCGCGCGGCGTTCCGTGAATTCGGCGGCCAGCCCTGCGTGCTGGAAGGCTTCGTCGAACTGGAGCGTGAGGTGTCGGTGGTGCTGGCGCGCGACGATGCCGGCGAGTGCGCGCTGTTTCCGGTCGCCGAAAACCGCCACGACAACGGCATTCTCGACCTCTCCATCGTTCCCGCCCGCGTACCCGACAGCCTCGCCGCACAGGCGCGCGACACGGCACGCGCGGTGGCCGAGCGGCTCAGCTACGTCGGCGTGATGGCGGTCGAATTCTTCGTCGCCGGCGGCCGCCTGATGGTCAACGAAATCGCCCCGCGCCCGCACAACTCCGGCCACTACACGCTCGACGCCTGCGTCACCGACCAGTTCGAGCAGCAGGTGCGCGCGCTGTGCGGCCTGCCGCTGGGCGACCCCCGCCTGCTGTCGCCGGTGGTGATGGTCAACCTGCTCGGCGACCGCTGGGGCAACGGCGGCCCGCACTGGGGCACGCTACTGGCGCACCCCGCCGTCAAGCTGCACCTGTACGGCAAACAGGCCGCACGCCCCGGCCGCAAGATGGGGCATTTCAACGTGCTGGATGCCGATCCGGCCGCCGCGCTGCAACTGGCCGAGCGGCTGCGCGATGCGTTATAGCGGGCTGCTCAAGGCCGGGCGCCATGGCGCGCTTGCATTGCTCGTTTCATGCGCCGCCGGCGCCGCCGCGAACGACGCGCCGCTGCCGCTGCGCATCGGCCCGCATGTCTTCCAGGCTGAAGTCGCGGCCACGCCGCAACAGCGCGAACGCGGCCTGATGGGGCGCACCCGGCTCCCCGCCGACGGCGGCATGCTGTTCGTGTTCGAGCGCGCCGGGCGGCATTGCTTCTGGATGCGCGACACCCCGCTGCCGCTGTCGATCGCGTTTGCCGACGACCGCGGCCGCATCGTCACGCTCGCCGACATGCAGCCGCATAGCGACGCCCTGCATTGCCCCGGCACGGACGCGCGCTATGCGCTGGAAGTGCCGCAAGGGGAATTCCGCCGGCGCGGCATCACGGCAGGCGCGCAGATAGACGGCCTGCCGCGGTAGCCCTTCAGGGTCCGATCGATTTCACGCTGAGTTCCACCGTACCGCCCTTCTCGTCGCTGCGCAGCACGCGTACCGGCAGGTAATGCCGGTCGATCGCCAGCCATGCCTCGAAGCGGCCATCGTCACCGGCCACCCGCGCAAGATGCAGGGTGCGCAGTTCGCCCAGCGCGGTCTGCAGGATTTCCTCGCCGCGCACCTCGTAGCTGTAGTCGCGCAACTTCTTGCCGTTGAACACCGTGTAGGTCAGCCGCCCGTCTGGCGGCGGTGCGGTCAGCGCCAGCTGGAAAAACAGGCTGAGCGCATCCTGCACGTCGCCCTGATAGGCGAAATGGCGCGGCGCCCCCTTCGCCGGAATCAGCGTGAGACTGCCGTTGACCGCATCGAAGCTCGCACGGCTGCGCTTGTCGCCGCGCTGGTCCCAGAACTCCTCCGGCTGCAGGCCATGCGGCGTGATGCGGCCGCGGCTGGTCTGCACGAAGCGGCCGCGGTAAAACACCCCGGCGAGGCCGCTGGCCGCCGCCACGCTGGTCAGCGTGTAGCGTTCGCCTTCGTTCACCCACAAAAGCGTCTGCTCGCCCGACGCCACGCCGTAATGCACCCGAAACTGCAGGTCGAGCCGCGGCGGCAGCGGGTTCAGGACCGGCGCCGCCGCCTCGGCTGCCGCGGGCGGCGCTTCGACTGGCGCGGGCGGCGTTTCGACCGGCGCAGGCGCGACTGCCGGCGCCTCATCGACGCGCAGCGCAGGCGCAGCGTTCAAATCAGCCGCAGCGATGGCGGCAGCTTCGGCCACTTCGGTTTCCGCGGCGGCAGGCAATTCAGCCGGGGCGACGCGCGGCGTCCGCGGCGGGGCGGCCAGCGGGGCCGGCTGCGGCGGGGCGGCGGGCGGCCGGGCGGCGATCAGCTGCGCGTCGAACGGCGGCGGCTCGGCGGGCGGATGCCACTGCGGCAGCCGCCACTCCAGACCGCCGAGCAAGCTGCCGTGCAGCAGCAGCGAAGCCACCAGGGCCAGCCACCAGGGGCGTACCCTGCGCCCCATCGGCATCAGCCTTTGATGCTGGCGCTCACCAGGCGCTGTTCGAGGGTGACGCCGTCCTCGAAGACCCGGATCTGCACCGGCAGGTTCTGCCGCGCCGGCGCGACCCACACGGTGATGGCCTTTTCGTCCGGCTTCTGCTTGATGCGCCGGTATTGCTGGGTGGCCAGCGTCCCCAGCGGCGTCGCGATGGCGCCGCCATCGCTGCGCGCGTAGCGGTAGTCGTTCAGGTCGCGTCCGCTCACCACCTGCAGGGCGTAGTCGGTGGGCAGGCTGGGAGCGAACATGAACTGGTAGAGCTGCGAAAGCTGATCCTGGGTTCCGTCCCGCAGGCCGTTCACCTGCCACGATTCGCCCTTGTATTGCCAGGCAATGCTGCGCTGTTTCCAGTCGAGGCGCGCGCTCGCCAGCTTGTTCGGCGCATCGCTGCGGGCGTGCTGGAAGCGCGCCGGCTGCAGTCCCTGCGGCGTCACCACGCCGCTGCTTTCGAGGCGGATGCTGCCCGGCCAGAGGATTTTCAGCGGGCCGTTGGCGCGGGTTTCGCTGGTCAGCGTGTAGCGGCTGCCGTTGCGGGTGAAGGTGTCGACCACCTGGCCGAGCTTGTGGCCGTTGCGGTAGAGGTCGTACGCCAGGTTCATTTGCCGCGGTGGCGCATACGCCGCCACGCGGGCTTCAGCGGGTAGCGGATCGGGGTCCTTCGGGGCGGCCTGGGCCGTCGCCGCGATCGTCAAGCCGGATGCCAGCAACAGGCGTTTGAACATGCTCACACTCCGTGGGGAAACACAGACTGTGACGCCGGATCGTCCTTCAAGTTTACCCGGCCATGCCGGTTGAGCAGGCGGCCCTCGGCGAACCAGCGGATCGCCTGCGGGTAGATACGGTGCTCCTGTTCCAGCACCCGCGCGGCGAGGTCGGCGGCCGTATCGTCCGCC
>NZ_MKUG01000083.1 GCF_001897685.1 Thiobacillus sp. 65-1402
CCACCCGATGGAAACCGGCCTGCGCAAAGACGCCAAAACCGGCCAGCTGGTGCCCGCCCACTTCATTCAGGACGTGACGGCCACCATCAACGGCGCCGCGGTGCTGAGCGCCGACTTCGGCACCGGCATCTCCAAGAACCCCTACCTGGGCTTCAAGGTCAAGGGGCCCAAGAAAGGCGACAAGGTCGTCGTCAACTGGGTCGACAACAAGGGCGACAAGAACTCCGCCGAGGCCACCATCGGCTAAATCAGGCAATACCCGAGCGGGGCAGCATGCCCCGCTCGCGTTTTATCATCAGGTTTGAGGAGGACGGCATGAAACAAAAAAACATCTTGAAACTGCTGGCAGGCATGGCCGGTTTGGGTATCGCCCTGGGCGCCGCCACGGTGCACGCTACGCCCGAGCAGGACCGGCAGGAACTCATCAAGTACTACACATCCAAGAATCCCAACGTCAAGATTGAAGATTACGTCTACGGCGCGCTGGCATTCGATGCCGACAGCAAGGCGCAATACGACGCCATCATGGAATTCCCGCCCTACGAAGCCACCATCGAAGCCGGCCGCAAGATGTGGGAAACCCCGTTCAAGAACGGCAAAACCTATGCCGACTGCCTGCCCAGCGGCGGCAAGCAGATTGCCGGCAACTACCCCATGTTTGACGATGCCAAGGGCAAGGTCGTGACGCTGCACGATGCCATCAACGACTGCCGCACCGCCAATGGCGAAGAGGCCTACAAGGTCGACGACATGAAAACCATGGGAGTCCTGACGTCCTATATGCGCACCCTGTCCGACGGCATGCTGGTGAATATCAAAGTCGAAGGGCCCAAGGCCACGGCCGCCTACCAGGATGGCAAGACGACCTTCTTCGGCCGCAGGGGGCAGCTCAACTTCGCCTGCGCCAGCTGCCACGTGCAGAACGCCGGCGTCCGTCTGCGCTCCGAACTGATCTCCCCCGCGATCGGCCACACCGTGCACTGGCCGGTGTTCCGCGGCGGCGACACCCTGACCACCCTGCAACAGCGCTATAGCGGTTGTTTCAGGATGGTGCGCGGCGTGCCGGCGGCACAAGGCAGCGCCACCATGAACAACCTGGAGTATTTCCATTCCTCGCTGTCGAACGGCCTGCCGATGAAGGCTTCCGTATTCCGCAAATAAGCGGCCGCGTTATGTGAAAAAGCCCGGGCAGCCGGGCTTTTTCATTTGCAGGGCCGGTGCGGTTGCGCATGGGCCGGAGCTACCATTTACCGGCTGCGCCTTATCAACTGACAATACCAAAAACATCATCACATTATTTTCGAGGAGCGTTCCATGCACATGAACCGCCGTGAGTTTCTGCAATTGCTCGCTGTCGCCGCAGCGTCCGGCATGGCACTGGACAGCAAGTCCGCACTGGCCGGCAAGGCGCCTGCCAATTTCTACGATGTGCCGCGCCACGGCAACGTCTCATTCTTGCACTTTACCGACTGCCACGCCCAGCTGATGCCGGTGTGGTTCCGCGAGCCCAACGTCAACCTGGGAATCGGCTCGGCCAACGGCAAGGCTCCTCACCTGGTCGGCCGGCATCTGCTGAAAAAATTCGGCATCAAGCCCGGCAGCGCCGAAGCCCACGCCTTCACTTACCTCGACTTCACCGAAGCGGCCAAAGTCTACGGCAAGGTCGGTGGCTTCGCCCATCTGAAAACCCTGGTAGACAAAATCCGCGCGCAGCGCCCCGGCTCGCTGCTGCTCGATGGCGGCGACACCTGGCAGGGTTCGGCCACTTCGCTGTGGACCAATGCGCAGGACATGGTCGACGCCTGCATCGCGCTCGGCGTCAACGTCATGACACCGCACTGGGAATCGACTTTCGGCGCCGAACGGGTGCTGGAAATCGTCAACAACGATTTCAAGAAAGCCGGCGTCGATTTCGTCGCGCAGAACGTCATCACCAACGACTTCGGCGACCAGGTATTCAAGCCCTACGTCATGAAGGAAATGAACGGCGTGAAAATCGCCATCATCGGCCAGGCCTTCCCCTACACGCCGATCGCCAACCCGCGCTGGATGGTGCCGGACTGGAGTTTTGGCATCCGCGACGACGGCATGCAGAAATGGGTGGACGACGCGCGCGCCAACGGCGCCAAGGTCGTGATCGTGCTCTCGCACAACGGCATGGACGTCGACCTTAAAATGGCCGGCCGCGTCACCGGCATCGATGCCATCTTCGGCGGCCACACCCACGACGGCGTGCCACAACCGATCAAGGTCAAGAACGCCAAGGGCATCACGCTGGTGACCAATGCGGGTTCCAACGGCAAGTTCCTCGGCGTCATGGACTTCGATGTTCGCGGCGGCAAGATTCAAAGCTACCAATACCGCCTGCTGCCGGTGTTCTCCAACCTGCTGCCGGCCGACCCGGCGATGGACGCGCTGATCAAGAAAGTGCGTGCGCCCTACGAAGACAAGCTCAGCGAGAAGCTCGCCGTCACCGACGACTTCCTCTACCGCCGCGGCAACTTCAACGGCACCTGGGACCAATTGCTGGTCGACGCGCTGATGGAAGTCAAAGGCGCGGATGCCGCCTTCTCGCCCGGCTTCCGCTGGGGCACCACGCTGCTGCCGGGCGACGCCATCACCATGGAACGCCTGATGGACCAGACCGCGATCACCTATCCGCAGACCACGCTGACGGAGATGACCGGCGAGACCATCAAGAACATCATGGAAGACGTCGCCGACAACCTGTTCAATACCGACCCCTACTATCAGCAGGGCGGCGACATGGTGCGCGTCGGCGGTATCGAATACACCATCAACCCGACCAAGAAAATCGGCCAGCGCATCGGCAACATGATGCTGAAGGGCAAGCCGGTCGACGCCAACACGGTCTACAAGGTCGCCGGCTGGGCGCCGGTGGGCGAAGGCGCAGAGGGTGAACCGGTATGGGATGTCGTCGCGGCCTACCTGCGCGACAAGAAAGTCATCAAGGGGCTGAAGCTGAACGAGCCCAAAATCGTCGGCGTCGGCAAATCCAACCCCGGCATCGCAGACTACCGCGGCGGCCTGTCCTGACCCCGGCGTTAGCAAAAACCTGAAAAGGGGCGTAAGCCCCTTTTTTTACGTCCACGTAACGCCTGCGGACAGCAGCGCAGACACCGCAACCGGGCGCGCGAGCAGGCGTGCGCACCACGCCAGCCCGGCAACCTCCCCTCCCACCTGAAAGCGCATGCAGGCATGCTTCATGCGTGCGGTTCGCCCGGCCCGGCCCAACGCGTCCCGGCCCGCAAGGCTGCGCAGCGTGACCGCCGCTCGCCAAACTGTCTCACTTAAGCAACAAGCGAATTTTCCTCTTTACCTAAGATGTATTTTAAATATATATTAAGACCTCGATAACCGAGCTTGGCGCAGGCAAGTGGAGGACGCGCCTCAGCACGCGATTCGTATCCAACCCAGCAAACGAAAGGGACCCAACCAATGAGCTCGGCATTCACAAAATCCGCAGCCCGCAACATCTTTTACGGCGGCGCGGTGTTCTTCTTCCTGCTGTTACTCGGCCTCACGTTCGACACCATGCAGACGCTTCCCAAGCGCGACAACCGCGCGAACCTGAGCGAGTCGGCCTTGCGCGGCAAGCACATATGGGAGACGCGCAATTGCATCGGCTGCCACACCCTGATGGGCGAAGGCGCCTATTTCGCGCCGGAACTGGTCAACGTCTACACCCGGCGCGGGCCGGATTTCATCAAGACCTGGATGAAGATCCAGCCCAGCGGCGCCCCCGGGCGGCGCCAGATGCCGCAGTTTCACCTGGACGAGCAGCAGCTTGACGACCTGGTGAGCTTCCTCAAGTACGCCTCGGAGATCAACACATCCAAATGGCCGCCCAACATTGAGGGCTAAGATCGTCATCAAACGCAATGCAACAAACGGGGAACTTTATGAAATACAAATCACAGGCGGTCGCGAAGCCCTATTTCATCGCGGCAATCGGCCTCTTTCTCGGCCAGATCGTATTCGGTCTGATCATGGGCTTGCAGTATGTGGTCGGGGATTTCCTGTTCCCGGCCATCCCGTTCAACGTGGCGCGCATGGTGCACACCAACCTGCTGATCGTGTGGCTCCTGTTCGGCTTCATGGGCGCGGCCTACTACCTGATTCCGGAAGAGTCGGAACGCGAGTTGCATAGTCCAAAGCTCGCCCTGGCGATGTTCTGGATATTCCTCGTCGCCGGAGCGGCGACCGTCCTCGGCTACCTCCTGGTGCCCTACGCATCGCTGGCCGAATGGACCGGCAACGACCTGCTGGCCACGATGGGGCGGGAGTTCCTCGAACAGCCGCTGCCGACCAAGATCGGCATCGTGGTCGTGGCGCTGGCGATGCTGTACAACCTGTCGATGACGGTGCTGCGCGGCCGCAAGACCACGATCAACCTGGTGATGCTGATCGGCCTGTGGGGACTCGCGATTTTCTTCCTGTTCTCGTTCTACAACCCTGGCAACCTCGTCAAGGACAAGTACTACTGGTGGTGGGTCGTGCACCTGTGGGTGGAAGGCGTGTGGGAACTGATCATGGGTGCGATGCTGGCGTTCGTGCTGATCAAGGTGACCGGCGTGGACCGCGAGGTGATCGAGAAATGGCTGTACGTGATCATTGCGATGGCGCTGATTACCGGACTCATCGGCACCGGCCACCACTATTACTGGATCGGTGCGCCGGAATACTGGCAATGGTGGGGCAGCGTGTTCTCCGCCCTGGAGCCGATTCCGTTCTTCATGATGACGGTGTTCGCATTCAACATGGTCAACCGCAGACGGCGTGAACACCCGAACAAGGCGGCCGTGCTGTGGGCGCTCGGCACCGGCGTGATGGCTTTCCTGGGTGCCGGCGTGTGGGGTTTCCTGCACACCCTCGCACCGGTGAACTTCTATACCCATGGCAGCCAGATCACGGCGGCGCACGGCCACATGGCGTTCTATGGCGCGTATGCGATGGTCGTGATGACCATGATCAGCTACACCATGCCGCTGATGCGCGGCCGTGCCGCCAACAGCAAGAGCGCGCAAGTGGTTGAAATGTGGTCGTTCTGGCTGATGACGGTCGCGATGGTCTTCATCACGCTGTTCCTGACCGCCGCCGGCATCCTGCAGATCTGGCTGCAGCGCGTCGCGGCAGAGCCGATGTCGTTCATGGCGGCGCAGGAACAGGTCGCACTGTTCTACTGGATGCGCGAAGTTGCCGGCCTGGTCTTCCTGATCGGCGTCCTGTTGTACATTGGCAGCTTCTTCATCAAGGGCAAGAGCGAAGCCGCTACGGCCTGAGCTTGACGATCCGCCCGGCTTGCCGGGCGGACGGGGATACCGACTTGAGCCAAGCAATCATTTCCTCTGCACCACATGGCGATCGCCGCGAGCTACCGGGCGATCTTGCCATGTGGTTTTTCATTCTTGCCGAATTGCTGGTATTCGGCGTCTTTTTTCTGGCGTATGCATTCGCCCGCACGCGCAATGTCGAATTGTTCAACGCGTCGCAACTGGAGCTGGACCAGCTCAGCGGCGCCATCAATACCGTCCTGCTGATTTCCAGCAGTTATTTCGTGGTGCGTGCCGTCGATCAAATCCGGCATGACCGATCCCGCTCCTGCGCATACTGGCTGATCGCCGCGATGACGTGCGGCGGCACATTCCTGGCGCTCAAGCTGGTCGAATTCGGCGCCAAGCTCGAGGCCGGCATCACCATGTCGACCAATACGTTCTTCATGTTCTATCTCGGCCTCGGCTTTTTCCACTTCATGCATGTCGTGCTCGGCATGGTCATCCTCGGCGCCGTGACGCTCAAGGCGTGGAAAGGCGGCTACGGCGCGACCAGCTACGGCGGCGTCGAAACCGGCGCCGCCTACTGGCACATGGTCGACCTGGTGTGGATCATTCTGTTTCCCTTGATTTACGTGTTGCACTGACCATGATGAAAGCGGCGACTTTCCAATGGCTGATCCTGCTTGCCATGACGGCGGTGGCCGTCGGCCTGTCGCAGGCCGCGCTCTCCGACAATGCCATCCTGGCCCCGGTGCTGCTGACGACGCTGGTCAAGGGGCGCATCGTGATTGACCGCTTCATGGCCCTGCAAGGCGTGATCGCACCGTGGCGCTGGGTCGTGCTGGGCTGGCTGGTGCTGGTGCTAGGCCTGATCGGCTATGCCTTCCACATGGCGCAGACTTAACCGGAGAACCCCATGAACGACCTGACCGCTCCCGGCCTGGAGGCCACCCTGAATGTTCCGTTCTACCAGCCGGTCGGCAACGAGTGCGAGCTCTTCGAGTATGCCTTCCGCAAGCGCCTGCCGCTCTTGATCAAGGGACCGACCGGCTGCGGCAAGACGCGCTTCGTCGCGCACATGGCGGCGCGCCTGGCGCGGCCGCTGATCACGGTGGCCTGCCACGACGACCTGACCGCCGCCGACCTGGTCGGCCGCCACCTGATCGGCGACGGCCAGACCGTCTGGTCGGACGGCCCGCTGACGCGCGCGGTGCGGCAAGGCGGCATCTGCTACCTGGACGAAGTGGTGGAAGCGCGCAAGGACACCACCGTGGTGCTGCATCCGCTGACCGACGACCGGCGCATCCTGCCGATCGAGCGCACCGGCGAGGAGCTGCAGGCGCCGGACGACTTCATGCTGGTGGTTTCCTACAATCCCGGCTACCAGAACCTGCTGAAAAGTCTGAAGCCGTCGACACGCCAGCGCTTCATCGCGATCAACTTCGATTTTCCGCCGGCCGCGCTGGAGGAGAAAATCGTGATCGCCGAAACCGGGGTTGCGCCGCTGCTGGCAAAACAACTGGTCACGCTGGCCGGCCACTTCCGCCAGCTCAAGGACCACGACCTGGAGGAAGCGGTTTCGACACGCCTGCTGGTCTACGCAGCCAGCCTCATCGGCGCAGGCTGCGATCCGGTAGCCGCCTGCGAAGCCGCGCTGGTCCAGTCGCTGACCGACGACGCGGACACCGCCGAGGCCTTGCTGGAAGTGATCAAGGCAAGCTTCGGCCAGTAATCGCATGGACGCCCCCTCCGACCCGCGGCTACAGGCCGTGCAGGCCGAAGTCCTCTACCTGGTCAACCTGCTGCTGGCGCCCGGCCTGGCCTTCCTGCTGCTGCTGTGGCTCGCCCACCGGCATCGCGCAAGCACCAATCCGCTCACGCGCTGCCATCTGCGCCAGGCGGTCACGGCGAGCCTGCGGGCGGGCCTGCTGCTGATCGCCGTGCCTGCCCTCGTCGTGCTGACCGTCGACCTCGACCAGCCGGCAGCCTGGATACTGCTGCTGCTGTATGTGCTGTGCTGCCACGCTACGCTGGTGCTGCTGGGCGTGCTCGGCCTGTCGCGCGCGATCGCCGGGCAGACCTTCGTCTACCCCCTGCTCGGGAGCCGCACGTGGTAGGCACTCAGGCAACGCCCGCAATCCGTGCCGGCGTCGCGCGCAGCACGCGCGGCTGGCTTGGACTGCCGGTACAGCGCTGGCGCCAGCTGACCCAGGCGGGGTTTTTCCTGCTGTTCGTGTTCGCACCGGTCTTCGACATCTTCCGGCTCGACCTGAATCTCAAGCACTTGATCCTGTTCGGCTTCGACTGGACGCTGGGGATGGACGATTTCCTGGCCGGCCGCGCTTCCGCCGGCGAGGCCTCGCTGAACATCGTATTGCGCGGTTTTCTGCCACTGCTGGCGATCGGCGGCACGCTGATCTATGTCAGCCTGAAATGGGGGCGGCTGTATTGCGGCTGGCTCTGCCCGCATTTCTCGATCGTCGAAACCATCAACCAGACGCTGCGGCGCGCGATCGGCAAGCAAAGCCTGTGGGACAGGAAGCCGCTGCCGGCCCGCAATCCCGACGGCAGCGAAACCCGCCACGACGCGCTCTGGTGGTTCGCCGTGGTTCCTCTGGTCGTCGCTTGCGCGGTCTTGTGGGCCGTGGTGCTGCTGACCTACCTGCTGCCGCCGGCCGAGATATACAGCAATATCTGGCACGGCACCCTGACGCGCAATCAGACGATTTTCCTCAGCGCCGCCAGCATCGCGTTCTTCGTCGAGTTCATGTTCGCGCGCCACCTGTTTTGCCGCTATGCCTGCGCGGTCGGCCTGTTCCAGAGCCTGGCCTGGATGAGCAACGACAAGGCGATGGTGGTCGGCTTCACGCGCTCGCGCGCCAAGGATTGTTCCACCTGCTATTCGGCCTGCGACCATGTCTGCCCGATGCGCCTGAACCCGCGCAACGTCAAGCGCATGATGTTCGCCTGCGTGCAGTGCGGCCAATGCGTGGATGCCTGCGACCAGACGCAGGCCGGCAACCCGAACGGCCCATTGCTGAACTGGGTGCACGACCTGCACGCCGAGTCCGAAGCCGCCTTCAATGTCAGGGCCGCCCGCGCCATACCGATCATGCCGGTCGCCGGCACCCCGACCCAGGACAGGAGCTAGCCATGGAAGAATTCGTCGGCGGCTTGTGGGACAGGCTGATCACCCGTAGCGCGTATCGCGGCTTTCCCAAGGCGCGCGTGGAACTCAAGCAGATCGAGCGCATTGCGCCGGTCTTCTTCCGCGCGCTGGGCGGCGATGCCGGCCTGACGCTGCGCGCCGGCACCGCGACGGCGCATGGCGCGCGCCGCAGCTGGATGGAACGCGTGGCGGGCATCGGCGACAAGGTGGAACTGACCTGGAGCGACGACACCACGCTGCACCTGCCGGCCGCGCTCGACGTCTTTCCGGAGCGCGCGCAGAACCGCGAACTGTACCTGTGGCTGCTCGCGCTCGCCGCGCACGATGTTGCGCCGGATGCGCCGTGGATCGTGCGCAACCAGCAGGCGACACGCGCCACCCTGGATGCGCTGCCCGGTCTGGCGCAGCGTTATCGCAAGCTGGTCGAGGCCTTGTTTGCATTGCGTCCGCATCCGGACAGCTTGAGCGGTCAGGAACGCGTGGCCGAAGCCGCGATTCGCGCGGCGCTGGCCGAGCCGGGCTCGGTCGGGCAATTCGAGCCCGGCAGGCAGGCGCCGCTGCCGGTTCCGCTGTGGCTGCACCCGCAGCCGCCGCACAACCCGGGGCAGCAGCGCCAGGCCGGCAGCGCGAAATCGCCGCAGCCGGGCGCCAAATCCACGGCCGACCAGGAAGGACGCAAGCGGCGTGCCGAACGGGTCGACATGCCGCAGGCGAAGAACCCGTTCATGCTGCTGTTCCGTGCCGAAAGCCTGTTCTCCTGGGCCGAATTCATCAAGGTCGACCGCCCGCTCGACGAGGACGAAAACGAGCATGCAAGCAAAGCGGCCAACGACCTCGACATCCTCAGCATCGCCGACGACGACAACAGCACCGCCAGCCGGGTGCGCTTCGACCTCGACCTGCCGGCCGAGGCCGACGACGACCTGATGCTGGCCGACGGCATCCTGCTGCCGGAATGGGATTGCCGCAAGCAGCGCCTGCAGCCCGCGCATTGCCGTCTGCAGATGCTGCTCGCACGCGATGCCGAACCATGCGCGCTGCCGCAGGCCTTGCGCGCACCGGCCAAGCGTCTGCGCCAGCAGTTTCAGGCACTGACCACGCAGCGTGCGCGCCTGCGCGGTCAGCTGACCGGCAACGATCTCGACATCGATGCCTGCGTGCGCTTTGCCGTCGACAGGATCGGCGGCATGCGCTCAAGCGAGCCCGGGCTGTATCTCGACAGCCGCCGGCAGCAGCGCGACCTGTCCTGCCTGCTGCTGGCCGACCTGTCGCTGTCGACCGACGCCTGGGTCAACAATACGGCGCGCGTGATCGAGGTGATCCGCGACAGCCTGCTGCTGTTCGGCGAGGCGCTGGCGGCCACCGGCGATCGCTTTGCGCTGTACGGATTTTCGTCGGTGCGCCGCGACAACGTGCGCTTTCATCTGCTCAAGGGTTTCGATGAGCGCTACGACGACCGGATTCGCGGCCGCCTGGCGGCATTGA
>NZ_MKUG01000084.1 GCF_001897685.1 Thiobacillus sp. 65-1402
CCCGGCGACAGCGTGTGGGTCAACAGCAAGGCGACCGGCTCGCTCACGCTCAACCATGTGCTGCCCGGGCGCACGCTGTACATGCTCGCCACCGGCACCGGGCTGGCGCCGTTCATGAGCCTGATCCGCGACCCCAAGCTCTATGCGCGCTATGAGCAGGTGGTGCTGGTGCATTCGGTGCGCACGGCGGCCGAACTGGCCTACCGCGACGAGATCGAGGCGCTGGACAATGCCCGGCTGCATTACGTGCCGACGGTGACGCGCGAGCCTTTCCCCACCCCCCAGCGCGGCAGCGACCTGTTCCGATCCGGCGGTCTGTCGCAGCGTCTCGGCCTGCCGGCGCCGGACCCCGGGCAGGACCGGGTGATGGTCTGCGGCAATCCGGACATGACGCGCGAACTGACCCGCTATCTCAAGGACGCTGGCTGGACGCCGACCAATCACCGCGGAATCGGCAACTTCACCACCGAACTCGCGTTCGTCGTTCACCACGAATAAGCCGGCGTCCCCGCCCGGCGGGTTTCGGGAACCGCGCCGGGCTTAGCGGCTGCCGGCCCGCTCCCGCGACTCGGTCTCGACCGAAGCGGGGATGCCGGGCGTCCGCTGCGCGGGCGGAAGCTGTTCTTCGTCGCGATACAGGCCATGGCGAAACACGTGCGCCGCATGCTGATAGAACGCGGTCGCCTCCTGCTGCAGCGCCGGGTCGGCGCGCGGCGCCACGGGCAGGTTCTGCGCATTGACGGCGAAGACTTCCGCCTTGCGCCGGGGTTGCAACACGGCGAGGCGGCCGTTTTTCAGATAGCCCAGCGTCTGGTAGTTGGCGACGAAGGCGCGGTCGCCCGCTGGCGGGGCGTGCAGGATATCCCGCCCGAAGAACTTGCTGTAGTAGCGCATCCCGAGCATGCCCAGCAGCGTGGGCGCAATGTCGATCTGCGACATGAGCCGGTCCACCCGCTGCGGCTTGAGGTGCTTGGGCGCATAGAAAAACAGCGGAATCCGGTACTTGTCCACCGGGATGTTCACCGTGCCGCGCGCATTGGCGCCATGGTCTGCGGTGACGACGAACAGGGTGTCGTCGAACCAGTCCTGCTTGCGCGCCTCGGCGAGCAGATGGCCGATGGCGTAGTCGGCATACTTCACCGCGCCCTCGCGCCCGCTGCCGGAGGGGATGTCGATACGGCCCGCCGGATAGGTGTAGGGACGATGATTGCTGGTGGTCATGATGTGCACGAAGAATGGCCGCGAGCCCTCGCCGCGCTGCGCCGAACGATGGATATGGCCGAGGCTGTCGAGCACGTGGTCGAACAGGAACTCGTCCGCCACGCCCCAGATATTGGCGAAGCCGATGCGTTCGGCGGGAATGTCGGTGCGATCGATGGTGCGGTAGTCGTTGCGATCGAAGAAGGCATTCATGTTGTCGAAGTAGCCGAAGCCGCCGTAGGCGAAGCGCACGTCGTAGTTGAAATCCTCGAGCACGCTGCCGAGCGAGAACAGCTCCTCATTCCTCGGGCGCCGCACGATCGACTGGCCGGGCGTCGGCGGCAGCGCCAGCGCCAGTGCCTCCAGGCCGCGCACGGTGCGGTTTCCGGTGGCGTAAACGTTCGAGAACCACAGGCCTTCCCGTGCCAGCCGGTCCAGGTTCGGCGTCAGGCCGCGCCGGTCGCCATAGGCGCCGAGAAATTCCGCGCCCATGCTTTCGATGCTGATCAGCACGACGTTGAGACGCTGCGGCGCCGCGGCCGGCGGGATCAGCCGCTCCACTCCCCCGGCAGGCTGCTTCTCCAGCCACGTGCCGCCGTCCTGCGCCAGCGTGCGGCGCACGATGGCGAAAGCCTGCTGCGGCGGCAGCGCGGCATAGAAGCGTTCGAAATCCAGCTCGTTGCGGCGGTTGGCGGCGAAGAAGGAATAGATGCCATTGCCGGCCAGTTCGTTGACATGATCGCTGGCGCTGCGGTTCTTGAGATCGCCATCGAGGCCGGCGGCCAGCCCCGCCACCGCGGCCACCCAGGCGCCGGCCCAGAGCAGACGGGAACGCCAGGGCCAGGGCGCGCGGGCTGCGGCATAGATGCGGCGCATGAAGGGCAGCCACCACAACACCGCCAGGACCGCGAGTCCGGCGAGGACCTTCCCGACCGGATAGCTCTCGCGGATGTTGCCGATGACCTCGTGCGAATAGAGCAGATAATCGACGGCAATGAAATTGAAGCGGGCGCCGAACTCTTCCCAGAAGAACCACTCCGCCACTGCGGTCAGCAGCAGCACGAAGGTCAGCGCGATCAGCAGCGCCATGCCGGCTGCGCGCATCACATGCCAGCGCGCGAAGCGGTCCGGCATCAGCGCCAGCAGCAGGACCAGCGGCGCCGTGAAATACGCGGCCGCCGCCAGATCGAACAGCAGGCCGAAGCCGAAAATCTGCGCATAGGAAACGATGCCCGGCGGAATGTTCACCTCCGGCCGCGTCATCAGGACAAGGCGGGTCGCCATGGCGAACACTATCAGGGTCAGGGCGAGGGCGAAAGCGGGGAGCAGGCGCTGCGGGGGGGAGACGATCGGCATGGGCGGGGGGCAGTTCCGGGCAGGGGGAGGCATCGTATGCCAAGTCGGCGCGGCGCTCCAGCCGGACACAGCGGAATCAGAGCCGGTCCGCGAGAAACGGTTCACTGCAGCCGGTCAACCATCGTGCATGCCGGCAGCGCTCCCGCCGGCATGCACGATTGAGACGGCCGGGCAATGTTTGAACCCGGCCGTGTTTTTCGCGCCGTCGCGCGCGTCTGGCTGCGCTGACCTGCAAAGCCGCTGCAAACGCCATCGGGCCGAATCAGCAAAGCCGGGTCAGGGAAGCCCGGACCCGGTTGCGGTTCAGCCGCGGTCGTGGCGGTGGTGCTCGCGATGTCCGCGATGCTCGTGGCGACCGTCGTGGCCGTGGCGCCAGTCGTCGCGGCGATGATTCCAGTCGCGCTGCCCATCGCGGCCGGACCGGTAATCGCGGTAGTGGTGGACATGCTGGACGCGATGGCGCGGGGGCAGCACGATGGTGCGGCCGGGATGGTATGGCGTGTGCGTCCAGTAACGGCTGCCGCCGGACTCGTACAGCACGCGGAAGCCGTCGTGATGGTGGCTGCCAAACGAGACGGTGAACCGGGGTTCGACCGTTATCACGCGGCCGTGACCAGGGTTGCCGCCATGGGCGAAGCTGGCGCTGGAGGCGGTCAGGAGGGCGGTTGCAATCAGCAGGGTGCGTAGCATGGTTCTACTCCTTTCAAGATCGGAATGCGGCGCCAGCGCGTAGCGCGGCGTCAATCGTTCCAGCCGTTGCGGCTGTTGTTCCAGCGCCCGCCGCGCTGATCCTCGGCCACGGAGAAACTCACATTCAGGGTCAGCCAGCTGCCCGGGTCGTAAGGCAGACGGGTGCTGTATTCGCGATCCTGGAAGCGGTAGCGCACGTCGTAGCCGCTGATCACCTGACGGTAGTCGTCGTGGGTGCGGCAGCGCTCCACCTGGCGCGGGCGCGATTCGTAGCGATTGCCGCCGTCGTTCCAGCGGTCGCCCACCACCGCGCCGGTGGCTGCGCCGACCGCGGCGGCGGCGACCTTGCCGTTGCCCTTGCCGGCCGTAGCGCCGATAAGGCCGCCGGCGATGGCGCCGAGCACGGCTCCTCCCGTATTGCTGCCGTCGCGGACGCTGCGCGTGTCATAGCCGACGGTTTCGGTCCAGCATTCGCGGCGCGGCTCGTTGATGGTGTCGTAGACCGGGGTGCTGGCCAGGACTTTGGCGCGGGCGGTGAAGCCGTCGCCGTCGCCGCGGCCGTGACCGGCCTGTGCGGCGCCGCTGACGGCGAGCAGGGTGGCAAGCAGCAGGCGCCTGTGTCCTTGGGTGCGCTTCAGGGAACGTGCATTCATCGTGATTCTCCTTGTTCAACAGTGCATTCAGTGCAAATTCAGCGACGGCCGCGGGGACGGCTGTCCGGCCCGGTCTGTTCCTGCTGGCGGCGTTCGTAGCCGTAGCCGTAACCTTGCGGTTCGTTGCGTTCGGCCTCGCGTCTCGGCGCGCGGCGCTGATCGGGCTTGCGGGCGTCGCGCCGATCCTGGCGCGCTTCGTCGCCGCGGTCGCGCATGGCCACGATGTAAGCGTCATCCATGAAATCCGGTGCCGCGTGAACCGGGATGGCCATGGCCAGTCCCAGTGCAGCCAGTCCGATAATCCAGGTTTGCCGTGTGTCCATCGTGATCTCCATTTCCGTGGCCGCGTTGTTTCGCTTCCACGCTTCGCAGTTTGGTTGAGGAAGGTAAGCGCACTGTTTCACGCCAGGGCGATTTTGTAACAGTGTGTAACCGGGATGGGAATAGCCCGCCATCCCCGCTGCTATAGTTGCCGCATGCAAAAAAGCACCATTTATGTCACCGACGACGATCCCGGCATCCGCGAACTGGTGGCCGAATACCTGAGCAGCCAGGGCTACGCGGTCGAGACGGCGGAGGACGCCGTCTCGCTCGACCGCCTGCTGAGTGTCCGGCTGCCCGAACTGCTGGTGCTCGACTGGATGATGCCGGGCGAGGATGGCCTGTCGGTGGCGCGGCGGCTGCGCGCGCAGCCGGGTTTTCCGCCCATCATCATGCTGTCGGCCAAGGGCGAGGACATCGACCGCATCATCGGCCTCGAGGTCGGCGCCGACGATTACCTGCCCAAGCCGTTCAACCCGCGCGAACTGCTGGCGCGCATCCGCGCGGTGTTGCGGCGGCAGGGCGGCGCGGCCGAGGCGGGCAGGGTGGTGCGCTTCGGCCCGTTCAGCGTCAACCTCGAGGCGCGCACCCTCAGCCGCGACGGCACCGAGATTCCGCTGACCGGCGGCGAGTACGAACTGCTGGAAATCTTCGTCACCCACGCCAGCCGCGCGCTGTCGCGCGACTGGCTGATGGATCAGTTGCGCGGCTTCGAGCGCGACCCGTTCGACCGCAGCATCGACGTGCGGGTGAACCGCCTGCGCAAGAAAATCGAGGACGATCCCGCCAACCCGGCCTACATCCGCACCCAGCGCGGGCAGGGCTACTTGTTCGTACCGCAGGGCAAGGGGTGAAGCCCGTTGCCCGCTCGTTGTACGCCCGCACCGCGCTGACGCTGGCGCTTGCCTTCATCGTGTTCCAGGCGGCGGCGTTCTGGGTGGTGTATCGCACCCTGATCGTGCCGGTGGCGGAGCGCTCGGCCGACGACCTGGCCGGATTGATCGTGCTGTCGGCGCAGACCTGGGTGGAGTTGCCGCCGCCGACGCGTGCCGCGTTCGAGCGCGAACTGGCGCGACGTCATGGCCTGCGCCTGACCACCGCTGCCACCGCCGCCGCCGCAGATGCCCCGCAATTCGCCTTTCGCGCGCAGATCGAAGCCGCATTGAGCCGCCGGGTGGGCGGGCCCATCGTGCTGCGCGGGGTGCCGGGGACGGCGGCGGCGTGGCTGGATATTCCTCTGGGCGGACATGATCTGCACGCCGGATTCTTCCCCGATCGCTATGCCGTCAAGCCGCCGCTGGCGGCCATCGCGGTGATTGCGGTGGGCGCGTTCCTCAGCCTGCTGACCGCCCTGTTTCTGGTGCGCCGCCTCACCGTGCCGCTGGCGCGGGCGGTGCAGGCGGCCAGCCAGGTGGGCGCGGGCGAACTGCCCGAGCCCTTGCCGGAAACCGGCCCGGCCGAGCTGGCCGAACTGGCCCGTCGTTTCAACCGGATGGCGGCCGAGGTGCGCGACCTGCTGGATAACCGCACCACCTTGCTGGCGGGGATTTCGCACGACCTGCGCACCCCGATGACGCGGCTGCAGCTCAACCTGGAAATGCTGCGCGATGCCCCCAGCGCGGCGCGCATCGACCGCGCGGTGGCCGATCTGGCCGACATGAACCGGCTGATTACGGGCTACCTGGAGCTGGCGCGCACCACGCAGGCCGAAATGAAAGTGCGTTTCGACCTTGCGGGTTTGCTGGAAGAGGTCGCGGCCGATGCCGGCCTGTCGTGGCAGGGCGCCGTGCCGTGCGAGATCGAGGCCGGCCGGCTCGCGATGCGGCAAATCGTCACCAACCTGGTCCAGAATGCGCAGCGTTATGGCGGCGGCACGCCGGTCGAGCTGGCGCTGGAGTGCACCGGCAAGCTGGCGCGGGTGATCGTGCGCGATGCCGGCGCGGGGATTCCCGACGATCAGCTGGAAAAAGTGTTCAGGCCGTTTTACCGGCTCGAGGCATCGCGTTCGCAGGCTACCGGCGGAACCGGACTGGGACTGGCGATCGTGCGGCAGCTGGCGGAAACCAATGGATGGACCGTGTCTCTCAAGAACCGTGCGGCAGGCGGTCTGGAGGCGACGCTGGAAATTCGCCGGGGAGTCAGATGAAGTGTGCGGTGGCGCGCCGCAGTATCCGGAGTTCGATGAACAGCAGCGTCAGGCTGAACATCGACATGCGGCGGGTGCTGCCGCTGAAGAATCCCAGCGGCGAGCGCGACAGGCCGACGCTCACGCTGGTGGCCTTGCCCAGCTGCATCAGGCGGCCGACTGCCGGGCAAACAGGGAAAACTGCACGAACAGCAGCGACAGGCTGGTGAGGCTCATGCGCTCGGTCTGACCGTGGAACCAGGCAAAGGGCGAGGAGCTGAGTTCGAGAACCAGTTGCTTGTGGCCGAATTGCAGTTTCATGATGCGCTCCTTGGTGAAGGGTTTGCCTGAGTACCTGCAATGCCTGTGCCACCTGGGCAGGCCGCGGCGCGGGTTGGGAAAGCGCCGATAAAACAAGCCGTTGCAAACCATTTCCCGCACATGCGGGCAGGCGGCATGGCGCGGATTGACGGAAAGTCGTCAATCCGTGTCGAGGCGGCCGACAGTCGGCACCCGCCGGGGGGAGGACGGCGTCAGGGTAGAATCCGGCTTTCGATTTGGGCGGGGCGCATCCTGCGTGCCGCGTCTTCTTGCATGATCATCCTCAAGAATCTCAGCCTGCGGCGCAGCGCCAAGGTGCTGCTCGACAACGCGTCGGTGTCGATCAACCCCGGCGAAAAGGTCGGCCTGGTCGGCCGCAACGGCGCCGGCAAATCCAGCCTGTTCGCGCTCTTGAACGGCAGCCTGCACGAGGACCGCGGCGATTTTTCCATGCCGGCGCAGTGGCGCATGGCGCAGGTGGCGCAGGACATGCCGGAGACTGCCGAGTCCGCGACCGATTTCGTCATCGCCGGCGATACCCAGCTGGCCGAGGCGCAGGCCGAGGTCACCGCCGCCGAGGCCAGCGACGACGGCGAGCGCATGGCGCACGCCTACATGGCGCTGCACGACGCCGGCGCCCACGACGCGCAGTCGCGCGCGCAGGCTTTGATCCTCGGCTTGGGCTTCCAGGTGCGCGAGTTGAATCAGCCGGTCAACAGCTTCTCCGGCGGCTGGCGCATGCGCCTGCAACTGGCGCGCGCGCTGATGTGCCCGTCCGACCTCTTGCTGCTCGACGAGCCGACCAACCACCTCGATCTGGATGCGCTGGTGTGGCTGGAAGCCTGGCTGAAGAAATATCCCGGCACCATGCTGGTGATCAGCCACGACCGCGAGTTTCTCGACGCGGTGACCAACGTCACCATCCATATCGAGAACGGCCAGCTCACCCGCTACGGCGGCAATTACAGCACCTTCGAGGACATGCGCGCCGAGCAGATGGCGCTGCAGCAGGCAGCGTTCGCCCGCCAGCAGGACAAGATCGCCCACCTGCAGGCCTTCATCAACCGCTTCAAGGCCAAGGCCAGCAAGGCCAAGCAGGCGCAAAGCCGGGTCAAGGCGCTGGATCGCATGGAAAAGCTGGCGCCGATGCTGGCGAGTGCGGACTTCACCTTCGAGTTCAAGGAGCCACAGAACCTGCCCAACCCCATGCTGACCATCGACGACGCCAGCTTCGGTTATCCGCCGCCGGCAGAGGCGCCTGCTGGAACGCCGCCGACGGTGATCGTGCAGCACGTCAGCAAGTCGGTGTTCGCCGGCCAGCGCATCGGGATTCTGGGCGCCAACGGCCAGGGCAAGTCGACCCTGGTGAAGACCGTCGCGCGCACCCTGCCGGTGGTCGCCGGCGCCGTGACCGAGGGCAAGGGCCTCAACATCGGCTACTTCGCGCAGCAGGAACTCGACGTGCTGCGCCCCCTGGATACCCCGCTGGAACACATGATCCGCCTCGCCCGCGACACCATCGCCAACGGCGGTGCCGGCCAGTTCAGCAGCCGCGAGCAGGACCTGCGCAATTTTCTCGGCACCTTCAACTTCAGCGGCGACATGGTCAAGCAGGCGGTCGGCACCATGAGCGGCGGCGAAAAAGCGCGGCTGGTGCTGTGCATGATCGTGTGGCAGCGCCCCAACCTGCTGCTGCTGGACGAACCGACCAACCACCTCGATCTGGCCACCCGCGAGGCGCTGGCGATGGCGCTGAACGAATTCGAAGGCACCCTGATGCTGGTCAGCCACGACCGCGCCCTGCTGCGCTCGGTGTGCGACGAGTTCTGGCTGGTCACGCGCGGCGGCGTGGAGCCGTTCGACGGCGATCTGGACGACTATCAGCGCTATCTGCTGGAGGAGGGCAAGCGTCTGAGGGAAAGCCTGAAGGAGGCCGGCAAGGCCGCCGAACCGCCCAAACCCTCGCCGGCGCCGGTGGCGGAGAAGCGCGCGGTGCCGAGCGGCAAGCTGAAACCGCTGAAGCAGAAGCTGGAGAAGCTCGATAAAAGCATGGCTGCGCTGCAGGCGGAAAAGGCGGCCTTCGAAGCCCGCCTGGGTGAAGCGCTTTCCGTTGAGCAGATTACCGAAACCGGCAGGCAGCTTCAGCACGTCATTGACGAGCTGGCGATTGAAGAGGGGGAGTGGCTGGAGGTGTCGGAGGAGATTGAAGCGCTGGAAGCGGCAGGCGCATAGGCCTGTTTCCCCTTGGCAAAATCCTGGGAAAGTTGCCGGTCGTTGGTCGGGCTATCCCCGGCCAACGGTCAGCCGCCCGGCACCACCCCCGACTAGGACCAGCAACGAAACCCCCTCCAACCACGCTAAAATGCGCCTTTCCCGAAAAGCCGTTAATTCCCCGTGAAACCCACCTTTCAGGACATCATCCTCACCCTGCAACGCTACTGGGGCGAGCGCGGCTGCGCGCTCTTGCAGCCCTACGACATGGAAGTCGGCGCCGGTACCTCGCACACCGCGACCTTCCTGCGCGCGCTCGGCCCCGAGCCGTGGAAGGCGGCTTACGTGCAGCCGAGCCGCCGCCCCAAGGACGGCCGCTACGGCGACAACCCGAACCGGCTGCAGCACTACTACCAGTTCCAGGTGGTGCTGAAGCCGGCGCCGGCGGACATTCTGGAGCTGTATCTCGGCTCGCTCGAAGCGCTGGGTTTCGACCTCAAGAAGAACGACGTGCGCTTCGTCGAGGACGACTGGGAAAACCCCACGCTGGGCGCCTGGGGGCTCGGTTGGGAGGTGTGGCTGAACGGCATGGAAGTCACCCAGTTCACCTATTTCCAGCAGGTCGGCGGCATCGACTGCAAGCCGATCACCGGCGAAATCACCTACGGCCTGGAGCGCCTCGCCATGTACCTGCAGGGCGTGGAGAGCGTGTTCGATCTTGTATGGACCGAGGGGCTGACCTACCGCGACGTCTACCACCAGAACGAGGTCGAGCAGAGCGCCTACAACTTCGAGCACAGCGACGTCAATTTCCTGCTGACCGCGTTCGCCGCGCACGAGAAGAAGGCGCAGGAACTGATGGCGGCGCAGCTCGCGCTGCCGGCCTACGAACAGGTGCTGAAGGCCGCGCACACCTTCAACCTGCTCGACGCGCGCGGCGCCATCTCGGTGACCGAGCGCGCCGCCTACATCGGGCGCATCCGCAACCTGGCGCGGGCGGTGGCCAGAAGCTACCTCGACAGCCGTGCGCGGCTCGGCTTCCCGATGGCGCCCAAGGCATGGGCGGATGAAGTCATCGCACAACTCGACAAGAAGGCGGCGGCATGAGCGCACAGAATCTGCTGGTTGAACTGTTCATCGAAGAGCTGCCGCCCAAGGCGCTGAAAAAACTGGGCGAGGCCTTCGCCGCCGCGCTCGCCGAAAGCCTGGCCGCGCAGGGGCTGGCCGCTGCCCACGCTGCGGTCGTCAGCTTCGCGTCGCCGCGCCGCCTCGGCGTGCACGTCGAAGGCGTGCTGGCACGCGCGGCCGACAAGCCGGTGTCGACCAAGCTGATGCCGGTCGGCGTCGGCCTCGACGCGGACGGCAAGGCCACGCCCGCGCTGCTGAAGCGCCTGGCCGCGCTGGGTGCGGACGAATCCGCGGCGGCCAGGCTGCGGCGTGAAGGCGAAGGCAAGAACGAAGCGCTTTTCCATGACAGCATCGCGCCCGGCGCCACGCTGGCGGATGGCCTGCAAAAGGCCATCGAAGCCGCGATGGCGAAGCTGCCTATCCCCAAGGTGATGACCTACCAGCTTGCCGACGGCTGGAGCAGCGTCAACTTCGTGCGCCCGGTGCACGGGCTGGTCGCGCTGCACGGCGCCGGCGTCGTGCCGGTGACGGTGCTGGGGCTTGAAGCTGGCCGCGAGACCCAGGGACATCGCTTCGAGGCGCGCGTCAGCCCGGTGTCCATTCAAAACGCGGATAGCTACGCCGCTCAATTGAGGGACGAGGGCGCGGTGATCGCGAGCTTTGCCGAGCGCCGCGCCGAGATCGTGCGCCAGCTCGCGGCCGCCGCGGCGCCGCTCGGCCTCGTGCCGGTCGAGGACGCCGCCCTGCTGGACGAGGTCGCCGCGCTGGTGGAACGCCCCAACGTGCTACTCGGCAAGTTCGATGAAGCCTTCCTCGAAGTGCCGCAGGAATGCCTGATCCTCACCATGAAGGCGAACCAGAAATACTTCCCGCTGCTGGATACGGCGGGCAAGCTGACCAACCAGTTCCTCATCGTCTCCAACATCTCGCCGGCCGATGCCTCCGCCGTGATCCAGGGCAACGAGCGGGTGGTGCGCCCGCGCCTGGCCGACGCCAAGTTCTTCTTCGACCAGGATCGCAAGAGGACGCTGGATTCGCGCGTGCTGGGGCTGGCCAAGGTGGTGTACCACAACAAACTCGGCACCCAGGGCGAGCGGGTGACGCGGGTGCAGGCGATTGCCCGTGCCATCGGCCAGCAGATCGGCGGCGAGGCGCTGGCGCTGAAGGCCGATCAGGCCGCATTGCTGGCCAAGGCCGATTTGCTCACCGACATGGTGGGTGAATTCCCCGAACTGCAGGGCATCATGGGGCGCTACTACGCGCAGCACGACGGGCTGGCCGACGACATCGCCTTCGCCATCGAGGACCACTACAAGCCGCGCTTCGCCGGCGACGCACTGCCGCGCAGCGACGTCGGCGTGTGCGTGGCGCTGGCGGACAAGCTGGAAACGCTGGCGGGGATGTTCGGCATTGGCGAAAAACCCACCGGCGACAAGGATCCGTTCGCGCTGCGCCGCCATGCGCTGGGCGTCATCCGCATGCTGATCGAGAAGAACTTGCCGCTGGGCCTGAGCGATCTGGTCAATATCGCCTTCGCCGGTTTCCCGCAGGGATTGCCGGGACAGGCGCACACCGATGTGTCCCTGTTCGTGTTCGAGCGTCTCAGCGGCGCGATGCGCGAACAGGGCTATTCTGCGAACGAGGTCGATGCGGTGCTGAGCCTGAATCCGGCGCAGATTTATCTGGTGCCGAAGCAACTGGAAGCGGTGCGCATCTTCGCCGCATTGCCCGAAGCCCCCGCGCTCGCCGCTGCGAACAAGCGCGTCGGCAACATCCTGAAGAAAGCCGAGGGCGAAGTGGGTGCGACGGCCGATCCATCCCGTTTCGTCGAGGCGGCGGAAATGGCGTTGTTTGCCGCGCTCGGCGAGATCGCACCGCGTGCCGACGCGGCCTTCGATTCGGGCGACTACACGGCCTCGCTGCAGGCGCTCGCCGCGCTGAAAGCCCCGGTCGACGCCTTCTTCGACCATGTCATGGTCAACGCCGACGATCCCGCGCTCAAGGCCAACCGGCTGGCGCTGCTGAACCAGCTGCACCGGACCATGAACCGGGTTGCGGACTTGTCGCGCCTGGCGGCGTAAACTGGAACCTCGGAACGGCAGGAATCAGGCCATGAAGCTCATCATTCTCGACCGCGACGGCGTCATCAATTTCGACTCCGACCGGTTCATCAAGTCGCCGGACGAATGGAAGCCGATTCCCGGCAGCCTGGAAGCGATCGCGCGGCTGACGCGCGAGGGCTGGCGCGTGGTGGTGGCGACCAACCAGTCGGGGCTGGCGCGCGGGCTGTTCGAGATGGCGACGCTCAACGCCATCCACGCCAAGATGCACAAGGCGGCGGCGCAGGCGGGCGGGCGCATCGAGGCGGTGTTTTATTGCCCGCATGCGGCCGAGACGAACTGCGGCTGCCGCAAGCCCAAGTCGGGCTTGTTCAACGAGATCGCCGCGCGCTACGGCCAGGATCTGCAGGACGTGCCCGCCATCGGCGATTCGCTGCGCGACCTGCTGGCCGCGGCCAGCGTGGGCGCCCGGCCGTTGCTGGTGCGAACCGGCAAGGGCGAAAAAACCCTGGCGGCGGGCAACCTGCCCGACAACACGCCGGTATTTGCCGACCTGAGCGAGGCCGTCGACCACCTGCTCAAGGCGGCGGCATGAACCTGATCCGTTCGCTGGTTTTCATGGTTCTGCAAACCGCGCTGACGGTTTTCTTCAGCACCATTGCCTTGCTCAGCTTTCCGTTTTCGGCGCATACGCGTTACCGGATGATTACCGGCTACAACCACAGCGTGATCTGGCTGGCGCGCTGGGTGCTCGGCATCCGCTATGTGGTGAAGGGGGCTGAAAACCTGCCGCACCGGCCTGCCGTCATTCTCGCCAAGCACCAGTCGGCGTGGGAAACCGTGGCGTTTCTGTTCCTGTTTCCGCCGCTCTCGCCGGTCATCAAGCAGGAGCTGCTGAACGTGCCGTTTTTTGGCTGGGCATTCCGGATGCTCTCGCCCATCGCCATCGACCGCGGTGCCGGGCGCGAAGCGCTCAAGCAGATCGTCGCCCGGGGCAAGGAAAAAATCGCGCAGGGATTCTGGGTGCTGGTGTTTCCCGAAGGCACGCGCGTCGCCCCCGGCGAAAAAGGCCGCTATGGCATAGGCGGCGGCTGGCTGGCGGCGGAAAGCGGCGCCCCCATCGTGCCAGTGGCGCACAACGCGGGCGAAGTGTGGCCGAAAAATGCCTTCATCAAGCGTCCCGGCACCATCACCGTCAGCATCGGCCCGGCCATCGAAACGGCCGGCAAAAGCGCGGCCGAACTCACCCGCACGGTCGAGGCCTGGATCGAGGCCGAAATGGCGAGGCTGCCCCCTGCTGCCGCACGCCAATAACGGGGTGCTGCAGCTCGGCGCCATCGCGGTGCCGTTTGCGCTCAAGCGCTCGCGCCGCCGCCGCACCCTCGGCCTGACGGTGACCGCGCGCGAAGTGCGCATTCATGCGCCGAGCTGGACGCCGCGTGCCGAGATCGAGCGTTATGTCGTGCTGCAACACGGCTGGCTCGCTCGCGCCTGGGCACGGATGCAGGCGCGCACATCGCGAGCGGGGGCGCCCGCCGCGAACGAAGTGCGTTATCTGGGGCGCGTCCTTGCACTCGATATCCGGCCTTCATTGTTCAGCGAGGTGCGCCGCCATGGCGGCACGCTGCGCATCCATGCGCCGCACGGTGCCGACGCCGCATCCCTGGTCCGCGACTGGCTGCGAATCCGTGCCGAACGTCTGCTGGCCTGGCGGCTCGCGCGCATCGCCCGCAAACTGGGGCGCAGGCCCAGCCGTTTTGCCCTGTCCAACGCGCAAACCCAATGGGGCAGCTGCACCCGGCACG
>NZ_MKUG01000085.1 GCF_001897685.1 Thiobacillus sp. 65-1402
GTTCGCCTTCGCCCTCGGCCCACAGCAGTTTGGCGAGGTCGCGCGGGATCGCCAGATTGTCGGGTTCGGCCATCGCCGCGTTGGCGAGCAGCATGCGCGCCTGCTGGCTATTGCCCGCCTGCCAGGCCGCCATGCCCAGCGCATGGGCGCGGTTGGCGTCGCCGGCGATGAAGCGGTCGAGCACCTCGCGAAAGCTGCTGTCGGGGTCGGCGCCATGGATGGTGTGGGCGACTTCGCCGCGCCAGAAGAACTTCACCGTCGGCACCGAGTTGACGCCGAAGCGCCGCGCCAGCTCGGGCAGCTCCTCTGCGTTCAGCATGACGAGCAGGAACTTGCCGCCGTATTCGGCGGCGAGCTTGACCAGGCGCGGCATCAGGATGAAGCAGGGACCGGCCTTGGGGGTCCAGAAGTGCACCAGCACCGGACCCTTGTGCGAGTTTTCCAGCACCAGCCGGTTGAAGTTCTCGGCGCTGGCATCGAAGACATAGGGCGACAGGGCCATCAGTCGAAGGCTCCGCTCTGGGCAAAACGGTCGCACGCGGCGACGAGTTCGCGGCTGATGCCCGGCTCGAAAGCCGAGTGGCCGGCATCCGCCACGATCACATAGCGGGCCTCGGGCCAGGCGCGCGCCAGTTCGTCGGCCGAAACGATCGGGCAGACGGCGTCGTAGCGTCCCTGCACGATGACGGCGGGAATGGCGCGCAATCGCCCGACGTTGGCGAGCAGGCTGTTGTCGGGCAGGAAGATGTCATTCGCGAAATAGTGCGCCTCGATCCTTGCAAGCGAAAGCGCGGTCTTGTCGCGGCCGAACGCGGCGACGAGTTCCGCGCTGGGCAGCAGGGTCGAGCAGGACGCCTCGAAGGTGGCCCACTCATGGGCAGCCGGCTGGTGCACGGCCGGGTCCGGATCGAGCAGGCGGCGGTGATAGGCGCCGAGCAGGTCGTGGCGCTCGGTTTCGGGGATGAACTCCGCGAGCTTGCGCTGCGCCTCGGGAAAGAAGGCGCGGATGCCCTTGAGAAACCAGTCGATCTCGCTCTTGCGGCACAGGAAGATCCCGCGCAGCACCAGCCCGCGGCAGCGTTCCGGGTGGGCCTCGGCGTAGGCCAGTGCCAGGGTCGATCCCCATGAGCCGCCGAAAACCAGCCAGCTGTCGATGCCGAGTTCGACGCGCAGCGCTTCCATGTCGGCGATCAGGTGCGGCGTGGTGTTGTCGGCGAGCTCGCCATGCGGGGTCGAGCGGCCGCAGCCGCGCTGGTCGAACAGGACGATGCGGTAGCGGGCCGGATCGAAGAAGCGCCGCTGGTTGGGCGAGGTGCCGGAGCCGGGGCCGCCGTGCACGAACAATACCGGGATGCCGTCCGGGTTGCCGGAGGTTTCCCAGTAGATGCGGTGGACGCCGGCGGTTTCCAGCATGCCGCTGGCGTAGGGGGTGAGCGGCGGATAGAGCGGAGCGGTATCTGGCATGGGAGGGCCTTGGGTCGACAGCCCGCATCATATCGCCTGGCCCGTGGGCGTGAACAGGCGAGGGTGGGCAGCGCGGCGGACCGGGGCCAGTATCGACAGGCGCGTGCGGGGACCGTATGCTTCCGGTGCGCAAGAAATGCGCCAACGGGACGGAATATCCCGTTGCCAACCATAATCGATACGAGGAGAGTTGTTCATGAGTCATGCCGTCAAGGTCGCCCTGCTGGGCCTGGGGGAGGTCGGAGAAAAGTTTGCCGAGCATTTTCTGGAGAAGATCCAGGAAGACGGCGTCAACGTGGAAATCGTTGCCGTTGCGCATCGCAATCTGGAGTCGCCCGTCGCGCTGGGCTTTGCCCACAGCAAGGTGCCGGTGTTCAAGGATGCGATGGAGGTGGTCTCGATGGGCGCCAAGGTCGACATCATTTTCGACCTGACCGGCGACCCCGAATTGCGCAAGAAACTGCGGGCCGCGCTGCAGGAAACCCATAACCAGCACACCGTGATCGCCCCCGAAGTGGTCGCCCATCTGCTGTGGAATTTCTTCGGCGAAGGCGAATTGCCGCGCAGCAGCCAGACGGGCTACTGAGCATCGGCAGGCCGCGGCCGCCAGCGGCCAGGCCTGCTGCGACCGCCGTTCAACCGACATGACTTCCCCTTTCAAATTCGCCCACGCTGCGCACGCCGACTGGACACATGCCGCGCAGGACTGCATGGGCCAGCTGGGCGCAATTCCCTCCACGGCGACGCTGGGATTTCTGTATGTATCGGATGCCTTCGCCGGCGAGCTCGCCGCAATCCTGGCGTTTTTCAGGAGCGCGACCGGGGTGACGCACTGGACCGGCAGCGTGGGCGTGGGGGTCTGCGCCACAGGCGTGGAATACCTGGAACAGCCGGCAATGGCGGTGATGCTGGGTGAGTTCGCGCCGGCTGACTTCCGCATGCTGCCGGTGTTGCGCACGCTGCAGGACGTCGCTGCGCAGCCGTCGGATGCGTATGTCGCGATGGTGCATGGCGACCCGGAGAACGCGCATATTCAGGAGCTGATCGAGCGCCTCTCCGAGCACGTGTCGGGCAGTTTTGTCGTCGGCGGGCTGTCGAGCTCGCGCGGCGAGACCGCTCAGATCAGCGATGGTGTGGTGAGCGGCGGCCTGTCCGGGGTGCTGTTCGGTGAACGGGTGAAGCTGGCGACACGGCTGACGCAAGGCATTTCGCCGCTGGGGCCGCGCCATCGCATCACCACCGCCAGCAAGAACATCGTCGGCAGCCTGGATGAGCGCCCGGCGCTGGAGGTGATGAAGGAAGAGATCGGCGAAGTGCTGGCGCACGACCTGCGGCGTGCGGCCGGCTATATCTTTGTCGGCCTGCCGGTGCGCGGATCGGATACCGGCGATTATCTGGTGCGCAATATTCTCGGCGTCGATCCGCAGAACCACCTGGTGGCGGTCAGCGAAACCGTCGAGCCGGGAGATGAGCTGCTGTTCTGCCGCCGCGACCGGCAAACGGCCGAAGACGACCTGTTGCGGATGCTGACAGCCATCGGGGCGCAACTGGGCTCGCCGATCCGGGGCGGCGTGTATTATTCCTGCCTGGGGCGCGGCCGGCACATGTTCGGCGCGCCGAACCGGGAAATGGAACTGATTCGCGCCACCCTCGGGGATTTTCCGCTGGTGGGATTTTTCGCCAACGGTGAAATTTTCCGCGACCGCCTCTATGGCTACACCGGAGTGTTAACTCTGTTTGGCTGACCCAAGTAGTAAACACGGAGACAAGCATGACCCTGCACGCCATGAAAGAAGACGAAGTCCGCCTGTTGCGCGGCGAAATCGAAATGCTGATGAACGAGCGCCGCCAGCTGTTGCAGGTGACGGGGGCGGCGGCGGTGTTCGTGGCCAATCTCGACACCGACAGCCTGCCCGACGAAGCCGACACCATCGATGCGGCCGAAATGCTGGCGGAGCAGCTCAACGGACTGTCCGAGGAAACCCTCAAGGACGCGCTGGAGTCGGTGCGCGCCGAACTCGATCCCGTGCCGTAGACAGGCTTCCGCGCCTTGGCTCGTCTGCCGCTGCCGGGCTTCGCCGAGGTCAGGCGCTTTGCGCTGATCGCCGGACTGACGGCGCTGGCGTATGCGCTGGCAGGCTGGCTCAGCCTCAAGCTTGCGGCTTATGTTGCCGACGTGGTCGCCGCCGTCTGGCTGGCGGCCGGCGTCGGCGCCATGGCGAGCCTGCGCTTTGGCGCGGCCGGTGTGGCGGGGGCGGCACTGGGATCGTTCGCGATCAACAGCCAGATCCTGCCGCCGGACGCGGCATTCCGCTTTGCGCTCGGCGCGGCTGCGGAAGCGTGGATCATCGGATATCTGCCGCGTTACCTGCAGCCTTTCAGCGCCACCCTCGATTACGTCTCCAGCGTCGCCAAGTTTGCGCTGGTGGCCGCCCCGCTGGGCTGTGCGATGAGCGCGCTGACGGGCGTGCTCAGCCTGTACTTCTTTGCCGACCTGCCGGCCGGCACGGTATTGCAGGGCTTGTGGGTAGGGTGGCTGGGCGATCTGCTGGGGGTGTATCTGATCGCACCGCTGCTGCTGACGGCGGCACGCTGGGATTTGCTGCCGACCAACAGGGGCGCGCGGCTGGAAGGCCTGGCACTGATGCTCGGCATGCTGGTGCTGACGCTGGCGATGATGGAGTATGTCGAGCCCTTGCGGCCCGCCGAAATCGTCCTGTTCGTGATGATGCCGGCAGTGCTGTGGGCCGCGCTGCGGTTTTCGGTGACCGGCGCCAGCCTGGCGATTTTCCTGTCGGCGCTCATCGTGCTGGGCGTGGCGGTTGCCTCCTACGGCGGACTCGCGGGCGCCGCGAGTCCGCGCGATGTATTCGCGCTGCAGGTCAGCATGATGACCATGGCGCTGGGCGGCCTGTTCGTGTCGGCCGCGCTGGCCGAGCGCCGCTATTCCGAAATGCGGCTCGACATGCTGGCCAATCACGACCCGCTCACCGGCCTGCCCAATCGCTCGTATTTCCAGGATTTCCTCGGTCATGCGCTGGCGCGCGCGCAGCGTGAGAAATCCCAGGTTTCGCTGCTGTTCATCGACCTCGACCGCTTCAAGCACATCAACGACTCGCAGGGCCACGAAGTGGGCGATCAGGTGCTGCGCATCGTCGCCAACCGGCTGGACGAACAGCTGCGTGCCGACGACTTCGTCGCCCGCCTGGGCGGCGACGAATTCGCCGTCATCCTGACCCATGCGCCGGCCTCGCGGACGGCCAGCCGGGTGGCGCACAAGCTGCTTCAGGCGCTGGCCGAGCCCTTCAGGCTGGCGCAGCGGCGTTACGCCATCGGCGCCAGCATCGGCATCAGCGTGTATCCGGACGACGGCCTCGACGCCCATACCCTGCTGCGTCAGGCCGATCTGGCGATGTACCAGGCCAAGCATCGCCGCAGCGGCTTCGAGTACTTCAGCGACGAATTGAATACGGTGGCGCAGCAGTTGCAGACGCTGGAAAGCGGCTTGCGCCAGGCGCTCGAGCGCGACGAACTGGCGCTGCTCTACCAGCCCAAGGTCGATCTCGCCAGCGGCCGGGTGGTGGGGCTGGAGGCGCTGGTTCGCTGGCTTCCCGGCACGGGCGCCAGCGTCGGCTCCGAACAGTTGATCCCGGTGGCCGAGGAAACCGGCCTGATCGTCCCGCTGGGCCGCTGGGTCGTGCGGGCGGCGTGCGAACAGTGGATCGCCTGGCGCGATGCCGGATGCGACCCGCCGCCGGTGGCCGTCAACCTGTCGCCGCGGCAGTTTTCCGATGCGCACCTGATCGACGATATCGATGCCATCCTGCAGGAAACCGGAATGGACCCTGCGCATTTGCAGCTGGAAGTGACCGAGAGCGCGGCGATGGATAATCCCGTGCGCAGCTTCGGCATGCTGGAGGCGCTGCGCCAGCGTGGGCTGCACGTTTACATCGACGATTTCGGCACGGGGTATTCCAACCTCGGCCAGTTGAAGCGCATGCCGATCGATGCGCTGAAAATCGACAGGAGCTTCGTCAGCGATGTGCTGACCGACAGCGACGACGCCGAAATCGTCAACGCCATCATCCGTCTGGCGCACGCCTTGAAGCTGCGCGTGGTGGCCGAAGGGGTCGAGCTGGCCGATCAGGTGGCGTTTTTGCGGCAGAACGGCTGCGACGAAATTCAGGGTTATATCGTCAGCAAGCCGCTGGCGTCCGCCAGGATCGGCGAACTGTTTGCGCGGCGTTTCACCTTCTGACCCATTCCAGGCATGAGCCTGGGGCCGCGGCATTCAGCGCGGAACAATACGGAGGCCGGCCCGCCGGGAACCGTATTGCGCGAATGGCGAGGCTGCCCGCCCGGGGGTCAGCTCACCAGCTGGCCCAGCACGAACGGCAGGATTCCGCCCTTGTTGTAGTACTCGACCTCGATCGGCGTATCGATGCGCAGCTTGAGGGCGACGCGTTCGGTTTCGCCGGTGGCGCGGTGGATCACCAGCGTGACGTCCTGTTGCGGGGCGATGCCGGCTTCGGTGCCTTCGAGGTCGAAGGTTTCGCTGCCGTCGAGTTTCAGGGTGGCCGCATCGACGCCGTCCTTGAACTGGCAGGGCAGCACGCCCATGCCGGCGAGGTTGGCGCGGTGGATGCGCTCGAAGCTCTTGGCGACGACCGCCTTCACGCCGAGCAGCGTGGTGCCCTTGGCCGCCCAGTCGCGCGACGAGCCGGTGCCGTATTCCTCGCCGGCGAAGATCATCAGCGGCATGCCGTCGCGCTGATATTCCATGGCGGCGTCGTAGATCGGCTTCTGCTCGCCGTCCTTCAGGGTGATACCGCCCTCGCTGCCGGGGATCATCAGGTTCTTGATGCGCACGTTGGCGAAGGTGCCGCGCATCATCACTTCATGGTTGCCGCGGCGCGCGCCGTAGCTGTTGAAGTCGGCCTTCTGCACGCCGTGTTCGGTGAGGTAGAGGCCGGCCGGCGAGGTCGGCTTGATGCCGCCGGCCGGGCTGATGTGGTCGGTGGTGACCGAGTCGCCGAAGATCGCCAGCGCGCGCGCGCCCTTGATCGCGGGAGCGGCGGCCTTGCCGCCGACAAAGAAGGGCGGCTCCTGGATGTAGGTGGAAGCGGCATCCCATGCATAGACGGCGCCGGCTGGCGCCGGCACGCCGTCCCACAGCGGGTTGCCGGCGCCGACGTCGGCGTAGTTCTTGTAGGCGCCGGCATCGGTGGAATGGTGCAGCAGCGCGGCGATTTCGTCGTTGCCCGGCCAGATGTCCTTCAGGTACACCGGGCCGTTCTTGCCGGCGCCGATCGGTTCCTTCTCGACATCGAACGGCACCCGCCCGGCCAGCGCGAACGCCACCACCAGCGGCGGCGACATCAGGAAGTTGGCCTTGACGTTCTGGTGCACCCGCGCCTCGAAGTTGCGGTTGCCCGATAGCACCGAGCAGGCGACCAGGTCGTTGTCGAGCACGGTCTTCTCGATCGCTTCCGGCAGCGGGCCGGAGTTGCCGATGCAGGTGGTGCAGCCGTAACCGACGACCGAGAAGCCCAGCTGTTCGAGATAGGTCAGCAGGCCGGCCGCCTTGAGATATTCGGTTACCGCGCGCGAGCCGGGGCCCATGCTGGTCTTGACGTGGGACGGGGTGTAGAGGCCGAGCTCGACCGCCTTCTTCGCCAGCAGGCCGGCGGCGATCATCACGCCGGGGTTGGAGGTGTTGGTGCAGGAGGTGATCGCCGCGATGACCACGCTGCCGTGGCGCAGCTCGCCGCCGCCTTCGACCGTGTAGGTGCGGCGCAGGTCTTCCGCGGTCTTGCCGTAGCCGCCGTCTTCCCGCGGCTTTTGCATCAGCGTGTCGAAAGTCGTCTCGATCGCGGACAGCGGAATGCGGTCCTGCGGCCGCTTGGGGCCGGCGATCGAAGGCTCGACCGTGGAGAGGTCGAGGTCGAGCGTCTGCGAGTAGTCGATCTCGCCCGCCTTGGGGATGCCGAAGAGGTTCTGCGCCTGGTAGTAGGCGCGGATCAGGTCGACCTGCGCGGCGTTGCGGCCGGTCGCGGCGAAGTACTGGCAAGTCGCCCCGTCGACCGGGAAGAAGCCCATGGTCGCGCCGTATTCCGGCGCCATGTTGGCGATGGTTGCGCGGTCGGTCACCGGCAGCGCGGCGGCGCCTTCGCCGAAGAACTCGACGAACTTGCCGACGACCTTGGCGCGGCGCAGCATCTCGGTGACGGTCAGCACCACGTCGGTGGCGGTGACGCCCGGCTTGACGCTGCCGGTGAGGTTGACGCCGACGACGTCGGGGGTGAGGAAATACACCGGCTGGCCCAGCATCGCGGCTTCCGCCTCGATGCCGCCGACGCCCCAGGCGACCACGCCGAGGCCGTTGATCATGGTGGTGTGGGAATCCGTGCCCACCAGCGTGTCGGGATAGGCCATGCCATCCTTTTCCATCACGCCGCGCGCCAGGTATTCCATGTTCACCTGATGCACGATGCCGACGCCGGGCGGCACCACCTTGAAGGTGTCGAAGGCCTGCATGCCCCACTTGAGGAACTGGTAGCGCTCGAGGTTGCGCTCGAACTCGATTTTCATGTTGAGGTCGAGCGCGTCAGGGGTGCCGAATTTGTCGACCTGAATGGAGTGGTCGACCACCATGTCGACCGGCACCAGCGGCTCGATCTTCTTCGGATCCTTGCCGATTTTCTGCGCAGCGGAGCGCATCGCCGCGAGGTCGGCCAGGAGCGGCACGCCGGTGAAGTCCTGCAGGATCACGCGCGCCACGGTGAAGGGAATTTCCTCGGTGCGTTCGGCGTTCGGCTTCCAGCCGGCCAGCTGTTTCACATGCTCTGGCGTTACCTTCACCCCGTCGCAGTTTCTCAGCACCGACTCCAGCACGACGCGGATCGACACCGGCAGCCGTGCCAGCGAAACGCCGAGCGCGGTTTCGAGCTTCTTCAGCGAGGCGAAGCGGTGATTGCCGGTGCCGGTGGAAAAGGAATCGTGGGTGTTGAAGGCGTCGGTCATGATGGTGTGGCCTGAAGAATGGATAGACGTATGGGGTCGATTTGAGTGAGAGGAGTCAGCCTTCGCGGGCATCCGCGGGCCGATTAACTTTCCCGCCGCATCTGCGGAAACAGGATGACGTCGCGGATGCTCGGCGAATCGGTCAGCAGCATTACCAGCCGGTCGATGCCGATGCCGCAGCCGCCGGTGGGCGGCAGGCCGTGTTCCAGCGCGCGGATGAAGTCGGCGTCGTAGTGCATCGCTTCCTCGTCGCCGGCTTCCTTCTGCCGCACCTGTTCCATGAAGCGCTCGGCCTGGTCCTCGGCGTCGTTCAGCTCGGAGAAACCGTTGGCCATTTCGCGACCGGTGATGAACAGCTCGAAGCGTTCGGTGATGTCGGGCTGGGAATCGGAGCGGCGTGCCAGCGGCGAGACTTCGGCCGGGTAGTCGATGATGAAGGTGGGCTGGATCAGGAGCGCCTCCGTGGTCTCCTCGAAGAAGGACAGCTGCAGGCCGCCGATGCCGTCCTGCGGCTTGTACTTGGCTTTCATCGCGGTGAACTGCGCGATCAGCCAGTCGCGGTCGTTCAGTTGTTCGACCGTGTACTGGGGATTGTATTTGCGGATCGCCTCGACGATGGTGAGGCGGTCGAACGGCTTGCCGAGTTCGATTTCGTTGCCCTGGTAGACGACCGTGGTGGAGCCGGTGGCGGCGACCGCGGTGTGGCGGATTAGCGCCTCGGTGTAGTCCATCAGGTAGCGGTATTCGCGGTAGGCCTCGTAGAACTCCATCATGGTGAACTCGGGGTTGTGCCGCGTGGAAAGCCCTTCGTTGCGGAAGTTGCGGTTGATCTCGAACACCTTCTCGAAGCCGCCGACCACCAGCCGCTTCAGGTACAGCTCGGGCGCGATGCGCAGGAACAGCTCCATGTCGAGCGCGTTGTGATGGGTGGCAAACGGCTTCGCCGCGGCGCCGCCGGGGATGGGATGCATCATCGGCGTCTCGACTTCGAGGAAGCCGTGGCCGGTCATGAACTCGCGGATCGCCTGGATGATCTTCGAGCGGCGCATGAAGGTCTTGCGCGCGTCGTCGTTGGTGATGAGGTCGAGGTAGCGCTGGCGGTATTTCTGCTCCTGGTCGGCAAGGCCGTGGAATTTTTCCGGCAGCGGCCGCAGCGCCTTGGAGAGCAGGCGGATCGACTTGGCCTGGATGGTCAGCTCGCCCTTGTTGGTCTTGAACAGGGTGCCGGCGACGCCGATGAAATCGCCCAAGTCCCAGTGCTTGAAGGCCTCGTGTGCGTCGGTGCCGGTGAGGTCGTTCGACACGTAGACCTGGATGCGTCCGCTCATGTCCTGCAGGGTGGCGAAGCTCGCCTTGCCCATCACCCGCTTCAGCATCATGCGGCCGGCCAGCTGCACCTCGACGCCCTCGGCCTCCAGCGTCTCCTTGCTCTTCTCGCCATGGGCGGCGGCCAGCTTGCCGGCGTAGTCGCGGCGCTCGAAGTCGTTGGGGAAGGCGATGCCCGTCTCGCGGATCGCGGCGAGCTTGGCGCGGCGCTCGGCGATGATCTGGTTTTCGTCGAGGGCGGGGGCGGTGGTTTCGGTCATGATGCCAATTCGATAAAAGGGGGTTAGTAAAAAATGGCGACGGGAAGGCCAAGTGCTTTGGCCGCCTCGGCTTGATGCTTGTCGGCGGTGGCGAAACTGCTTGCGCCGAAATGACGGGCGTAAGCCAGGTGCAGCGCATCCAGCGCGCGCAGGGGCAATTCCGGAACCAGGTCGATCAGTTGCCGCGCCTCAAGGAACAGGCTGGGCGCGTCCTGCTGGATGCGCCAGGAATTGGCTTGTACGTCGCGGTCAAATTCAGCGAGGGCAACGCGCTCAAGCGGCAGGTCGATCTGCTGGGCGCGGCGCCGGCGGGCCAGCACGCAGCGGAATTCCACCAGGGTGAGCGGGCTGGTCACGACCTCATCCTGGGCATCGGCCCAGTCGAGCACGTCCAGCGAGCGCGGCTCGCGGATATAGCATTTGGCCAGCGCGCTGGTGTCGATATAGGCGCTCAAACGCGATCCTCGCGCTCTTCCGCCAGCAGATCCTCGCTGGGAACCGTTTGCATGGGCTGGCTTTCGAGAAAGGCGCGCAACGAACGGACCCGGCGCCTGGGTTCCACCGGCAAAATCCGCGCCACCGGCTCGCCATGCTTCACCACCAGCACTTCGTCGCTGTCGGCGAACATCTGGTCGGGGTGCGACAGGCCTTCGCGGGCTTCGCGGACGGTCAGGGTTTTCATCGAGCGCTCCAGGAGCAAAACGTGACACAATTATAGCCGATGTGACACCGCGATTTTCCCCCTGAAGTAGCCAAATCAGCCCGCTTTCATCCGGATAATCTGACCCCAACCCGCGCCCGCTGCCGTTTTCCCATGCCCGACACCCCCTTAAGCCTGCTCCACCGCGTTTTCGGCTACCCCGCGTTCCGCGGCGAACAGGCGGCCATCGTCGACACCGTCGCGGCGGGCGGCGACGCGCTGGTGCTGATGCCGACCGGCGGCGGCAAGTCGCTGTGCTACCAGATTCCGGCGCTGCTGCGCGAGGGCTGCGCGGTGGTGGTGTCGCCGCTGATCGCGCTGATGCAGGACCAGGTCGCGGCGCTGCAGGAACTCGGCATCGCAGCGGCGTTTCTCAATTCGAGCCTCGACGGCGCAGCGGCGATGCAGGTCGAGCGCGAATTTGCCACCGGGCAACTCAAGCTCTTGTACGTTGCCCCGGAACGCCTGCTGACGCCGCGTTTCCAGAGCCTGCTCGACGACGCCCGCGTGTCGCTGTTCGCCATCGACGAGGCGCACTGCGTGTCGCAGTGGGGGCACGACTTCCGCCCGGAATACCTTGGCCTGTCGGCGCTGCACGAGCGCTTTCCCGAGGTGCCGCGGATTGCCTTGACCGCCACCGCCGACGCCGCCACCCGCGCCGAAATCCTGCAGCGTCTGGATCTTGGCGCCGCGCGCGTCTTTGTCGCCAGCTTCGACCGCCCCAACATCCGCTACCGCATCAGCGAAAAAACCGAGCCGCGCCGCCAGCTGCTGGATTTCCTCGGTGAACATAAGGGCGAGGCGGGCATCGTCTACTGCAGCACGCGCAAGAAAGTCGAGGAAACCGCCGACGCGCTCGTGCAGGCCGGCCTCACCGCGCTGGCGTATCACGGCGGCATGGACAACGACACCCGCCGCCGTCACCAGGAAAGATTCCTGCGCGAGGACGGCGTCGTCATGGTCGCCACGCTCGCCTTCGGCATGGGCATCGACAAGCCCGACGTGCGCTTCGTCGCGCACCTCGACCTGCCGCGCTCGGTCGAGGGCTACTACCAGGAAACCGGCCGCGCAGGGCGCGACGGCGAGCCGGCCGAGGCATGGATGGCGTGGGGGCTGCAGGACGTCGTCACGCAGCGTCGCTTCATCGACGAGGGCGAGGCCGAAGACGCGCACAAGCGCATCGGCCACGCCAAGCTCGATGCCCTGGTCGGCTTGTGCGAAGCGGCGAGCTGCCGCCGCGTCGCGCTGCTCGCCTACTTCGGCGAAACCAGCCAGCCCTGCGGCAACTGCGACGTCTGCCTCAACCCACCCACGCTGTGGGACGGCACCGAGGCCGCGCAGAAGTTGTTGTCCACCGTCTACCGCACCGGCCAGCGCTTCGGCGCCGGCCACGTCATCGACGTGCTGCTCGGCAAGGCCACCGAGAAAATCGACCGCTTCGGCCACAGCCAGTTGAGCGTGTTCGGCATCGGCGCCAGCCAGACCGACAAGGTCTGGCGCGCCGTGCTGCGCCAGCTCGTCGTGCGCGGGCTGCTGGAGGTCGACCACAGCGCCTACGGCGCGCTCAAGCTCACCCAGGCCGCCAGGCCGGTGCTGAAGGGCGAGGAAACCGTGATGCTGCGCGCCATCGAAGCGCGGCCGGCGCGCAAGAAATCGCGCCTCGCCCCCAGCTCCGGAACCGGCGTCCACGACGACGAAGATCCCCTGTTCCTGTCCCTGCGCGCCTGGCGCCGCGAAACCGCCAACGAAAAGGGCGTGCCCGCCTACGTCATCCTGCACGACGCCACCCTGCGCGAGATCGCCGCGCGCCGCCCTGCCACGCTGGCGGAGCTGGGCGAGATATCGGGGCTGGGGACGAAGAAGCTGGAAGCCTACGGTGAGGGCGTGCTGGCGGTGGTGGCGGAGGGTTGAGTCACACGTATTCGATTGTCGTGACCGATACAAAACGCGCTAAGACACGCGTTTGGTCATTTTCTATCTAGTGCCCCATACGTAGGGTTATAGTTGGCGGATTCCGCCAAGCCCAATCAGGATCTCGCTGTGTCAACAAACACAACAGAAAGCGTCCCACTCCGCGTTCGCAGCCACATACTTAGACTTTTGGGCGACCAACTTGTTGGCCATGACAGGTTGGCCATATTTGAATTGGTCAAGAATGCTTATGACGCTGATGCTGAGGATGTCGGCGTCTTGGTCGATCTGCGTGCCAACAAGATCGTCATCCGTGATGATGGATGTGGGATGACTGCTGATATCGTCAAAAATCATTGGCTCGATATCGGTACGGACTCCAAACGCGGCCGGAATCGGATGCGAAGCAAAAAATTCTTTCGCATGCCATTGGGTGAAAAGGGCGTGGGGCGTCTAGCTGTTCAGAAATTGGGGAGCGGATTTCGGATGGTAACGCGCTCAGAAGGTGCTCCAGAGATACTTGTGGAACTGGGCTGGAAAGATCTGATCGACTCTTCTGATTATGTCGATGGTGGACTACAGGTACAGGTCACAGAGCGCGCAGATGCAATTGATTTTCCCGGCGATCAACATGGGACACTCATTGAGATATCCGGACTGACCCGCAAGGAATGGGCGAGAAAAGATCTACGTGATCTCAAAAGATTGGTGGTCTCGCTGGAAAGCCCGTTCCAGACGAATGACTCCTTCCGCGTCACACTCGAAATACCCGGGCGCGAGAAGGATATCGACGACGTTCCGGATCTGAAGGAGCTTCTCCGGCGGTCAATTTGGGTCTACGAATTTGAGTTGTCCGAAGATGGATTCACTTGGAAATATGATTTCACTCCCCCAAAGCTCAAAGGGCTGAAAGCAAGGGAAGAGAGCTCCCCCTCACCAGGATTGCTCGAATGGTCGGATGAAGCGTACCGCGAGGCCAAAGGAAAGGCCAAGACGGCCAATGATGCCCCGATCTTCATCGATCCCCAAACCGCGTTAACGGGTATCGGGGCGATCAAGGGTCGGCTTCATGTCTTCTATCGTCGAGATGAGATCATGCGATTGATGGGTAGTGACATCCGTCAGACCAAGCAGTGGCTGAAGGATCAGGCTGGAGTCCGAGTCTTCAGGGACGGAATCCGGGTCTACAACTACGGCGAGCCAGAGGATGATTGGCTTGGGCTGAATGCACGACGGATCAACAAACCGGCCGAAAGGATTGGCACAAGTCAGCTCGTCGCCGCATTCGAGCTTGACCTTTCGAACAGTAGCGGACTTCAAGAAAAGACCAACCGGGAAGGCTTCAACGAGGATGAGGCTTTCTCCCGATTCCGCCAGATTTCGTTGAGCGTAATCCAGCACTTCGAGAAACTGCATGAGCCTGATCGCAAAGCCATCGATACCGCCTTGAGAGACGACGGGACCCAGGTCGGTTCGACGATCAAATTGCAGGAAGCAATCGATGGCTTGAAAGGCGTGTGCGATAAGGACAAGGAACTGTCGAAGACGCTTACACCTTATGTGAAAGCAATTGAAAAGGAAGTAGAGCAGGTCCGGACCGTCATGCTCAATGCGGGTATGGCAGGGATGGGCTTGGCCTTGGTATTCCATGAGATCGACCGTTCAATCCGCACACTGACCTCATTGGCTGAGAAAGGGGCTTCTCCGGAGCGCTTGCGCAGTGGACTCGGCGACCTCCGAAAGATGCTGGATTCGATCTCTGTACTCCTGCGCCAAGGTAAGGCACGCAAGTTGTCGATGCGTGAACTGGTCAAACAGGCTATCGAGCTGAATGAAGTCCGATTCGAATTCCACGGCGTCATAGTGTCTGCACCGATCGTCACCGGAGAAAGTCCTGACTTCTTTGTCACGGCGCCACAGCACCTCGTATTGAGTGCGCTGAATAACATCATAGACAACGCAATCTACTGGACGGGATACAGACATCAACGCGACAAGGATCCTGAACACAAGCCTGCCTTGCTGATCAAGAGCGCTTGGTCGGAAGATGAAGGCGGAGCGATTGTTGTTGTGGATAACGGAACGGGGTTTTCTGTGAGCGTAGCTGATGCGGTTCAACCGTTTGTCACCAAACGAGTGGGAGGCATGGGGTTGGGGTTGTACTACTGCCAGTTGGTCATGGACAACATCGGTGGAAGCTTGCAATTGCTCTCGGCTGGCGATGCCCGCGACTTCGTTGATATTCCCACAGCGTTCGATGGCGCTGCGGTAGTAATGCATTTCAAAGGTGAGGGCTGAACACTGTGATTGATCATTCTTGCCCGGTGATTGTTCTGGACGACGTCAAACAGGAGCTCTGGCAAATTTCGCATGGCTTGGGTGTGTGCGGACTTCCGATCATGTCTCACTTGATCATTGATGGGAAGCTTGAACGAGAACCAACGAATCCGTATGAAGGTGTTCGGATACTGTTCACAGACCTGCATGTGCTCGGTCCCACACAAAACAAACCGGAGCTATATGTATCGGCGCTAGTGAAGTTCATTCGACAGCTGATCAGTCCATCGACATATTTGATTGTTTTCTGGTCTGCATTTCCTGATGAGGCTGAAGAAGCCTGGAGTCTTCTGGTTTCAAGGCTGAAAACCGCAAAGGCGGATAATCTAATCCCGTTTGCTTATAGGGTATTGGATAAGACCGAAGTAAAGGATATATCGGATGAAGATGAAAATATCGCCGCCAAAGCGACTGAAAGCGTAAAGAAAAGCATCGCAGCGATATTTGATGATTTCCCGCAGCTGAAGTCTTTCATGCATTGGGAGTCGTGTGCTTCACGGGCCGCTGCAGCCACAAGCAATGAACTGATCGGCAAATTGAATAAGGGAGGCATCCCATTTACAGACGGCGGAGCGATCAAGACAACCCTGAAAAGAATGTCTCAGGAGGCTCTTGGTTATCCGCATGCGCCTAATGCTCCAACCAAGGGTGTTTATCAGGCGTTGATACCTATTACTCAAGATTGGTTAAACAGGGAGGGCACAAAAGGCATTCCATTACACACAACTCATAGTGCATGAGCCTCGCGAGCGAATCTGATTCCTGCGGCGAAATCCATGACGCGCTGGAGGCCAAGCCAAATGGTCTTCACGCCCGGCTCGCCGTCGCCCTTGCGCGCCAGGAAACCGCCGAGCATCGCCACCAGGCGCACCAGTTCGTTGAGTTTGGGTGGTGTCTTCGGCACCTTCTTCCGATTCAGGATATAGGCCGCCTGCCATTCATCCTGCTCGAACAGCAAGGCCGCATCCAGATCGGGGCAGGTACGCCCCAGGCGCATGAGCCGGGCAATCCGCCAGGCCACCACCATGAACAGCGCCAGGGCGCGTTCCAGACGTTCCACCGTGCTCAACTGCAAAGCCTCCACGCGGCAGCCGTTCTTGAGG
The DNA here is from genome assembly GCF_001897685.1 of Thiobacillus sp. 65-1402. Classification (GTDB taxonomy): domain Bacteria; phylum Pseudomonadota; class Gammaproteobacteria; order Burkholderiales; family Thiobacillaceae; genus Thiobacillus. The sequence goes on from NZ_MKUG01000085.1 coordinate 16,125, forward strand.
ACATGGAAGAACAATTCGATCTCCCAGCGCGCCCGGTACCAGTCGATCAATTCGGTGGCCGCTTCGAAGCTGTCGATCGGCCGATTGGTCAACAGCCGCCATTCCACCGGCTTCACGCCATGGGGAGCGCCTTCTTCCCGTGCCACCAG
>NZ_MKUG01000086.1 GCF_001897685.1 Thiobacillus sp. 65-1402
TGTGTTCGTCGCATCCCTGACTTCTTTCTGGACGCAAATGGCAGGGTTCGTGCCGCAGTTGCTGGCAGCCCTGCTGCTGCTGTTCGTCGGCTGGCTGCTGGCCAATCTGGTGCGCACCGGCGTCATGAAACTGCTCGACGTGCTGCGCTTCGACAACCTTGCGGAAAAAACCGGCATCGAAGCCTTCCTCAAGCAGGGCAACCTGGATGTCTCGCTGTCGCGCCTGCTGGCCAAGCTGGCGTACTGGGTCATCATCTTCATCGTCATTGTCACCGTGGCCAACAGTCTCGGCCTGCACATGGTGGCCGACCTGTTCAACAAGATCGTGCTCTACATCCCCAACATCATCGTCGCCATCCTGGTGCTGGTGTTCGGCGTGCTGGTGGCGCGCTTCATCAATCGCCTGGTGTTCGCCTATCTCAACAATATCGGCGTGCAGGGCGCGCTCACCATCAGCACGCTGTCGGAATACGGCGTCATCATCTTCGTGGTGTTCGTGGCGCTGGAACAGCTGGCGATCGGCACCGCGCTGCTCACCGCCGCGTTCCAGATCGGCTTCGGCGCGATCGGCCTGGCGTTTGCCCTGGCGTTCGGCCTCGGCGGCCGCGAATGGGCGGCCGGGGTGATCAAGAAACTGACCGAGAAGTGAATCGAATCCGGACGGGCAAGGCCTGCCCGGATTATTGAGGCGGCCTTTTCCGCGCCGTCATGAGTGGGACGGCTCGTTGAGCCGCCCCGATAGAACGCTGCTTCAAATGCGTATTGGTGGGGCCTCCCGCGCCGCCTCACGCAGTCCTGGCGAGCTGGCCTTCAATGCCGCTCACACTTCATCGGGCCGGATCGTTAACGCATGCGCGGCTTGCGGGTGTGCTTGTCCGGCACGCCGCGGGTTTGCCGGCGCGGACTGGGCGTCATTTCCGCCCATTCCAGCACGCGCGCAACCAGGTCGTCGTCGAGTTCCATCTTCTGCCCGCGGCGCAGTTGCGGCGGCAGTGCGATCGGACCGAAACGGATTCGGGTGAGGCGCGACACCGTCAGGCCGAAATGCTCGAACAGCCGCCGCACCTCGCGCTTGCGGCCTTCCTTGATGATCACGCGATACCAGCGGTTGGCGCCCTCGCCGCCGGCGGCGAAGCAGCTCTGCAGCTGCGCCGGGCCGTCGTCGAGTTCCACCCCTGCCAGCAGCTGCGCGATCATGTCTTCGGTCAGTTCACCCAGCACCCGCACCGCGTACTCGCGCTCGACTTCGAAGCGCGGGTGCATCAGCTTGTTGGCCAGTTCGCCCGAGGTGGTGAAGATCATCAGGCCGTCGGTGTTGTAGTCGAGCCGACCGATGGAAATCCACTTGGCGCCGCGCAGCCTGGGCAACGCGTCGAATACCGTGGCGCGCCCCTTGGGGTCGTCGCGGCTGACGATCTCGCCTTCTGACTTGTGGTAGATCAGGATGCGCGTGCGCTTGTCCTCGAAGCGCAGGTACACGCGGCGGCCGCTGACCTTGACCACGTCGCGCGGCCCGACCTTGCTGCCGATGGTGGCGGTCTCGCCGTTGACTTGCACCCGGCCCTCGGCGATCCACTCCTCCATTTCACGGCGCGAGCCGAGGCCGGCCGAGGCCAGCGCCTTTTGCAGGCGCTCGCTGGAGGCTTCGGGCGCAGTCGCCTGCTGTAGACGGCTCGCGGCGCGCCCCATGGGAGCGGTGGGCGAACGGCGGATAGGGGATGGGCGAGTGGCCATATCAAAGAATCTCGGTAGCAACGCTGACGCGGGCGGTCTCGATCACCGCGCCAAACGTCCGGGGAGCGTCATTGTCCGCCAATTCCGCGCGCAATTCAGGAATCAATGCGGTTTCATCCGGGGTGACCAGATTGCCGAGCTCTTCCAGCGGCGGCAGTTCGGACAGCGTGCGCAGCCCGAGGTCGCTGAGGAAATGCCCGGTGGTGCCGAACAGCGCCGGACGGCCGGGCACGTCGCGATGGCCGATGGCCTCGATCCAGCCGCGTTCCTCCAGCGTCTTGACGATGTTGGGATTGACCGACACGCCGCGGATGTCCTCGATGTCGCCGCGCGTCACCGGCTGCCGGTAGGCGATGATCGCCAGCGTTTCCAGCACCGCGCGCGAGTAGCGCGGCGGCTTCTCGTTCTTCAGCCGCGACAGCCAGGGCTGCATCTCGGCGCGCGTCTGGAAGCGCCAGCCGTCCGCCACCTGGATCAGCTCGACGCCGCGGCCGTGCCACTGCGCGCGGAGTTCGTCAAGCGCGCGGCGCAGCACGTCGCTGGCCAAGTTTTGATTGGATGCCTCCTGCTCGAACATGCGCTTGAGGTCGGCCAGCGTCAGCGGCTCGACCGCCGCCAGCAGCGCGGCTTCCAGCACGACCTTCAGGTCATCGGGATTGTCATTCGGTTGCAGATTCATGCAGCTTCACGTAGATGGGGGCAAACGGCTCGGCCTGCGTCACGTCGAGCAGGGTTTCCTTGGTCAGTTCCAGCACCGCGAGGAAGGTGACCACGAGTTCGTGCACGGTCGAGGCTTCCGGGAACAGGTCCTTGAATTCCATGAACTCGCCCGGCGTCAGCCGCTTCAGGATGCGGCTCATGTGCTCGCGGATCGACAGCTCCTGGTGGCCGATGCGGTGATGGGTGCGGTTCTTCGCGCGCGACAGGATCGCCAGCCAGGCGGCGGCGAGCTCCTCCGGGTGCAGGCTCGGCAGGCGCTTCGCCGCCGCCGGCAGGAACACGCTGACCGTGTCGAAGTCGCGCCCCGCCTGCGGCAGCGCGTCGAGGTGCTGGCCGGCGAGCTTCATCTGCTCGTATTCCAGCAGGCGGCGCACCAGCTCGGCGCGCGGGTCCTCGCCCTCGCCCGCCTCCTCGGCCTGTTCGCGGCGCGGCAGCAGCATGCGCGACTTGATGTCGATCAGCATCGCCGCCATCAAAAGGTATTCCGCCGCCAGTTCCAGCCGGGTGGCGCGCGCGGCTTCCACGTAGGCCATGTACTGCCTGGTCAGCGCCGCCATCGGAATGTCGAGCACGTCAAGGTTCTGGCGGCGGATCAGGTACAAGAGCAGGTCGAGCGGACCCTCGAAGGCTTCGAGGAAGACTTCGAGGGCGTCGGGCGGAATGTAGAGATCCTGCGGCAGCTCGGTCAGCGGCTCGCCGCGCACCTTGATGACGGGCGTGGCAGGCACGGCTTCGGGGGCGGGATCGAGGAGCGCGGCTTCGGTCATGGCGGGCATTTTACCCGAGGGCGGGGGTGGTCGGGCTTGGGCCATCCTGTTCATACTGGCCGCCGATGCTTTGGGCGCGGCGAACCGGCATGGCGAAGGCTTGCGTAATCGCCCAGCAACAGGGCAGCGGCCTCGGGATCAGTCTGCCGCCGGAAATCGTGAACGCTGCCGAGTTGCCTGTCTATCAGAGGGTGCAGGGGTCGGCGCAAGCCGGACAAGTCCGAATCAGCCGTGTGAAAGAAACTGCACTTACGCTTGAACGGCGTCTGGCGCTATGTCGATCCAGAACGAAATCAACTTTGCTCGACCGCAGGCGGCGCCGGCCCATGCATCGATGGCCCGGGCCGCGCCTACTCGTAATGCGACCACATACGAAGCACGCGTACCACCCGCTCCTTTGTGAAGATCTCGTAGACCAGGCGATGTTGAATGTTAATGCGGCGTGAATAGGCGCCGGCAAGATCCCCTACGAGTTTCTCGTAGGGCGGCGGGTTCTGAAACGGGTCTGCTGCGAGGATTGCCAGAAGTTCGAGAGCCCTGGGCTTCAAGCCTGCTGCCGCGATTTTCTTCGCATCCTTCTGCGCGGCTTTCGAATAAATCACCTGCCAAGTCACCATTTAAGCGCCTTGGCGCTATTGCCAAGAGGCTCGGCCATGCCTTCCTTGATGGATTCGCGCATGCCCGGAATCGAGAGCAGGTACAGCGTTTCCTGGATTGCTTCCCAGTCTTCGGTTGACAGGAGAACCGCGCTTGTTCGCTTCCCGGCAATGTGGATGGGTTGATGCGACTCTGCGGCCTGGTCGATGAGACGATAGAGGTTGGCGCGCGCTTCGCTTGCGGTGAGGGTGGTAGCCACGTTCGTCCTCCCGGTTGGGAAAACCCAATGGTACGTATTGACGTACGTCACGTCAACCCGCGTGAAAATATTGTTTCGTAAGACCTGGCCTCGAGCCTGGGCCGCGACGGTTTGATTATCACTAGAAGTTCGCGCAACACTTCCCCCCTTCACCCAAACACCACCTCCGCCACATCCTGATACCGCTTCGCGAAATGCACCGTCATCCCGGCGCGGATGTGGTCCGGCAGCTTGTCGAAGTCGCGCCGGTTGGCTTCGGGCAGGATCAGCTCGCTGATGCCGATGCGGCGGGCGGCGATGACCTTTTCGCGGATGCCGCCGACCGGCAGCACCTGGCCAGTGAGGGTGAGTTCGCCGGTCATGGCGAGGGGGCGCGGCACCTTTTTGTTCTTCGCCAGTGACAAGAGCGCGGTGGCCATGGTGACGCCGGCGCTGGGGCCGTCCTTGGGGGTGGCACCTTCGGGCACGTGCAGGTGCACGAAGCTCTTGTCGAAGAAGGTCTGGTCGGCGCCGTAGGCCTTGAGGTGCGAGGCGACGTAACTGTAGGCGATCTCGGCGGATTCCTTCATCACCTCGCCGAGCTTGCCGGTGAGCTTGAAGCCGCGGTTGAGGGTATGCACACGGGTGGCCTCGACCGGCAGCGTGGCGCCGCCCATCGCGGTCCAGGCGAGGCCGGTGACGACGCCGATGCCGGTGATGGGCTTTTCCTTCGTGAACACCGGCTTGTCGAGGTAGGCCTCGATTTCCTTGACGCCGATCCGGATCGGCGTGGCGGCGCCGCCGAGGATCTTCACCACGGCTTTTCTGGCTACCCGCCCGAGCTGCTTTTCCAGGTTGCGCACGCCGGCTTCGCGTGCATAGCCTTCGATGACGTGGCGGATCGCGCCTTCGCTGATCGTGAGCTGGTTTTTCTTCAGCCCTGCCCGCTCCAGCACGCGCGGCCACAGGTGGTGCCGGGCGATCGCGACTTTCTCCTCGGTGATGTAGCCCGACAGGCGGATGACTTCCATGCGGTCGAGCAGCGCCGATGGAATCGAATAATCGTTGGCGGTGCAGATGAACAGAGCCTTGGACAGATCGAAGCGCACGTCGAGATAATGGTCGAGGAAGTCGGCGTTCTGCTCGGGGTCGAGCACCTCCAGCAAGGCGGATGCCGGGTCGCCCTGGTAGCTGGCGCCGATCTTGTCGATCTCGTCCAGCATGATGACCGGGTTGGCCGATTCCACCTCTTTCAGCGCCTGCACGAACTTGCCCGGCATGGCGCCGATGTAGGTGCGGCGGTGGCCCTTGATCTCCGCCTCGTCGCGCATGCCGCCAACCGAGAAACGGTAGAACTTGCGCCCCAGCGCCTCGGCGACGGACTTGCCGATCGAGGTCTTGCCGACGCCCGGCGGGCCGATCAAGAGCAGGATCGAACCCGCCATCTCGCCGCGCATCGCGCCGACGGCGAGGAATTCGATGATGCGGTCCTTGACGTCGTCCAGGCCGTCGTGGTCGCGGTCGAGGATGCGGCGCGCGCGCTCGAGGTCGATCTTGTCCTGGGTGTGCACGCCCCACGGCAGCACGGTCAGCCAGTCGAGGTAGTTGCGGGTGACGGTGTATTCCGGCGAACCGGTTTCCAGCAGCGACAGCTTGTGCATTTCCTCGTCGATGCGCTTTTTTGCCTGCTCCGGCAGCGTCAGCCTGGCGAGCCGTTCGTTGAAGGTGTCGAGCTCGGCGGTCTTGTCGTCCTTGGCCAGGCCCAGCTCCTTCTGGATCGCTCTCAACTGCTGGCGCAGGAAGAATTCGCGCTGCTGCTCGCTCATCTTCTCGTCCACTTTCTCGCGGATGTCGGATTGCAGCCGCGCCACGTCGAGTTCCTTCTTCAGCAGCACCAGCACCTTTTCCATGCGCTTTTTCAGGCCGAAGGCTTCCAGCACGTCCTGCAGTTCCTGCTTCGACGCGGTGGTCAGGCTGGCGGCGAAGTCGGTCAGCTGGGAGGGTTCGTTGGGGCCGAAGCGGTTGAGGAAGAACTTGAGTTCCTCGGAATACAGCGGATTGAGCGGCAGCAGCTCCTTGATGGTGTTGATGATGGCGATGGAATAGGCGCGGATTTCCTCGGAATCCGGCTTGCCGGTCTCGTTCGGGTAGTCGACCCTGACCTTGTAGGGCGCGGTATCCGACAGCCATTCGACGATGCGGAAACGCCGCACCCCCTCGGCGATGAACTGCATCTTGCCGTCGGAACGCACCGGATGGTGGATGCGCACCACCGTGCCGACGCTGCGGAAATCCGCCCGCTTCACGTCGTCGGTATTGTCGGGCTTGACCACCACCAGCCCCACCATGTGGTGCGCGGTTTCGCCGATGGCCTCCACCGTCGACAGCCACGGCGCCTCGTTCATCAGCAGCGGCAGGGTCTGCGCCGGGAAAAACGGCTTTTCGGTCAGCGGCAGCAGGTACAGCTCGGGCGGCAGCGCCGGGGCGGTCGGCAACTGCCTGTCGTCGGAAATGATTTCACCTTCCAGCGCGGGGTCATTGGGCATGATCTGGGCTTCTTAATCCGGTCTACGGGAGTAAGAAGTATCGGGCCTATCCGTCCGTTTTCAAGGGCGGGGCTGATTGGGCCGTACCGGGATTTCCTCGACCGTATCCGGCAGGCCGGACAGGATCATCAGCTCGACCCGGCGGTTGCGCGCACGCCCTTCGGCGGTATCGTTGGGGGCAATCGGCTGGCTGGCCTCGCGCCCGATGGCCGACAGGCGCGCCGGGGCGATGCCGTTGTCGGCCAGCAGGCGCACCACGCTGGTGGCGCGCACCGCAGACAATTCCCAGTTGGAGGCAAAAACCGGGTTGCTGATCGGCATGACGTCGGTATGGCCGGTGATTTCCAGCTTGAACGGCTCGTTCCGCAGGCGCTCCGCCACCGCACGCAATACCGCCAGCGATTTCGCCTCGAGTTCGGCACGGCCGGGGGCAAACAGCACGTTGGCATTGATTTCGATGCTGACGCCGCGGCGGCTCTGGGTCACCCGCACCTTGCCCTCCTTCACCAGCGGCGCCATCACGTCGAGCAGGCCGCTCGCCACCTCGGTCATGTGCGCCTGTTCCTCGACCGCCTGCTGCTGTTTCAGGGTGCGTTGCCTGACTTCCGCAGGCAATGCCTGCTTGGTCGGTTGCGGAACCGGCGTCTCGCTTGCCGGCGCCTTGCCGAACGCATCGCCGAGCGAGCCGGCCAGGACGCGCAATTTGTTCTCGTTGACCGCCGAGATCGCGTACATCACCACGAAGAAGGCAAACAGCAGGGTAATGAAGTCGGCATACGAAATCAGCCAGCGGTCGTGATTGTCGTGGTCGGAGACGATGCGCCGCCGTCTGCGCATTACAAATATCCTTTGAGGCGCGCCTCGATGATGCGCGGATTGTCGCCCTGGGCAATGCCGATAAGACCGTCGCAAACGATTTCGCGCTCGGCGACCCGGCGGGCGATGGTGAACTTGATCTTGTTGGCGATCGGCAAAAACACCAGGTTGGCGAGGCCGACGCCGTAGATGGTGGCGACGAAGGCGACCGCGATGCCCGCCCCCAGCTTGCCGGGATCGGACAAGTTTTCCATGACATGGATCAGACCTATCACCGCGCCCAGGATGCCGAGGGTGGGCGCATAGCCGCCCGCCGCTTCCCATACCCGCGCGGCCTGCCTCTCGGCCGTCTCGAAGCCGACGATCTGGACGTCGAGCGTGTCGCGCAGCTTGGCCGCATCGGCGCCGTCGATCAGCAATTGCAGCCCGGTTTTCTGGAACGGATCGCGCGTCATGTTGAGGTATTTTTCCAGCGCCAGCACACCGTCCTGACGCGCGGTGTGCGACCACTGGACGATGCGGCGGATCAGCGCCTCGGCCTCCGATCCGGGCGGCCGGAAAGCCCACTTCGCCATGCGCACACCCTTCATGAAAACCGGCAGCGGGTAATGCAGCAGCACCGCAGCCAGGGTTCCGATCACCACGATGACGAAAGCGGCCGGCTGCAGGAACAGGCCGATCTGCCCGCCTTCCATCGCCTGGCCGCCGAGAATGGCGGCAACCGCCAGCACCAGCCCGATCAGACTGCCGCGATCCATGCGTCTTCCTTCAGCTTGGTGCGCAGCCGCGCGATGGCCTGGCCGTGCAGCTGGCAGATGCGGGATTCGCTGACGCCGAACACTTCGCTGATCTCGCGCAGATTGAGTTCCTGTTCGTAATACAGCGACATCAGCAGCTGTTCGCGTTCGGGCAGGTTTTCGATGCCGGCGATGATGCAGGCGCGCAGATTGGCGTCGAGCAGCTGCGGCAGCGGCATGCTGGTCTCGTGCGCCGACTGCTTGTCGAGGAAGGAATCGTCTTCGTCGGATTCGCCGAAATCCTCGAAATACAGCAGCTGATGGCCGCGCGCGTCGCCCAGCATGGCCTGGTATTCGGCCAGCGGGATTTTCATCGACGCGGCGATTTCGGTTTCGCTGGGCTGCCGCCCCAGCTGGTGCTGCAAGGCGCCGATGGCCTGTTCGATCTTGCGCATCGACTGCCGCGCGCTGCGCGGCAGCCAGTCGGACTGGCGCAATTCGTCGATCATCGAGCCGCGGATGCGCTGGATGGCGTAGGCTTCGAACTGCGCGCTCTGCGCCTCGTCGTAGCGGCTGACGGCGTCGAGCAGGCCGATCATGCCGGCCTGCACCAGGTCGTCCTCCTCCACGCTGGGCGGCAGCCGGCCCATCATGTGATGCGCCAGCCGTTTGACCATGGGCATGTATTGCGTCAGCAGGTCGCTCTTTTCGCTTTTGCCTGTTGCGGTGTACATGCCCTACCTCCTACAGGCTTCCATCATGCGGCTGCCCTGGATCACGCGCTGCATGAACCCGCCGACATTGCCCAGGCCAGCCTGCTGCGGCCAGCGCAGCAGGCCATCGGCCAGTTTGCGGAACTGCGAGGTGGACTGGGCGACGGGAAAGGCGTCCACCACGGAAGTACGCAGGTGGCCGGCGCGGCTCAAACGCTCGTCCAGCGGGATATAGCCGAGGTAATCAACCGATACCCCCAGATAGCGCTCGGCAGTTTGGGCGAAATTGCGCGCCACCGCCTGCGCCTGCTCCGGCGATTCCATGCGGTTGAGCAGCAGGCGGAACTGGCGCTTGCCGAAATTGTGCGCCAGCCGTTTGACCAGGGTATAGCCCTGGGTGATCGCCGTGTTGCCGGGCGGCAGCACCACCATGATTTCGGAAGCGGCAAGCCCCAGCGGCAAGGCATCCGGGTCGGTGGCCTCTTCCATGTCCACCAGCACCACATCGACGCCGCATTGCAGGCGGTTGAAGCTCTGCGCCAGCCATTCCTGATCGCGTTCGGACAGCTGCCCCAGCCGGTTGAAGCAGCCGCCGATCGGCAGCACCTGCACGTTGTCGGGGCCGTCGAGTATCAGCGCATCCAGGGTGCAGCGTCTTTCGAGCACGTCCGACACGTCGAAGCGCGGCGTCAGCCCGAGGGCGGCGCAGGCACCGTGGCCGTGCCGATCCTGGTCGACGATGAGCACGTCGCGCCCGGAGCGGGCCAATGCCACCGCCAGATTGGCGGTGGCGGCGGTCTTGCCCGCCCCCTTCTGCCCCGACATCACGGTAATGACCTGAAACCCGGTCTGCCCCAGCAGGCGGCGCAGCCCGGCGGCCTGATCGCTGACGAACTTATCCAAGGGACACCGCGCTTTCGCGATGCGCCGCCTGGCTGCCGGACAGCGCGAAGGCCAGCTCGCTGTCGTCCAGCTGCCACGGCGAGGCTTGCGTGCGCGCCTTGAAGGCGCGGTGAATGAGGTACTGGCGATTGGCCAGGTGCAGGTCTTCGGGCACGCGCTGGCCGGTCGCCAGATAGTGCACGCTCAACTGGTGACGGATCGCGCAGTCGAGCGCCGGGCCGAGGCTTGCCGCCTCGTCGATCTTCGACAGGATGCAGCCGTCCAGCCCGCGCGTGCGGTAGGCCTGCACCACTTCGTTCAGGGTGTCGCCGTGGCTGGTGGCGTTCAGCAGCAGCAGGCGCTTGATCGGCTTGCCGGCCTGGCACAGCATCTCGACCTGCTCGGCGACGGCCTGGTCGCGCTGGCTCATGCCGACGGTATCGATCAGCACCGTATGCTTGTTGCGCAGTTCGGACAGCGCCAGCCGCAGGTCGGCCGCATCGCGCACCGCGTGCACCGCGACGCCAAGGATCTTGCCGTAGATGCGCAGCTGTTCGTGGCCGCCGATCCGGTAGCTGTCGGTGGTCAGCAGGGCCAGCTTGTCGGCGCCGTGGCGCACCACGAAACGGGCGGCGAGCTTGGCGGTGGTGGTGGTCTTGCCGGCACCGGTGGGGCCCATCAGGGCGAACACGCCGCCGCCGTCGAGCATGTCGGTTTCGCTCTGCATCACCTGCAGGCGCTTCATCAAGGTGTTTTTCGCCCAGCCCAGCGCCTGCTCCACATCGCCTTTCGGCAGGGTTTCCAGCAGCTCGCGCGCCAGCGCGGCGGAAAAACCGGCCGCCAGCATGTCGCGCATCACAGCGGCGCCGGCCGGATCGCGCCCCGGCAGATCGCGCCAGGCCAGATCGGCCAGCTGGCTTTCCAGCCGCATCTGCATCGCTTTGATTTCGCCGCGGATTTCACCTACCACGCTTTGCGCCAGCTGGGCGCTGTCCTCGCTGGGCACGGCGACCCGCTCGACCAGCCGGCGTTTGATGGTAACTGCGGGCGCCGGCTCGGTTTCGTCCTGCACGTCCGCTAGCGGTGCCTTGGCAGGAGCGGCAATTGCGGGCGCCTCCACCACGGGCGGCGCCATCGAAGCGATGTCTTCCGCCGCCAGGGCCAGCACTTCCACCCCGCCCTCGACGGCGCGATTGGCAAGGATGATCGCGTCGGGACCGAGCGCATCGCGCAGCTGGCGCATGGCTTCACGGGATGTTTTGGCGACGATTCGTTTGACGTTCATGCTGCTCCTCCTACCAGGGAAGTCACTTTGATCTGCTTGCCTTCGGGCACTTCAGCGTGCGAAAGCACTTTGAGCTGCGGCACGGTGCGCCGCAGGAAACGTGCGAGTAGCGGACGCAGCACGGCGGGCGTCAGCAATACCGGGGGATGGCCCAGCGCTTCCTGCCGCTGCGTCGAGGTCTGGGTACGCTCCAGCAGGGTGTCGGCCAGGCCCGGCTCCATGCCGGCGGCATCGTGGCCCGCCTGCAGCGTCTGCAGCAGCAGCCGCTCGAGGCCATGGTCCAGTGCGATCACCGGCAGTTCGCTGGCCGAGCCGTAAATCTGCTGCACGATCGAGCGGCCCAGCGCCACCCGCACCAGGGCGGTGAGTTCGTGCGGATCCTGCACCCGTGCGGCGTGTTCCAGCAGGGTGTCGATGATGCTGCGCATGTCGCGGATCGCCACGCCTTCGGTGAGCAGGGTCTGCAGCACTTTCTGCACGGTGGAGAGCGGCAGCATTTTCGGCACCAGGTCTTCCACCAGCTTGGGCGCGCTCTTGCCCAGGTGATCGAGCAGCGCCTGCGTTTCCTGCCGCCCCAGCAGTTCGGCAGCATGCTGGGTCACCAGATGATTCAGGTGGGTGGCGACCACGGTGCCGGGGTCGACCACGGTGTAGCCCATCGCCTGCGCCTGCTCGCGCAGGCCGGATTCGATCCACACCGCCGGCAGGTCGAAGGCGGGATCGCGCGTGGCGATGCCCGGCAGGCTGGCGGTGATGTTGCCCGGGTCGATGGCGAGGAACAGCCCGGTGCGCACCTCTCCGGAGCCGATCTCGACGCCTTTCAGGGTGATGCGGTAGCTGTTCGGATTGATTTCCAGATTGTCGCGGATATGCACGGCAGGCGGCAGAAAGCCGATCTCTCTGGCGAACTTCTTGCGGATACCCTTGATGCGGCGCACCAGCTCGCCGTCGGTGGCGCTGTCCACCAGCGGAATCAGGCGATAGCCCACTTCCAGGCCCAGGGTGTCGATGGGCGCGACGTCTTCCCAGCTGGCTTCCTGGCTTTCGACCGCGGCGACGGGCGCGGCCTGCGCCTCCGCCGGCGCTTCCTGCTGTTGCGGCTTGCCGTTCCGGTAGGCCAGCCAGACCAGGCCGCCCGCCAGCAGCAGGAAGGCGAAGTTCGGCATGCCCGGAATCAAGCCCATCAGGCCAAGAATCGCGGCGGTGATATAGAGCGCCTGCCGCTTGCTGAAAACGTTGGACAGCATCTGGCCGGCGATGTCTTCCTCGGTGCTGACGCGGCTGACGATGATGCCGGCGGCGATCGAGATGACCAGCGCCGGAATCTGCGCCACCAGGCCGTCGCCGATCGCCAGCAGGGTGTAGTTGCTGGCGGCGTCGGCCATCGCCATGTCGTGCTGCATCACGCCGATGATGAGGCCGCCGACGACGTTGATGATCAGGATCAGGATGCCGGCGATGGCGTCGCCGCGCACGAATTTCGAGGCGCCGTCCATCGAGCCGTAGAAGTCGGCTTCCTGGGCGATTTCGGCACGGCGCCGGCGCGCCTCGTTTTCGTCGATGAGGCCGGCGTTGAGGTCGGCGTCGATCGCCATCTGCTTGCCCGGCATCGCGTCGAGGGTGAAGCGCGCGCTGACTTCGGCAATGCGGCCGGCGCCCTTGGTGATGACGATGAAGTTGATCACCACCAGGATGACGAACACGATGATGCCGACCGTGTAATTGCCGCCGACCAGGAAATGGCCGAAGGCTTCGATCACCTTGCCCGCAGCGTCCGGTCCGGTATGGCCGTCCAGCAGCACCACGCGGGTGGACGCGACGTTGAGCGAGAGGCGCAGCAGCGTGGACAGCAGCAGCACCGTGGGGAACGCGGCGAATTCGAGCGCCTTCTTGGTCGACAGGCTGACCAGCAGCACCATGATGGAAAGCGCAATGTTGAAGGTGAACAGCATGTCCAGCGCAAACGGCGGCAGCGGCAGCACCAGCATCGCCAGAATGAGGACGATGAAAATCGGTGCCGCCATTGCGCGCGCATTGGCCGGGTTGAAGATATTCGAAAGACTCAGGGTGCCGTTCATACGGATGCGTTCAACGGATCGAGTTCAGGGGGAACCGGCAAGGCGGTCGGGGCGTTGGGATACACCCCGCCCGCCTGCCGGAAATGACGCAGCTGGAACACGTAGGCCAGCACTTCGGCCACTGCCGCATAGAGCGTGGCCGGAATCTCGTCGCCGAGTTCGGTATGGCGGAACAGCGCGCGCGCCAGCGGCGGCGCTTCCAGCAGCGGCACCTTGTGCTCGGCCGCCAGTTCGCGGATTTTCGCGGCGACCGCATCGGCCCCCTTGGCCACCACGCGCGGCGCGCGCATCTTGCCTTCGCTGTACTTGAGCGCCACGGCGTAATGGGTCGGGTTGGTCACCACCACGTCGGCGCTGGGGATTTCGGCCATCATGCGGCGGCGCGCCACTTCGCGCTGCTGGGCGCGGATGCGCGCCTTGACGTGCGGATCGCCCTCCGATTCCTTGCTTTCCTGGCGCAGCTGCTCCTTGGTCATCTTGAGCTTGTTGTAGTAGCTCCACAGCTGATACGGTAGATCCAGCACGACGATGAAAATCATCGCGCCCGAAGCCAGCAGGAACACCTTGCCGATGAGGTCGCCCATGTGCTGGATGGCGAGGGGCGGCGACTCCAGGCTGAGCGAAACGAGCGCGTCGAGATTGGACCAGATCAGCCACACGGCGACCCCTCCCAGCAAGCCGACCTTGGCCAGCGATTTGACCAGTTCGACCAGGCCCTGGCTGGAAAACATGCGCTTGATGCCCGACAGCGGATTCAGGCGCTTGAAATCCGGGGCGAATGCCTTGGTGCTGAACAGCCAGCCGCGCAGCAGCAGCGGCGAAGCCAGGGCGGCGATCAGCACCAGCGCCAGGAAAGGCGCCAGCGCCAGCGCGGCATCGAAAAACTGGCTGGATAGCTGCGCCATGACGTACGCGCTATCGCGGGCGACGGCCGGCTGGAACTGCAGGCCGCCGCGCATGATCTGCGACATGGCCTGGCCGAGGCCGCTGGCCATCATCCACAGCGCCGCACCGCCGGTCATCAGGACGACGAACGTGGCCAGCTCGCGCGATTGCGGCACCTGGCCATCTTCGCGCGCCTTCTCCAGCCGCTGTGGCGACGGGGCTTCTGTCCGTTCCTGATCGCTTTCTTCAGCCATCCCTGATTTCACCTGTGAAGGGGGCCTTGCCGTCCGCGAAGCGGAGGCAGGCTTTCTTAGGCTGGATTATTGGCCACGCCCGGCGCGGGCGATCGGGGGAATAAGGGTGGATTTGACCTGCTATTTCGCGCCAAGCGGCGCGCGGCGATCAGTTTTCGGCGTTGGCCCTGCCCACTTCTTCGCGCACGCCGGCTTCGTCCGCCACGTTGACGCCGCTGGCTTCTTTGGTGATGGCATCCTCGGTGCGCTTGTTCATCACGATGATGCTGATGCGGCGGTTGATCGGATCGTGAGGCCCCGCCTGGTTGAACGGCACGGACGATGCCAGCCCGACCACGCGCAGCATCTTCGCTTCGTCCATGCCGCCGGCGATCAGCTCGCGCCGCGAGGCGTTGGCACGGTCGGCCGACAACTCCCAGTTGCTGTAGCCGCGCGCGCCGTTGGCATACAGCATGGCATCGGTGTGGCCCGACAGGCTGATGCGGTTCTGCACATCGTTCAGCACTTGGCCGATCTCGTGCAGGATGATCTTGGTGTAGGGCTGCAGTTCGGCGCTGGCCAGGTTGAACATGGGCCGGTTCTGCTCGTCGACGATCTGGATGCGCAGGCCTTCGCTGGTGATGTCGATCAGCAGCTGCCGCTTGAACTGCCGCAGGGTGGGATTGGCGTCGATCGCCGTCTCGAGGCGTTTCTTCAGCTGCTTGAGCTTGGCGGTCTCGATACGCTCGAGTTCGGCCTGTGCCGCCTTCAGGTTGTAGGATTTCTTTTCGGCCTGGGTATCGCCTTTTTTCACCTGGCCCAGTTGCCGCGTCATATCGAGGCCGCCGCCCTTGATGACGCTGGAGCTGTCGCCGCTGCCGGAGCCCCCTTGCATCGCCACCTTGAGCGGCGTCTTGAAATATTCCGCGATCCCTTCCAGGTCGCCCTTGGTGGTCGAACCCAGCAGCCACATCAGCAGGAAGAAGGCCATCATCGCCGTGACGAAGTCGGCATAGGCGATTTTCCACGCCCCGCCGTGGCGGCCGCCTCTGACCTTGCGGATGCGCTTGATGACGATGGGCGTTTTCTGTTCGCTCATGGATGTATGGGTATGAGGTGACGGCGTCCCGGCCCGGCGGCGGGGAAATCAGCGCGACCGCGCGCCTCTCACATGTTCTTCCAGTTCGCTGAAGGAGGGACGCTCGGTCGAGAACAGCACCTTGCGCCCGAATTCGACCGCGATGGCCGGCGCGTAGCCGTTGATGCTGGCAAGCAGGGTGACCTTGATACATTGCAGCATCTTGGTCGATTCGTGCAGCTTTTGCTCAAGCAGGCTCGCGAGCGGCCCGACAAACCCGTAAGCCAGCAGGATGCCGAGGAAGGTGCCGACCAGCGCGTGCGCAATCAGGATCCCCAGTTCCGCCGGCGGCAGGCCGACCGACTCCATCGTGTGCACCACCCCCATCACCGCCGCGATGATGCCGAAGGCCGGCAGGCCGTCGCCTATCTTGGCGATGACATGGGAAGGGATCTCGCCCTCGTGGTGATGGGTTTCGATTTCATTGTCCATCAGGTTTTCGATTTCGAAGGCATTCATGCTGCCGCTCACCATCAGGCGCAGATAATCGGTGAGGAATTCGACGATGTGGTGATCGGCCATCACCGCCGGATATTTCGCGAACAGCGGGCTGTTCTCGGGCGAGTCGACATCGGACTCCACCGACATCAGCCCTTCCTTGCGGATCTTGGTCAGCAGTTCGTACAGCAGCGCCATGATGTCCATGTAGAGCGCACGGGTATATTTCGATCCCTTGAATGCGGTGGGCAAGGCCTTCAGGGTGGCCTTGATGGCCTTGCCGTTGTTGCCGACGAAGAAGGCGCCCGCCGCGCCGCCCCCGATCATCAGGAGTTCGACTGGCTGGAACAGCGCCGCCAGGTGTCCGCCCGCCAGCGCGAAGCCACCGAAGATACTCAACAAGACGACAATATATCCAACGATGACTAGCACGACCTTGTATTCCTTTTGGCGGGGACATGGAGCGGCAGCTGTCCCGACCACCCCAATGTTTCAGCATTCGAAGCAAGCGCTCTCAACAGAAGGATTCGACCGGCGCGGCGGAAACTTGATGGCTCGGCGACAGTATTTCCGTGTAGCGACGCCTCACATCCGCCACGCATACAAGGTGTGCCGTGTGCCTTCCGCCAGCGTTACGACGCGATCCGGCGGCTGCGCGTCCACCGTGAACGACAGGCTGACGAACAGGCTGCCGCTGCGCATCTGGGAGCGGGCCTGCCGCCACAACCCGGGCATGGCAGCGGGCGAAAGAAAAGCAAACACGACATCGAAGTCCGCCAGGCTGAGTTGGGCGTAATCGCGCCGCATAAAGCGCACCCGGCTGCCTGTCAGCCAGGCGCGCAAACGGCTGACGAGCCAGGGAGCGGGGGCAAGTTCGGTGCCATAAAAACGGCCGAGCGGAAAGCGGCTTTCCAGATAACACGGCACGCCGCCAAATCCGCTGCCAAGATCGATGAAGCGGAGCGGCTGCGCCTGCGGCAACAGCGACGCCAGCGCCTGTCTGGCTTTGCGGCTGGACAGGTACAGCGGCACCCGGGTGCGGAAGCTGCTCCAGTAAAACGCGAGCAGCAGCAGGAAAGCGGCCAGATAGAGCCAAGCCGGCGCATCGATCCGCTGGGCCAGCAGGACCGCGGGCAGGAAAGCGAAATGCAGCGGCGGCCACCAGGCCGGCTGCCGCCAAATGATGCTGAGGCCGGCAGCGATGGCCCCTTGTGCCAGGGCGAATTGCCACAGCGCGGGCTGGAATGGAAAAGCGGTTTGCGGCAGGGTGTGCGGCAGCATCGCCAGCAGCACGGCGATGCACTGGATGACGAGCGACTGAAGGCTGACTGGCAGGCGCGTCATCACCGGACTTCGGGGAGGGAATCCGTCAGGCGGCGGCGCTCAGTTCGGCTCTGGCCTCAGCTTTGGCCTTGCGGGTTTTTCCGGCGCGGGCCGGCATGTTGCAGAGGCCGCACACGTACTGGCTGTGCAGGTCGTCCGGATGCACCACAAAGTGGCCGCCGCAGTCGCTGCAGACGGCCGTATCGAGCATGCGGCTTTCGAAGAAACGGTTCAGGGTCCAGGCGCGGGTGAAGCTCAGCACGGCTTCGATCTGGTTGGTGTGGAGATATTCCTGATACAGGCGGTAGCTCTTGAGCACCGCTTCGATGCCGCTGCAATCGCTGTTCTTGGTGAGATAGCGATGAATGTTGATGAACATCGAAGAGTGCACGTTGGGCAGCCAGGTCAGGAACCAGTCGGTCGAAAACGGCAGCATGCCCTTGGGCGGCGAGACGCCTTTGACTTCCTTGTACAGTTTGAGCAGGCGCTCGCGCGACAGCGAGGTTTCGGACTCCAGCACCTGCGGGCGGGCACCGAGCTCGATCAATTCGATCGCCAGTTGAGTATCGCGCATCTCGGTCAACAGACTTTTCTTGCTCATGGCCCCTCCCCTTGCTGGTTTTATTTCTTGCGATGCAGAATCAGGCGAACGCTTCCACAGCCTGGCCCGCCATCAGAATGGCGGCATGGGATTGCGCCAGCGCACGATCCTTGGTGTAGCTGGTCAGCATGTTCAGCACCACGCCGTCGTCGAAGCGGAAACGCGACACCAGCATGCCGGAAGCGGCCAGCTTGAGGATTTGCGCGGGGGTCAGCGCCTCGATCAGGTCGGCAACGTCCTGGCTGATGCCCAGGCGAAAAACGGCGGTCGCCTTGTCGTGCCGGATCATGTTTTGCGCGAGCATCAGGTAGTTGAGATTGACATCGCGCATCTCGTCCAGCATTTCGTCCAGTTTCATTTGCTTGCCCTTCTTCGTTGAATTTTTTTTCGAATTCACACTTAAGTCAGCGTGGTGAATTCGTTTTCGGACGCCCCCGTGGAAAGTTAACGTAGAGATGCGCTGTATTGAAGGACGGAATCTGGGCGGATTTTCATGTAGGCGTTTGTCCTACATCCGCGGCGGGCAGCGCGGTGACCGGGCCATCCCAGGCCGAAGACCGTCCCGCCGGTCGGTAAATCAACAGGAATTCCATAAACAACAAAGGGTTGCGGCAGGATGCCGCATGGGTCGCGCAGCCGGCAAACCCGGGCGTGAAAAGCCGGTCGCAGCCTCAACTGCGCTTGTAAACATCCTCGAAGCGCACGATGTCGTCTTCCCCCAGGTAAGAGCCCGACTGCACCTCGATCATGTGCAGGTCGACCTTGCCGGGGTTCTCCAGGCGGTGCGTGGTGCCGAGCGGAATATAGGTGGACTGGTTCTCGGTCAGCAGCATGGTCGCCTCGCCGCAGGTGACGCTGGCGGTGCCGGACACCACGATCCAGTGCTCGGCGCGGTGGTGGTGCATCTGCAGGCTGAGCTTCTCGCCCGGCTTGACCATGATGCGCTTGACCTGGAAACGCTCGCCCTCGTCGATGCCTTCGTACCACCCCCAGGGCCTGTGGACCTGCTTGTGGATCAGATGCTCGCAGCGCTTTTCGGCTTTCAGGCGGTCAACCAGTTTCTTCACGTCCTGCACCTGGTCCTTGTTCGCCACCAGCACCACGTCGGCGGTTTCCACCACCACCAGGTCGGATACGCCGAGCAGCGCCACCATGCGCGTTTCGGCGCGGACGAAGTTGTTGCAGGCGTTTTCCAGCATGACGTCGCCGCGGGCGGCATTGCCCTGCGCATCCTTGTCCGCCACTTCCCATAATGCCGACCAGGCGCCGATGTCGTTCCATGCCATGTCCGCCGGCACCACGGCGGCGCGGCGGGTATGCTCCATCACCGCGTAGTCGACCGATTCCGACGGGCAGGCCTCGAAGGCGGCGGGGTCGAGCCGAACGAAATCGAGATCCAGCGTGGCGGCATCGAGCGCGGCACGGCTGGCCTCCAGAATGCCCGGGCGCAAGGCCTGCAGCTCGTCGAGGAAATCCGCCGCCCGGAACAGGAACATGCCGCTGTTCCAGAAATAATCGCCTGACCCGACGTACTGCTGCGCGGTGGCGAGGTCGGGTTTTTCGACGAAGCCCGCCACCTGGTACGCGCCAGCGCAGCCCGGCAGCGGCGCACCCTTGCGGATGTAGCCGTAGCCGGTTTCGGGGGTCGCCGCGACGATGCCGAAGGTAGCCAGATGGCCTTTTCCTGCCGCTTCGGCGGCAGTGCGGATGGCGGCATGAAAGGCCGCGACGTCGCCGATCAGGTGGTCGGCCGGCAGCACCAGCATCAGCGCGTCGGGGTTGTCGCGCGACAGCATCAGCGCAGCCACAGCGATGGCCGGCGCGGTGTTGCGTCCCGCCGGCTCCAGCACGATGGCATGCGGCGCGGTGTCGATCTGGCGCATCTGCTCGGCAATCATGAAGCGATGCTCGACGTTGCACACCATCAGCGGTGCCGCCATTTCCGGCATGTCCGCCAGACGGCTGACAGTGTCCTGCAGCAGGCTGCGATCGCTGGCGAGCGGCAGCAGTTGCTTGGGCAGGGCCGCGCGGGACAAGGGCCACAGGCGCGTGCCGGAGCCGCCGGAAAGGATCACGGGATGGATGGTGGTCATATCGTGTGCTCTGCTAAAAAGTCATGTCGTCGATTGAGGCAAATTCCGTTCCAGGCACAGGGCGAGCGCGCTTTCCCAAGCGGGCAGCCGCACCCCGAAAGTCGCTGCCAGCTTGCCGCAATCCAGCTGCGAGTTGGCCGGGCGCACGGCTGGCGTGGGATAGCCGCAACCCGGGATCGCCGTGAGGCGGGCAAGCTTTCCATCCGTAGCGGCCAGCTGCGCCAGGATGGCTGCGGTGAAGCCGTGCCAGCTGGTGCGGCCGCCGCAGCTCAGATGATATATCCCGGACGTTGCAGCTCGATCGGGCCGGTCCAGCCAGCGCGCAATTGTCAAAGCGCAGGCTTCGGCGATCAGGCGCGACCAGGTCGGCGCGCCGAACTGGTCGTCGACCACCGTCAGGACGTCGCGCTCGTGCGCCAGCCGCTGCATGGTGAGCAGGAAGTTGCGGCCGCGCAGGCCGTAGACCCAGCTGGTGCGCAGGATCAGATGCGGGGTGCCGCTACGCTGCACCGCCTGCTCGCCCGCCAGCTTGCTCGCGCCATACACGCCCAGTGGATTCGGCGCGTCCGCTTCCGTATAGGCAACGGGTTTGCGGCCGTCAAACACGTAGTCGGTGGAAAAATGCACCAGCGGAATGCCGCGCGCAGCGGCCGCCTGCGCCAATTCGCCCGGTGCGTCGGCGTTGACGGCATACGCCAGACCGGGCTCGGATTCGGCCTTGTCGACCGCTGTGTAGGCCGCCGGGTTGACGATCAGATCCGGCGCGATCGCCGCCACCGTGCGGCGGATGCTTGCCGTATCGGCGAGGTCAAGGAGGCTGCGGCCGGCAGCGACCACCTCGCCCAGCGGCGCCAGCGTGCGCTGCAATTCCCAGCCCACCTGGCCGTTGACGCCGGTGAGCAGGATTCTCACGCAAACACCTCGCACTCGGCGAGCGGCAAGCCGGCCTGGTCCTTGGCGGACAACAGCGGTTCGCCCTGCAGCGGCCAGGCGATGTCGAGGGCCGGATCGTTCCACAGCAGGCTGCGCTCGAACTGCGGCGCGTAGTAGTCGGTGGTCTTGTAGAGAAATTCGGCGTGCTCGGACAGCACCAGAAAACCGTGCGCGAACCCCGGCGGAATCCACGCCATGTCGTGCGTTTCGGCCGACAGGCGGAAGCTGGCGACGGATCCGAAATGCGGCGAGCTGCGGCGCAGGTCGACCGCCACGTCGAACACCTCGCCCGCCACCACGCGCACCAGCTTGCCCTGCGGCTGGCGGATCTGGTAATGCAGCCCACGCAGCACGCCTTTTGCCGAACGCGAGTGGTTGTCCTGCACGAACTCGGCGCCGATGCCGAGTTCGGCAAAGGCCTTGCGGTTATAGCTTTCGAAGAAAAATCCACGCGTGTCGCCGAACACCCTGGGACGCAGCAGCAGCACATCGGGATGCCGGGTGGCAATGACCTGCATCAGAACACCCGGTCGTTCAGCACGCCGATCAGATAACGCCCGTAATCGTTTTTCAGCAGCGGCTGCGCCAGCGCCTGCAGTTGCGCGGCGTCGATGAAGCCCTGGCGGTAGGCGATTTCTTCCGGGCAGGCGATCTTCAGCCCCTGGCGCTTCTCGATGGTCTGGATGTAGAGCGCTGCCTCGATCAGCGAATCGTGGGTGCCGGTGTCGAGCCAGGCCTGGCCGCGTCCCATTACCTGCACGTCGAGTTCGCCCCAGTCGAGATACTGGCGGTTGACGTCGGTGATTTCCAGCTCGCCGCGCGGCGAAGGCTTCAGCGCACGCGCGACGTCGATCACCCGATTGTCGTAAAAATACAGGCCGGTGACGGCGTAGCGCGATTTCGGCCGGGCGGGTTTTTCCTCCAGGCTGACCGCATGCCCGGCAGCGTCGAACTCGACCACCCCGTAGCGCTCGGGGTCTTGCACCGGATAGGCGAACACGGTGGCGCCGTGCGCGCGCTGCCCCGCCGCCCGCAAATCCTGGCTCAGTTCGTGGCCGTAGAAGAGGTTGTCGCCCAGAACCAGGGCGCTGGGATCGTTGCCGATGAAATCGCTGCCGATGAGGAAGGCCTGCGCCAGTCCCTCGGGTGCGGCCTGCACGGCATACCGGATGTTGAGCCCCCATTTCGCGCCGTCGCCCAGCAACTGCTCGAAGCGCGGCGTGTCCTGCGGGGTGGAAATCAGCAGAATGTCGCGGATCCCTGCCAGCATCAGCGTGGTCAGCGGGTAGTACACCATGGGCTTATCGTAGACCGGCAGCAGCTGCTTGGATACCGCCTGCGTGATCGGGTAAAGACGGGTGCCGGAACCGCCGGCGAGGATGATGCCCTTGCGTGTGCTCATGCCGGATTATCTGCGTAGTTTCTGGAAACCCAGTTGCGGTATTCGCCGCTGGTGACGTGGGCCACCCAGTTCTGGTTGTCCAGGTACCAGGCCACCGTCTTCCTGATCCCGCTCTCGAAGGTTTCGCTCGGCATCCAGCCGAGCTCGTGCTCGATCTTGCAGGCGTCGATCGCGTAGCGCCGGTCGTGGCCGGGCCGATCCTTGACGAACGTAATCAGGCTGACATGGGGGATGACGGGTGAATCGGGATGCAATGCATCGAGCATCGCGCACAGGGTATTCACCACCTCGAGATTGGTTTTCTCGTTGCAGCCGCCGATGTTGTAGGTCTCTCCCACCCTGCCTGCTTCCAGCACCCGTCGGATCGCGCTGCAGTGGTCGCCGACATACAGCCAGTCGCGGACATTGCTGCCGTCGCCGTAGATCGGCAGCGGCTTGCCCGCCAGCGCGTTGTGGATGATCAGCGGAATGAGCTTTTCCGGAAACTGCAGCGGCCCGTAATTGTTCGAGCAGTTGGTGGTCAGCACCGGCAGGCCATAGGTGTGGTGATAGGCGCGCACCAGATGATCCGATGCCGCCTTCGACGCCGAATACGGGCTGTTCGGCGCATACGGCGTGGTTTCGGAAAACGCCGGATCGGCTGCGCCGAGCGAGCCGTACACCTCGTCGGTCGACACATGCAGAAAACGGAATGCCGCCTGTTCGTCCGCGGGAAGCTGCGACCAATGCGCGCGCACCGATTCCAGCAACTGGAAGGTGCCGACCACATTGGTCTGGATGAACTCCGCGGGACCGTGGATGGAGCGGTCGACATGGCTTTCGGCTGCGAAATTGATGATCGCGCGGGGCCGGTATTGCTGTAGCAGCGCATCAACGACCGCTCGGTCACCGATGTCACCCTGGACGAAGACATGCCGCGCATCCTCCTGCAGGGACCGCAGATTTTCCGGATTGCCCGCGTAGGTCAGCTTGTCGAGATTGACGACGGGCTCGTTTCCCGCCGCCAGCCAGTCAATGACGAAATTGGCGCCGATGAACCCCGCGCCGCCGGTGACCAGAATCATGCCGGGCTCAGGGCTTGCCGGTTTGCGGAGCCGGCGCGAAACCAGTGGCGTATTGGATTTTTCCGCTGGCGCGCAGTTTTTTGATTTCGGCTTCCAGCAGGGTTTTGCGTTTCTCGCCCAGCACGACGCGCCCGATTGCGGCCCTGGCCTGCTCCAGCGTTACGGGCTGCGCCTGGCTGCCCTGCAATTGCAGCACGCTGACACGATTCCCCCCCAGCGGCACCACCACCACCTGGCCGTCCTTCATGTTGATCAGCTGCGCCAGCATGGGGGCGGAAATCTGTTCCGCCGGCTTGACCGCCACGCCTGTCTTGCCGTCGATTCCCTGCGCACGCAGCCAGTCGGCAAACTCGGCCAGCGTGCGGCTCTGCTTGAGTTGCGCCTCGACCTCGGCAACACGCGCCGGCGCCAGCTGCAGCTCCAGTTCCTGGACGCGGTAGACCTTGCGCTGCGCGAACAATTCGGGATGCCGGTCGTAATAATCCTGGATTTCCGTGTCGGCAGGCTGGGCCATGTCCTTGAACAGGCGTTCCATGTACGCCTCGACCAGCACCTGACGCTGCGCCTGCTGCATTGCCAGGACAACCTCGGGAGCCTGGTCCAGCCTGGCTTCCTTGGCTGCGTGGCTGACCAGGTGCTGATCGATCAGGGCTTCCAGTACCCTGCCGCGCGCCTGAGCGGATTCGGCCGCATCAAGCTTGCCCAGACGGGCCACTGCACGCTCCAGCTCGACCGCACTGATTGCGTCGCCGCCTACCGTTGCCGCGATGCCATCCTTGGCGGTCGTGGCCGGCTGTTCGCAGGCGACCAACGACAAGGCTGCAACGGCCACGAGAAAGGATGTGCGGTGGATTTTCATTGACGCTCCGGTCACTCAGACGAATCGCCGGTATGGTGCGGGATTCCGCTGCGTTCGGCAAGTTCGCCGGGCGGGAGCTAAAGAAAAAACGATCGACGCCGTTATTCAGAATCACTACCTCAGCTTGAAACCCTATGCCGCTGGCGCAAGCCGTTTGTTGGCCTATATTCAGACTGTGTAGAATTCCTGGTAAAGGGTTTGTCCCTAGGCGCTCCTCCTCCTGCCACACTAGGTTTTTTCGCGGCGCCTCGGGCGCCGCTTTTGTTTTACGGCCCCCGCGACTGGCGGATCGTCTAGCGGCTCGGCTCTTCGGCAAACGCCCTCACCCCGGCCGATGCACGCGCCTGACTGAGCGCTTCGGCCGCCCTCTCCTTGGTCGTCCGCAGCCTGGCTGCCTGCTCCTCTTTCGAGGATTGCGCCGCCAGAGCGAGTTGCTCCTCGCGTTTGGCCCGCTCCGCCTGCTGCCGCTTCGCGTGCAACGCCTCCTGGCGCTCGCGTTCGGCTTGCTCAGTCCGCGCCGCCGCCTCCAGGCGGGTTCGCGCCTGCGCGGCCTCGACGGCTTGTCGATGTTTGCTTTCCCTGATCGCCTGCTGGCGCGCCTGCTCCGCCTCTCGCTTGCGCTCCGCTTCCTCTTGCGCCTTCTGGGCATCGAGGCGGGCACGTGCCTCCTTGATGTCGGCGCGGATCTGCGCCCCGGTCTGACGGATGCGCTCGCCTATCGCCGCCAGATCGTCGGCGGAAACGGCCGGGGTTTCGGACACAGTCTTGCCACGTTCCGTGTCGGCAGCCTGGGCGCAGACTGACAGCAGCATGGCTAGCGTGGCGGCGGCACGCGATGCGTAGTGGGCGTTCATGAATTTCCTTCCGTCTCGGCAAACAGACCGCAGGCGCGCTTTGCCCGGTACGCCCATCTTCATCTCATGAAGATGGGCGTACCGCCAGCAGCCCAATAGCGCCTGCCGCTAGGATGGTTTACGGCCACGCATGCACGAAGCTTTACAGGAAATTACGCCGCTACGGCCTCTTCAAACTCCAGGCTGACCTTTCCGCTGGCGTCCAGATCGATCGTCACCCGCCCGCCGTGGGCCAGCCTGCCGAACAGCAGCTCATCGGCCAGCGCCTTGCGGATGGTGTCCTGGATCAGGCGCGCCATCGGCCGCGCACCCATCAGCGGGTCGAAGCCGTGCTTGGCGAGATAGGCCTTCAGCGCGTCGGTGAATACCGCCTCGACCTTCTTCTCGTGCAGTTGCTCCTCCAGCTGCATCAGGAACTTGTCGACGACCTGCAGGATGACCGGCTCGGTCAGCGGCGCAAACGGAATGATCGCATCCAGCCGGTTACGGAATTCCGGCGTGAACATGCGGCGGATTTCGCCCATCTCGTCGCCGCTTGCGCGCGCACCGGAGAACCCGATCGTTGATTTGTTGAGCATTTCCGCACCCGCATTGGTGGTCATGATGAGCACCACATTGCGGAAATCGGCCTTGCGCCCGTTGGTGTCGGTCAGTGTGCCGTGATCCATCACCTGCAACAGCACGTTGAAGATATCCGGATGGGCTTTTTCAACTTCATCCAGCAAAACAACGGCATAGGGATGCTTGTTGACCGCTTCGGTCAACAAGCCGCCTTGATCGAAACCGACATAGCCGGGCGGCGCACCGATCAGCCGCGACACCGCATGGCGTTCCATGTACTCCGACATGTCGAAACGGATCAACTCGACCCCCAGCACATACGCGAGCTGGCGCGCGACCTCGGTCTTGCCGACCCCGGTTGGGCCGGAAAACAGGAAGTTTCCGATCGGTTTCTGCGGATTGCCGAGGCCGCTGCGCGACATCTTGATTGCCGTCGCCAGCGCATCGATCGCGGCCTCCTGTCCATACACCACGGCTTTCAGGTCGCGATCCAGCGTCTTCAGCGAGTTCTTGTCGTCGGACGACACGGTCTTGGGCGGAATGCGCGCGATCTTGGCGATGATGTCCTCGATCTCGCGCGGCGTGATGACGCGCTTCTGCTTCGATTTCGGCAGGATGCGCTGCGCCGCGCCCGCCTCGTCGATGACGTCGATCGCCTTGTCCGGCAGATGGCGGTCGTTGATGTAGCGTGCTGCCAGTTGCGCCGCCGTGGTCAGCGCCGCCGCCGTGTACTTGACGCCATGGTGATCCTCGAAGCGTGACTTCAGGCCACGCAGGATCGCCACGGTTTCGTTGACCGAGGGTTCCGGCACGTCGATCTTCTGGAAGCGCCGCGACAATGCGTGATCTTTCTCGAAAATGCCGCGGTATTCCGTGTACGTGGTGGCGCCGATGCAGCGCAGCTGGCCCGACGACAAGGCCGGTTTCAGCAGGTTGGAGGCATCGAGCGTTCCGCCCGATGCCGCCCCGGCACCGATCAGGGTGTGAATTTCGTCGATGAACAGGATGGCACTGGGGTTGTCGGACAGCTGCTTCAGCACGCCTTTCAGACGCTGCTCGAAGTCGCCACGATATTTGGTGCCAGCCAGCAAGGCGCCCATATCCAGGGCGTACACCGTGCTTTGCCCGAGAATTTCAGGCACCGAGCCTTCAATGATGCGGCGCGCCAGGCCTTCGGCAATCGCCGTTTTGCCCCCCCCCGCCTCGCCTACCAGCAAGGGATTGTTCTTGCGCCGGCGGCACAGGGTCTGGATCACGCGTTCCAGCTCCTGGTCGCGCCCGATCAGGGGATCGATCTTGCCGGCCAATGCCTGCGCATTCAGGTTCTGCGCAAAACTGTCGAGCGGCGAAGCCGCCGGAGCCTCGGCATTGGTTTCCACTGCCTCGTCGGGACGTGCCGGCTCG
>NZ_MKUG01000087.1 GCF_001897685.1 Thiobacillus sp. 65-1402
CAGTAACGGGATCGGCAGCAGGTTGAGCACCCCCAGACTCACGCTCACCAGCGCCAGAAAGCCGACAAAACTGATCCAGCCGAGCGCGGCGCTCTGGCCTGCGTAATCGGCGATGGTCAGCGGACCGGAGAGGTTCTTCCACGACACCTGGCCCAGCACCATGCGTCCCATCATCTCCAGCGTGAACAGGCTCATGTCCCAGGTCTTGAGCGCGCCCCGCCCCAGCGCTTCGAGCGGCCCATAGCGCACCTCGGTCATCAGCGCGGCCAGCATCGTCTCGTCGACCTGCGGGCCTGCGCCGATCTTGCCGATGCGTCGGCCGCCTTCGTCCGCCGCGTCAGGTTCAAGACTCATCACCTTGCGCTGGCCCTGCCGCTCGTATTCGATACGCAAGGGCTTGGCCGGATGCTGGCGTATCAGCTGCACCCAGTCCTGCCAGTTCGCCACCGCCTTGCCATCGGCGGCGATCAGCCGGTCGCCCACCTGCAGGCCGGCGCGCGCGGCGGCGCCATCGGGCAGCACCTTGCCGATGACCGCGGGGATCTCGGGTTCATAGCGCACAATGCCGAGCGGCCGCAGCGTGTCCTGTTCCAGATTCCCGGTCTGCATCGACGGCGCATCGAGCTGCACGCTGCGCCCGTCGGCCAGTTCCAGCGTAAGCACTCCGCCCGCCACCCCCGCGCGCAGCAGATTCAGCCGTAAATCCTGGAACGACGGCGTGTCGGTGCCGTTGACGCGGCGGATCTCGTCGCCCGCCACCAGGCCGGCCTGCGCCGCCGGCGTGCCGGCGGGCGGCTCGCCGATGAGCGGCTTCAGCGCAGGCAGGCCATGCAGGAACAGCGCCCAGTAGAACACGATGGCGAGCAGGAAATTGGCGGCCGGGCCGGCCGCCACGATGGCGATGCGGCGCCACACGGTGGCGCGGTTGAAGCTGCGGTGCGCTTCCGCCGCCGGCACTGCGCCCTCGCGCTCGTCGAGCATCTTGACGTAGCCGCCGAACGGCAGCGCGGCCAGCGTCCACTCGGTCCGGTCGCGGCCGAAGCGGCGGCTGAACAAGGGTTTGCCGAAGCCGACCGAAAAGCGCAGCACCTTGACGCCCGCCAGCCGTGCCGCGAGATAGTGGCCGAATTCGTGCGCCACCACCAGGATGCCGATGGCGACCAGAAACCAGAGAATGGTGTGCAGCACGCTCATGCGCGCAGCTGCCCGAGATACGCGTCGGCCACACGGCGCGCCTGCCGGTCGGCCTCGAGCAGGTCGTCCAGCGTATGCGCCGCCCCGCCTGCCAGCTTGTCCAGCGCGTGCGCGATGCTGGCGGCGATGGCGTTGAACGAGGCGGCGCCTTCGAGGAAACGCGCGACCGCCACTTCGTTGGCGGCGTTCAGCACCGCCGCCGCGTTGCCGCCGGCGGCGAGCGCGTCGAACGCCAGTTGCAGGCAGGGGAAACGGGCGGTGTCGGGCGCCTCGAAGGTGAGCTGCCTGCCCATCAGTTCCAGTGCCGACACCCCCGCATCGATGCGCTCGGGAAAGCCCAGCGCGTAGGCGATCGGCGTGCGCATGTCGGGCGTGCCCAGCTGCGCGATCACCGAGCCGTCGGCGTATTCGACCATCGAATGCACGATGCTCTGCGGATGCACCACCACCTTGATCTTCTCGGGGCGCGCGTTGAACAGCCAGCGCGCCTCGATCACTTCCAGACCCTTGTTCATCAGGCTGGCCGAGTCGACCGAGATCTTTTTACCCATCACCCAGTTGGGGTGCGCCACCGCCTGCGCCGGCGTGGCGGCGGCGATGGCCGCGGCCGACAGGGTGCGGAACGGGCCGCCCGAGGCGGTGAGCCACAGCGCCTTCACCCCGGCCTGCTGGAAATCGCCGCCGAAATCGCGCGGCAGCGCCTGGAAAATGGCGTTGTGCTCGGAATCGATCGGCAGCAGTTCGGCGCCGCTGGCGGCGATCGCATCCATGAACAGCTGGCCGGAGACCACCAGGGTTTCCTTGTTGGCCAGCAGAATCCGTTTGCCCGCCTGCGCCGCCGCCAGCGTGGCCGGCAGGCCGGCCGCGCCGACGATAGCCGCCATCAGGGTATCGACCTCGGGCGCGGTCGCCACCTCGGTCAGCGCGGCGGCACCTTCGAGCACCTCGACCGCCAGGCCTTCTTCGGCAATCCGCGCACGCAGCGCCGCCGCCGCTGCCGGCTCGCTCATCACCGCGAACCGCGGGCGATGGGTGCGGCACTGCTCGACCATGCGCTCGACCTGGGTGGCGCCGGTCAGCGCGAAGACTTCGAAGCGATCGGGATGGCGCGCCACCACATCGAGCGTATTGACGCCGATGGTGCCGGTGGCGCCCAGAATGGTGAGGACGCGCGGCTTCATGCGGTGCGCTCCAGCCAGATCAGGATGCCCGATGCCAGCGGCAGCGTGGAGGTCAGCGCGTCGACGCGGTCGAGCACCCCGCCATGGCCGGGCAGCAAATCGCCGCTGTCCTTCATCCCGGAGACACGCTTGATCCAGGATTCGAACAGGTCGCCGAGCACCGACAGGTACAGCAGGCCCGCCACCGCGATGAACAACGGCAGCAGCGGCAGGTCGATGGCGCCGCTCAGCGCGCCGGCATACAGCGCCAGCGCGACGAGCGCTCCCGCCACCCCTTCCCAGGTTTTGCCGGGGCTGATGGCGGGGGCGAGTTTATGCCGGCCGAAGCGACGCCCGGCAAAATAGGCCGCGCTGTCGGCAATCCAGACGATCGCCATCACCGCCAGCAGCATGCCGGGGCCGCGCGCATGCAGATACAGCAGCGCCGCCCAGGTGGGCAACAGCAGCACGACACCGACTGCGGCGCGCAGAAACGCCTGTTCGGCGTGCCAGCGCCCCAGCAGCCACAGCGGGGCGACCCCCAGCCAGAACGCAACCGCCAGCACGATGAGGGCGCTCTGGAAAAGCGGCCACTGGGCACCCAGAACGTAGGGCAGCGCCAGTGCGCACGCGGTCAGCAGCGCGGCATAGAGGCGCGCAGGCAAAACGGGGAAATGGCTCAGGCGCGCCCACTCGTGCGCCGCCACGCCGACCACGCCGGCGATCAGGATCGTCCACAACCATGTCGGCGCCCACAATACTGCCGGCACGAACACCGCCAGCAGGGAAGCAGCGGTCAGCACCCGGCTGAGGAGCGGCGTCATCGATACGGTGCCTGGAAACAATTCACGATGCCGCGCGCACCTGTTCACTGGTGCAGCCAAAACGGCGTTCGCGGGTGCGGAAGGAGGCGATCGCCGCATCCAGCGCCACGGCGTCGAAGTCCGGCCACAGCGCGTCGGTGAAATAGAGTTCAGTGTAGGCCAGCTGCCACAGCAGGAAATTGCTGATGCGCTGTTCGCCGCCGGTGCGGATGAACAGGTCGGGCTCGGGCAGATCGGCCATGCTGAGGTGTTGTGCCAGCGCGGCTTCGTTCACCGCTTCCGGCGCCACACTGGAAGCCATCAGTTTCTTGACCGCCTGCACGATGTCCCAGCGTCCACCGTAATTCGCCGCCACGGTGAAAGTGAGGCGGGCGTTGTCGCGCGTCAGCGCTTCGGCGTCGCGGATCAGGCTCTGGATGCGCTCGGAAAAGCCCGACAGGTCGCCGACGACACGAAAGCGGATGTCGTTTTCGTGAAGCCGCGCGACTTCATTTTCCAGCGCACGCATGAACAGCTCCATCAGCAGGCTGACCTCCTCCTGCGGACGCCGCCAGTTTTCGGAACTGAAGGCAAACACCGTGAGATGCGGCACGCCGCGTTCGGCGCAGGCACGGATCACCCCGCGCAACGCCTCGACGCCCTTGCGATGGCCGGCCACGCGCGGCATCAGCCGGCGTTTCGCCCAGCGGCCATTGCCGTCCATGATGATGGCGATGTGCCGCGGCACATCGGCGCCTGCCGGGATCGCTTGCTCGCTGCGGGTAGACACGCCGAATCCGCTCAGACTGCGAGCAGGTCCTTCTCTTTGTCGGCCAGCATCTTGTCGATTTCGCCGATGAACTTGTCGGTCAGCTTCTGCACCTCGTCCTGGGTGCGGCGCTCCTCGTCTTCGGTCGCGGTCTTGGCCTTGACCATGTCCTTCAGCGTGCCGTTGGCGTCGCGGCGAATGTTGCGCACGGCGACGCGCGCGCCTTCGGCTTCGTTGCGCACCACCTTGATCAGGTCGCGGCGGCGCTCCTCGGTCAGCGAGGGCATCGGCACGCGGATGATATCGCCGTGCGTCGCCGGGTTCAGGCCCAGATCGCCGTCGCGAATCGCTTTCTCGATCTTGCCGACCATGTTTTTTTCGTACGGCTGCACGCCGAGGGTGCGGCTGTCGACCAGCGACACGTTGGCCACCTGGGGAACCGGCGTCGGGTTGCCGTAGTAATCGACCATGACGTGGTCGAGGATGCCGGTGTGGGCGCGCCCGGTGCGCACCTTGGCCAGATCGTTTTTCAACGCGTCCAGGGTCTTGCCCATTTTCTGTTCGGCGGATTGCTTGATCTCG
Source organism: Thiobacillus sp. 65-1402 (assembly GCF_001897685.1). GTDB lineage: Bacteria > Pseudomonadota > Gammaproteobacteria > Burkholderiales > Thiobacillaceae > Thiobacillus. The sequence continues at coordinate 4,509 of NZ_MKUG01000087.1, forward strand.
GCAATGCTGGTTTCAGCCATTTCAACTCCTTACAAAGTCACCCGAGTGCCTTCGTCTTCGCCCATCACCACGCGCTTCAGCGCGCCGGGCTTGAAGACGTTGAACACGACCAGGGACAGTTTCTGTTCGCGACACAAGGCAAAGGCAGCGGTATCGAGCACACCCAGATTGCCGGCGATCGCCTGATCGAAGCTCAGCGTCTCGTAACGCTCGGCATTGGCGTCCTTCTTGGGATCGGCAGTGTAGACGCCATCGACCTTGGTCGCCTTCAACAACAGATCGGCGCCGATTTCCGCCGCACGCAGCGCCGCCGCCGTATCCGTGGTGAAGAACGGGTTGCCGGTGCCGCCGCCAAAGATCACCACCCGCCCGGCCTCCAGATGGCGCACCGCCGCGTCGCGCTCGAAATCCTCGCCGACATGGGCGATGCTGACCGCGGTCTGCACCCGCGCCTCGACCCCTGCCTGCTGCAGGGCATCCTTCAGCGCCAGCGCGTTCATCACCGTGGCCAGCATGCCCATCGAATCCGCGCTGGCGCGGTTCATCCCCGACAGCGCACCGGTGGCGCCGCGGAACAGGTTGCCGCCGCCAACCACGATGCCGACCTGCACGCCAGCCGCCGCCACTTCGCGGATCTGGCCGACAAAACCGGCCATGGTATCGGCGTGATAGCCGAAGCTGTCCGGCCCCATCAGGGCCTCGCCGGACAGCTTCAGCAGGATGCGACGGACCGGCGCCACGACCGATCAGACCTGGGAAGCCGCCGCCACTTCAGCGGCGAAGTCGTTCACCTTCTTCTCGATGCCCTCGCCCACCACGTACATCATGAAGCCATGGCACTGCGAGTTCTTCGACTTCAACACCTGCTCGACGGTCTGCTTGTCGTCCTTGACGAAGGGCTGCGACAGCAGGGTGACTTCCTTGAGGAACTTCTGCACCGTGCCTTCGGCGATCTTCTCCAGCATGGCTTCCGGCTTGCCGGCCTCCCTGGCCTTCTCGACCGCGACGCGGCGTTCCGTATCGATCAGCTCCGGCGACACGCCGGACGCATCCAGCGACTTCGGCTTGGACGCCGCGACATGCATGGCAACGTCGCGCGCCAGCGCCTCGTCGCCGCTCACGTCGACCAGCACGCCGATCTTGCCGCCGTGGATGTAGCTGGCGAACTTGCCCTGGCCGTCCAGGCGCACGAAACGGCGCACCGACATGTTCTCGCCGATCTTGCCGACCAGCTCGGTGCGGAAAGCCTCCACCGTGGTGTCCTTGTAAGGCAGCGCGGACAGCGCGGCAACGTCGGCCGGATTCTGCTTCAGCACCATCTCGGCCAGCGCGTTGGACAGCGCCAGGAAATCGTCGTTCTTCGCCACGAAGTCGGTCTCGCAGTTGACTTCGACCATGGCGGCCGACTTGCCGTCGGCGCCGATGGCGATCGTCACCACGCCTTCGGCGGCCACGCGGCCGGCGCTCTTGGCCGCCTTGTTGCCGAAGCGCACGCGCAGGATCTCTTCCGCCTTCTGCATGTCGCCGCCGGCTTCCGACAGCGCTTTTTTACAGTCCATCATCGGCGCATCGGTTTTTTCGCGCAGATCCTTGACCATGCTTGCAGTGATTTCAGCCATTTCGAACTCCCCAGGATTCAGTTAAATACAGCCAGTTTCAAACAATTCAATACAGAAAGAGGGGCCGACGCCCCTCCTCATAACACGCTCGCCGGAAGACCCTCCCGGCGATGTTGCAGTGCGCCGCGCTTACTCGGCTGCAGGCGCACCTTCTTCTTCGACCTCGATGAACTCTTCGCCGCCGACGAGTTCGCTGATGACCTGGGCGCGGCCTTCCAGCGCCGCATCGGCCATGCCGCGCGCGTACAGGCGAATCGCACGGGCCGAGTCATCGTTGCCGGGAACGACATAGTCCACGCCTTCCGGGCTGTTGTTGGTGTCGACCACGCCGATCACCGGGATGCCCAGCTTCCTGGCCTCGACCACGGCGCCCTTCTGGTAGCCGACATCGATGATGAACAGCGCGTCGGGCAGGCCGCCCATTTCGCGGATGCCGCCCAGGCTGCGGTTCAGCTTGTCGACCTCACGCTGCACGGTGAGGATTTCCTTCTTCGACAGGCGACCGGGCTCGGCGATTTGGGCCTCCAGGTCGTTCAGGCGCTTGATCGACTGCTTGACCGTCTTGAAGTTGGTCAGCATGCCGCCCAGCCAGCGGTTGTCGACGTAGGGCATGCCGGCGCGCTGCGCTTCTTCGCGGACGATGTCGCGCGCGGCACGCTTGGTGCCGACGAACAGCACGTTGCCCTTGTTGGCCGCCAGCTTACGCACGAATTTCTGCGCCTCCTGGAACATCGGCAGCGACTTTTCCAGGTTGACGATATGAATCTTGTTGCGATGACCGAAAATGAACGGGGCCATCTTGGGGTTCCAGAAGCGGGTCTGGTGACCGAAGTGGACACCGGCTTCCAGCATTTGACGCATGGTGACAGACATTTGAATCTCCTAAAGGGTTGAGCCTCCACCCGTCAGCAGCCGCGCATCGCTTGCCCGGATGCGCCGCCACCCTTTAATGACAGGTGTGCGAATTTGTCCGAACCATTTCGGACAGCCCGCAATTCTAATTCGTCGAGGCATTCATTTCAAGGAGGAATGTCTGCCGGCACACGGCCCCGCCTGTTGGCGGCCATGCGGACAGCCGGCATGCGGGGTTCTCTCTGGCGCGCCGCGGGCACGCTGGCTAGAATATGGCTTTGAAAACTCCCGCCTCTCCGTTACATGACTGTCACCATCAAAACCGGCGCCGAGATCGAAGGCATGCGCGTTGCCTGCCGGCTCGCCTCGGAAGTGCTCGACTACATCACGCCTTTCATCAAACCCGGCGTCACCACCGGCGAACTCGACCGGCTGTGTCACGACTACATGGTGAACGTGCAGGGCACGATCCCCGCGCCCCTGAACTACGCACCGTCCGGCCACACCCCCTACCCCAAGTCGATCTGCACCTCGATCAACAATCAGGTATGCCACGGCGTGCCGAGCGACAAGGCGCTGAAAAACGGCGATATCGTGAACCTCGACATCACCGTGATCAAGGACGGCTGGCACGGCGACACCAGCCGCATGTTCGCGGTGGGCGAAGCGTCGATCCAGGCCAAACGGCTGATCCAGGTGACCTACGAAGCGATGTGGATCGGCATTGTCCAGGTGAAACCCGGCGCGCGGCTCGGCGACATCGGCCATGCGATCCAGCGTTTTGCCGAAAACCACGGCTACAGCATCGTGCGCGAATTCTGCGGCCACGGCATCGGCCGCGATTTCCATGAAGAACCGCAGGTGCTGCATTACGGCAAACCCGGCACCGGCCTCGTGCTGGAGCCCGGCATGACCTTCACCATCGAACCGATGGTCAACGCCGGCCGCCGCGATATTCGCCAGATGCCGGACGGCTGGACCATCGTCACCAAGGACCGCAGCCTGTCGGCGCAATGGGAACACACGGTGCTGGTCACCGACAGCGGTTACGAAGTGCTGACCGTCTCGGCAGGCACCCCGGCGATTCCCGATCGCGTCCGCCACGCCGCGTGAGCGTCCCGCCGTTCGCCGATCTGCGCGAGCGGCTCAAATCCGGCCGCGCGGCGCTGGCTGCGGCCTACCTTGAAAAACCCGTCGTCTCCCACTACCTGGCGCGCCACGCCGCTCTGGTGGACGGCGTGCTGGCGGAAATCGGCATCCGGCTCGTGCTGCCCGCCAGCTTCTGCCTTGCCGCCGTCGGCGGCTACGGGCGCGGCGAACTGTTCCCCGGTTCGGACGTGGACGTGCTGCTGCTGCTGCCGCACGAGCCCGCAAGCGGGCAGCGGGCCACACTGGAAAGCTGGGTGCAGGCATGCTGGGACGTCGGGCTGGAAATCGGCCACAGCGTGCGCACCCTCGAGGCCTGCATCGGCGAGGCCGACGCCGACATCACGGTCGAGACCAATCTACTTGAAGCACGCTTCCTGTGGGGCAGCCGTCCGCTGTTCGAGGAACTCGAACGCCGCTTCCAGGCACGCTTCAGCCCGCAGCGCTTTTTCGACGGCAAGCTCGCCGAGCAGCAGGCGCGCCACGCCCGCTTCGACGACAGCGCCTACAAGCTCGAACCCAATCTCAAGGACAGCCCGGGCGGCCTGCGCGATCTGCACATGATTCACTGGCTGGCGCAGGCCTGCGGCATTGCCGGCGGCTGGAACGGCATCGCACGCGCAGGGCTGCTGACCGAGGCCGAGGCGCGGCGCATCGCGCGCGAGGAACGCGCCCTGTCGGCGCTGCGCATCCATCTGCATCTGCTGGCAAAGCGGCGCGACGACCGCCTCGCCTTCGATTACCAGACCGGACTCGCCGACCGCCTGGGGCTCGCCGCCACCGCACACAAACGTGCAGGCGAACGCCTGATGCAGGGCTATTACCGCGCCGCCAAGCTGATCCAGCGCACCAACGACATCCTCATCCAGTCATTGCGGGTGCGGCTGTTTCCGGTGACGGCACCGCCCAGCCCGATCGACGCCGATTTCCAGTTGCGCGCCAACCTGCTCGAGGCGCGCGCCGCCGACTTGTTCGAACGCAAGCCCGACGCCCTGCTGCGCGCCTTCATCCTGTATGCCCAGCATCCGGCGCTGGCCGGGTTCGAACCGGCCACGCTGCGCGCGCTGTGGCGCGGCAGCATCCGTATCGATGCCGCCTTCCGCGCCAACCCGGCGCACCACGCACTGTTCATGGCGCTGCTGCGCCAGCCGCTGGGCATCACCCGGGCGCTGCGCGCGATGCATCGCTATGGCCTGCTGGGACGCTACATCCCGGCGTTCGGCCGCATCGTCGGGCAGATGCAGCACGACCTGTTTCACGTCTACACCGTCGACGAGCACATCCTCACCGTGCTGCGCAACGTACGGCGCTTTACTGTGCCGGCGCTTGCGCACGAGCTTCCGCTCGCCAGCCGCCTCATCGCCGATTTCGACAAGCCCGAACTGCTCTACCTGGCCGCCCTGTTTCACGATATCGCCAAAGGCCGCGGCGGCGACCATTCCGAGCTGGGAGCGGCCGTTGCACGGAGATTTTGCCGCCGGCACGGCCTCGACAAGGCCGATAGCGAACTGGTCGCCTGGCTGGTGGAAATGCACCTGGCGATGTCGCGCACCTCGCAAAAGGAGGACACCAGCGACCCCGGGGTGATCGCCGCATTTGCCGCCAGGATCGGCAACCTGCGCCGGTTGACGGCCCTCTATCTGCTGACCGTGGCCGATATCCGCGGCACCAGCCCCACGGTATGGAATGCCTGGAAAGGCAAGCTGCTGGAAGACCTCTACCATGCCACGCGGGCGCGGCTGCTTGGCAGCGACGAAGCCGTCGCCGTCATCGCCGCCAAACAGGCCGAGGCGCGCGTCAATCTCGCTTTGTATGGCCTGCCCACCGGCGCTGCCGATGCGCTGTGGCAGCATCTCGACGCGCGCTATTTTGCCCGTTTCGATGCCCGCGACATGGCCTGGCAGGCGCGCATGCTGTGGCGCCGCACCGACAGCGCCGACGCCGTCGTCAGGGCACGCCTGTCGCCGGTCGGCGAAGGCATCCAGGTGCTGGTCTACACCCCCGACCGGCCCGACCTGTTCGCCCGCATCTGCGGCTTTTTTGCGCGCATCC
>NZ_MKUG01000088.1 GCF_001897685.1 Thiobacillus sp. 65-1402
TGCGCTGGGCCGACGCCGCCAAGGCGGAGCTGGGCATGGACCTCAAGATCAAGCTGGTCGACAAGGCCGCGATGGACCGTTCCGGCGCCGTGGCGCAGGGCCTGTCCGCGATCAACACCTACATCGGCTCCGAGCAGGATCCCGCCGACTACGCCCGCATGGTCTCCAACGACCTGATGGGTATCACCCGCGACGACCTGGCCTACGACCTGGGCCGCAACGTCGATGACTCGGTGCACCTGTTCGAAGAATGGGGCCTGCCGATCTGGAAAACTGACGAAAACGGCGAGCGCCACGACGGTGCCCAGGGCCTGCCCGCGCTGAAGGACGGCGGCAAGCCCGTACGTTCAGGCAAATGGCAGATCATGATCAACGGCGAGTCCTACAAATGGATCGTTGCCGAAGCCACCAAAAAAGCGCTCGGCATGGATCGCATCGAAGAGCGCATCTTCATCGTCAAGCTGGTCAATGACAAGAACGACCCGAGCCGCATCGCCGGTGCCGTCGGTTTCTCGACCCGCGACCACAAGGTCGTCGTCTACAAGGCCAAGGCCATTCTGTTGGCCGCCGGTGGCTGCGTGAACATCTTCCGCCCGCGCTCCGTCGGCGAAGGTACCGGCCGTGCCTGGTACCCGGTGTGGAACGCCGGCTCGACCTACGCCATGGCTGCCGAAGCCGGCGCCGAGCTGACCATGATGGAAAACCGCTTCGTGCCCGCCCGCTTCAAGGACGGTTACGGCCCGGTCGGCGCCTGGTTCCTGCTGTTCAAGGCCCAGGCCGTCAACGCCTACGGCGAAGTCTACATGCAGAAGAACAAGGAACTGCTGAACGACTACCCCCCCTACGGCCAGGCTGCGGTGCCGGCGTCCTGTCTGCGCAACCACCTGATGCTGAAGGAAATGCAGGAAGGCCGCGGCCCCATCTACATGGACACCGTGACCGCGCTGGCGAAGCTGCGTGAAACCCTGACCCCGCGCGAAGTGAAGCACCTCGAGGCCGAAGCCTGGGAAGACTTCCTCGACATGTGCGTCGGCCAGTGCGGCATCTGGGTGGGCGAGAACATCGAGCCGGAGAAGAAGAACTCCGAACTGATGCCGACCGAGCCCTACCTGCTGGGTTCCCACTCCGGCTGCTGCGGCATCTGGGTGTCCGGTCCGGAAGACGTGGGTGCTCCCACCGACGAAGCGCATGCCGACGCCGGCAAGATCCCGGCTCACCTGCCCAAGGGCTGGAACTGGGGCTATCGCTCGATGACCACGGTCAAGGGCCTGTTCACCGCCGGCGACGGCGTGGGCGCCTCCGGCCACAAGTTCTCCTCCGGCTCGCACGCCGAAGGCCGCATGTGCGCCAAGGCCATGGTCAAGTACTGCATCGACAACAAGGATTGGAAGCCGGAACTCGACACCCCCGTCGAGCAACTGGTGGAAGAGATCTACAAGCCGGTGCGCACCTTCCTCGAGCACAAGGACTACACCACGGCGATCGACGTCAACCCCAACTACATCACGCCCAAGATGCTGCAGTTCCGTCTGCAGAAGATCATGGACGAGTATGTTGCCGGCGTCGCGACCTACTACAAGACCAACGCCAACATGCTGGCCGTGGCCGAAGACAAGCTCGGCATGCTGAAGGAAGACGCCGAGAAGATGCGTGCGAAGGACCTGCACGAGCTGCTGCGCGCGTGGGAAAACTACCACCGCATCCTGACGGCCGAAGCCCACATGAAGCACATCCAGTTCCGCGAAGAAAGCCGTTACCCCGGCTTCTACTACCGCATGGACAAGAACTTCGTCGATGAGGAAAACTGGCACTGCTTCGTGAACTCGGTCTACGACAAGAATTCCAAGCAGTGGAACTGCTTCAAGCGTGCCCACGTGGATCTGGTCGACAAGTCCAAGCTGTTCAAGCCCGCTGCTCACTAATTCGCAAAAATTAGGTAGGCAGCAATCTCCGGGCGCCATCACGGCGCCCGGTTTTTTTCAAACGGACAAAACTGCAAGGCCAACAAGGTTTAGCATCCAGCCGAAAACGCGTACTCTATCTATAAGGACTCCGATGCGCTGACGTGCGAGCCGCATCTCCTACGCATTCCCGACTGTGTGTTGATCAATTTTGAAGTGAGGAGCCAAGCTCCACGAGGTTGAACCATGAACGAAGCCGAATTTAAAGACTTGATCGAAGATTCCCCTTTCGCGGGCAGCCCGGTCAAACCCACCATGCTGGCGGAAGACGCCAAGCTGCAATTCCGCTGCCATCGCGACGTCAAGTGCTGGAATGCCTGCTGCAGCAACATCGACATTCCTTTGACCCCCTACGACGTGCTGCGTCTGAAGAAGCGCCTGGACATGTCGTCGGGCGAGTTCCTCAAGCAGTACTCGGTGCCGTTCGAGATGGACAAGGACGGCATGCCCGGCATCAAGCTGAACCCGGTCGAGGGCGGCACCGCCTGCCAGTTCATGACGCCCGAAGGCTGCGGCGTCTACGAAGACCGCCCCACCGCCTGCCGCTATTACCCGGTGGCGCTGTTGACCATGCGCCGTTCTGACGAGTACGTCGACCGCAGCGCCTACGCGCTGGTGAGGGAAGCCCACTGCCTTGGCCACTTCGAGGACAAGCTCCAGACCATCGAGGAATACCGCCACGCACAGGGTGTTGACGAGTACGACCGGAAAGCGCACGCCTGGCGCCAGCTGGTGGTCAAGCGCAAATCGGCCGGCCCCGCCATCGGCAAGCCGACTCCGGTTTCCAACCAGTTGTTCTTCATGGCGAGCTACGACGTCGACCGCTTCCGTGCCTTCGTCATGAGCCCGAGTTTCAACGACACCTACGACATTCCGGTCGAAATCATGGCGGCGCTCATCGCCGACGACGAAGCCCTGCTCGATTTCGGCCTGAACTTCCTGCGCCACGCGCTGTTCGGCGAAAAATTCGTCGAGGAGCGGCCGGACGCCTACGAGAAGCGCCTCGCCCGTCGCCGCGCCCTGGCCGAGCAGGAGAAAGAAGCCGAGTTCCAGCAAAAGATGGCGCTCGAGGACGACAAGTATTCGGGCGATCATTGAACCGATGCGCCACCTGATCGCGCTGACCGGCATGGCCGCGCTGGCACTGGCGACCGGCACGCAAGCCGCTACGCTCAACAAGTGCATCGATGCGCAGGGCAAGGTCACCTATTCCAACCTGCCCTGCCGCAATGCCCGGGAAGCCCGTACAGTGGAAATCGATCCCGTACCGCTGCCTGACCCGCTACGTGCGCAGCCGGAGCGGATGCAAACTGCCAAACCTGCCGCGCCCGATGCCCGTTCCAACGAACCCGCCAGCCTCCATCTCGACACTCGGCGCACGACGGGCAAACGGACAACGGGCGCCTCTGCGCGCCAGTGCGATGCGATCACCGACAAGCTGGGACGCATATTCGACAAAATGGACCAGGCGCGCCGCAAGGGCTACACGCAGAAGCAGATGGATGCGTGGAACCAGGAAGCCAAAGACCTCGAGCACAAAAAACAGCAGTCCGGCTGTTTCTGAGAATGCCCCTCCCAGCCATGGCTGCCCGCGCCCTCGACCCCGCCCACCGCCTGATCGAAAAAGAGCCCTACTACGAAGCCGTCGGCGATGAAATCCGGCTATTCGAAGCCGCCTACCGGCAACAGATCCCGGTCTTGCTGAAAGGCCCCACCGGCTGCGGCAAGACGCGCTTCATGGAACACATGGCGTGGCGGCTCAAAAGGCCGCTGATCACGGTATCGTGCCACGACGATCTCACCGCCTCCGACCTGGTCGGCCGCTATCTGGTGAAGGGCGGCGAAACCGTGTGGGTCGACGGCCCGCTCACCCGCGCGGTGCGCGCAGGCGGCATCTGCTATCTGGATGAAATCGTCGAGGCGCGCAAGGACACCATGGTGGTGATCCATCCGCTGGCCGACGATCGCCGCACCCTGCCGATGGAAAAACTCGGCCAGATCGTCGAGGCGACACCGGAATTCTGCCTGGCTATTTCCTACAACCCCGGCTACCAGAGCGTGCTGAAGGATCTGAAGCAGTCAACCCGCCAGCGCTTTGTCGCGCTGGAATTCGACTACCCTTCGGCCGCGCTCGAACGCCGCATCGTCGCCGCCGAATCCGGCGTGACCGAAGCCGTCGCCGACAATCTGGTGCGCTTCGCGCAGATGACGCGCAACCTCAAAGGCAGCGGGCTGGAGGAAGGCGCCTCGACGCGGCTGCTGGTGCATGCCGGCAAGCTGATCGCCGACGGCATCAGCCCGGTGACGGCATGCAAATCTGCGGTCGCGCAGGCCGTCACCGACGACGCCGACATGCTGAAAGCGATCCAGGAACTCTCCTCGTCGATTTTCTGAGCCAAAACAGGCATCCGACATGGCGCAGCCGCCGCTTTCCGCCGCAAACATGGAGTCCAGCCTCCACACCTGGCTGGAAACCGAATTCACCTACTTCAAGGTCGAGCAACTCGCCGCCGAGCTCGAACCGCTGGCGCGCGACGAGCAGGACTTCATCCTCGGCTGGATCCGCCGCATCGCCTCCACCCACATCACGCTCGCCTGGCAGTTCGGCCGCCGTGCACCGGCGCTGCTGCCGCGCATGGAGCGACGCCTGCTGGAGGCCTGGGCGGTGCATGCCTGCGACGTCTACGACCGTACCGGCCTGCAGACCGCGCTCAGGGTGATGGAGCAAGTCGACAGCTTCGATGCGGCGCAGCACCGGAACGATGCGGCCGGCGCATTGTTCGACGAAATCGCGCCGGTGCTCGGCAATTTCGTCTGCGGCCTCTCCGGCCGGCGGCTGCGCATCGAGGAAGGCGATGCCGCCTGGACCGACGGCGAGCGCATCGTGCTGCCGCCATTGATCGCCGCACTGCCGGATCCGGACGATAACTTCCAGCTCGCCAAGGCCACCGTCGCACTGCTGTGGGCGCAAACCCGCTTCGGTACCCTGCGCATCGACCATGCAGGCGTCGCGGCCCACTATGCCGACCCGGAACGCGCGCTCGCCCGCCTTTACGCACTGGAAACGCTGCGGCTCACCGCGCGCATCGCGCGTGAGCTGCCCGGCCTGCACCGCCAGATGCAGCGTCTGCGCGCGCAGCTCGACCCTGAACTGTCGCCCGGCTGGCAGCGTTTCGAAACCGCGCTCGCCGCCGACCATGCCACGCTGGACGACAGCCTGGCCCTGCTCGGCGCCGCCTACGCCGAAGCCGAATGCCCGCAATGGAGCGACCAGGGCAGCCTGCGTCCGGAGGCGATTGCCGCCGCCCGCGCCGCCCGGCTGGACAAGGAGAAGGCGCGGCTGCGCATCAGGCTGGCCGAGCTGCTGGAAGAGCACCAGGCTGCGCAATCCGACCCGCAGGCAGCGCCCGCAACGCTGCCTGCACTGAATGCCGAGCCGCACGACGAAAACGGCCGGCTCGACGTCGAGATCACCCTCGACGGCGCGCCGCTGGCGCCGCCCGACGACGTCAGACAGCTGCTCACCTCGGTCTATCTCGACTTCGGCGGGATCCCGCCGGAATATCTCATTCCGGCGGGCGACGGCGAATACGACCCGGAGCGCGTGTTCGACCAGCCCGAGGATCCCGATGCCGTATGGCATGGCACCTATCATGAAAAGGGCGCCGAGCTGTATCCCGAGTGGGACCACGGCCGCCAGCATTACCGCAAGAACTGGTGCGTGATGCGGGAAAAAACCGTCACCCCGGCGCACGACAGCTTCCATCACGACACGCTCGTCAAGCACGCCGGCGTGGTCAAGCACCTGCGCAGGAAATTCGAGGCGCTGCGCGACGAAAACCGGATCGAGAAGCGGCAGATCCAGGGCGACGAAATCGATCTCGACGCGCTGATCGAGGCGCTCGCCGATGCGCAGGACGGCCGCGAAATGAGCGACCGCCTGTTCGTGCGCCTGCACCGCGCCGAACGCAACATCGCGGTGGCCTTCCTGGTCGACATGAGCGGCTCCACCAAGGGCTGGATCAACGAAGCCGAGCGCGAGGCGCTGATCCTGCTGTGCGAGGCGCTGCAACTCCTGGGCGACCGCTACGCGATCTATGGCTTTTCCGGCACCACGCGCAAGCGCTGCGAGCTGTTCCGCATCAAGACCTTCGACGAAGCCTACGGCGACGAGGTGAAGGCGCGCATCTCTGGCATCCGTCCACAGGAATATACCCGCATGGGCTTCGCGCTGCGCCACATGACCAAGCTCTTGAATCGGGTCGAGGCCAGGACCCGCGTGCTGGTGACGCTGTCGGACGGTCGTCCGGACGATTATTTCGATGTCTACCGCGGCCAGTACGGCATCGAGGACACGCGCATGGCGCTGCTGGAAGCGGCACGCACCGGCATTCACCCCTTCTGCGTCACCCTCGACCGCGATGCGCGCGACTACTTGCCCCACATGTACGGCGCGGCGCGTTACATCATCCTCGATGACGTGCGACAATTGCCCATCAAGGTCACCGATATTTACCGACGCATCACGACATGAGTCTGGACGAACTCAAGATAGGGCATTTCTACAGCAACGGCGCCTACGGCCGCACCTGGGGCGTGCGCCAGCTGGCCGAAATCGCCGCCGACAGCGAGACCGGCGAGGCGGTGGTTCGCTTCAGGGGAATCGCCGGCACCTGCCGCCGCAAGAAAGGCCATTGCAGCCCGGCAGAATTCGCCCGCTGGGCCAAGTATCAGGTTGCGCTGGTCGAAAACGACTGGAAACGGGTCGGCGGCGACGCGCCGTCCTCCGCCGAATCCCCGGCAGTTTAATCGGCGGCGGGCAGGTCCGCGGCCGACGCGCCAGCCGCAGGCTCATCCTCGAGCGGCCTCGACTGCGTGCCCAGATAATCCATAATCGCATAGCTCAGCGCGCTGCAACCGGTGCCATCCAACGCTGAAATCGCGAACACCGGCCCCTGCCAGCCGTAGTCCGCCACGAACTTCGCCACCACGGCCTCGCGTTCGGCCTCATCCACCATGTCGAGCTTGTTCAGCACCAGCCAGCGCGGCTTGTCGTAGAGCTGCTGATCGTACTTGCGCAGTTCCTCGACGATGGCACGCGCCTCGTGCACCGGGTCGCCGGCCTCCCAGCGCGGCGAAATGTCGACCAGATGCAGCAGCAGCCGCGTGCGTTGCAGATGCCGCAGGAACTGGTGGCCCAGGCCGGCGCCTTCCGCCGCGCCCTCGATCAGCCCGGGAATGTCGGCGATGACGAAGCTGCGTTCGCTGTCCACCCGCACCACGCCCAGATTGGGCGCCAGCGTGGTGAACGGGTAATCGGCCACCTTGGGACGTGCCGCCGACACCGCGCGGATGAAGGTCGATTTGCCCGCGTTGGGCATGCCCAGGAGGCCGACGTCGGCCAGCACCTTCAACTCAAGCGCCAGCTCCCATTCCTCGCCAGGCTCGCCCAAGGTGTGCTGGCGCGGCGCGCGGTTGACGCTCGACTTGAAATGCAGGTTGCCCAGACCGCCCTTGCCGCCTTTTGCCAGGCAGACCTTTTGCCCGTTCTCAGCCAGATCGGCCACGACTTCGCCGCTGTTGATGTCGGTGAACACCGTCCCGACCGGCACGCGGATGGTCAAATCTTCGCCGCCCTTGCCGTAGCATTGCGCGCCGCGCCCGCCTTCGCCATTTTGCGCCTTGAAAGTGCGCTTGAAGCGAAACTCGACCAGGGTGTTGATATTGCAGTCCGCCACCGCGTACACGCTGCCGCCACGGCCGCCGTCGCCGCCGTCTGGACCACCCTTGGGAATGTATTTTTCACGGCGAAACGATGCACTGCCGTCGCCACCCTTGCCGGCCAGCACCTGAATTTTCGCTTCGTCGATGAATTTCATATCGGTTTTTCCAGAAACAAAAAAGCCCCATCCGGCGGACAGGGCTTTTTGGCGGCCGAGTCGGACTCAGCTCAAATCAATTCAAGCCGCAACCGGCTCGATACGAACCACACGGCGGCGGGCAGCGCCCTTGATCTCGAACTTGACCGTGCCGTCCGCCTTGGCGAACAGGGTGTGGTCCTTGCCGATGCCGACGTTGTCTCCAGGATGGAACTGGGTGCCGCGCTGACGCACGATGATGTTGCCCGCCAGAACCAGCTCGCCGCCGTAGCGCTTCACGCCAAGACGTTTCGACTCCGAATCGCGACCGTTACGCGAACTGCCGCCTGCTTTCTTGTGTGCCATGTTATGTGCTCCTTATGCGGTGATGCCGCCGATTTGTACTTCGGTGAAGTACTGACGATGGCCCTGGCTCTTGCGATAATGCTTGCGGCGGCGCATCTTGAAAATCTTGATCTTGTCGCCACGAGCCTGGTTCAGCACGGTGGCTGTGACCGTTGCCCCACGCAGCATGGGAGCGCCCATTTTGATGTCGGCACCATCGCCCACCATCAGCACCTGATCAAAGGTGATTTCGCTGCCGATCTCGGCTTCGAGCTTTTCAATTTTAAGTTTGTCGCCGGCGCTCACGCGATATTGCTTGCCGCCGGTTTTGATGACTGCGTACATGGGGGGTCTCCAACCAATACGAACCCAGGAAAGCGCGAGATTCTAGCGGCGAACAAACAACGAGTCAAACGATTTAATCCAGCCGCCACACGATTATCCGGCCGCAAGCGGTGAAAAACCACGCCCGGACTGCTAACATCACGGGTTTTTCCCTATACAAGCCCTTACCGTGTCCCTGGAGAGTCTGCAATCCTATCTGGCCGACGACATGCACGCCGTCGATCATGTCATCCGCCAAAGCTTGCATTCCGACGTGGCGCTGATCCGTCAGGTCTCGGAATACATCATCAACAGCGGCGGCAAGCGGCTGCGTCCGGCGCTGGTGCTGCTATCCGCGGGCTGCTTCAATTATTCGGGGCGCGCCCATTACGAGCTTGCCGCGGTGGTCGAGTTCATTCACACCGCCACCCTGCTGCACGACGACGTGGTCGACGAATCCGAACTGCGGCGCGGCCGTGAAACCGCCAACGCCCTGTTCGGCAACGCTGCCAGCGTGCTGGTCGGCGACTTCCTCTATACGCGCGCCTTCCAGATGATGGTGGGGGTCGACAGCATGGAGGTCATGCGCATCCTGTCCGATGCCACCAACGTCATCGCCGAGGGCGAAGTGCTGCAGCTGCTCAACTGCCACGACCCCGACATCGACGAAGAAAACTATCTGCGCGTCATCCGCTACAAGACCGCCAAGCTGTTCGAGGCCGCGAGCCGGCTGGGTGCCGTCATCGGCGGCGGCACCGACGAGGAAAAGGACGCGCTGGCACACTACGGCATGCACCTCGGCACCGCATTCCAGCTGATCGACGACCTGCTGGACTATTCCGGCGACTTCCTCAAAACCGGCAAGAACATCGGTGACGACCTGGCCGAAGGCAAACCTACCCTGCCACTGCTGTACGCGATGAAGCACGGCACCCCGGAACAGGCCGCCAGCATCCGCCAGGCCATCGAACACGGCGGCCTCACCGAATTCCAGAGCGTGCTCGCCGCAATCAAGGATACGCGCGCCCTGCAATACACCCGCGAAGCCGCGCAGCGGGAAATTCAGATGGCAAATAATGCAATTTCTGCATTACCTGATTCAAAATCCAAATCAGCTTTGCTACAATTAGCGGCTTTCGCGGTTGAGAGAAGTTTTTAACCGCGCTGTTTCAGGATTTCCCGGTAGTTCTTCAAAGGGGTTCAGCACATCACTGGACCCGCCATATCTGCCTCGGGGTGTAGCTCAGCCTGGTAGAGTACTGCGTTCGGGACGCAGGAGTCGGAGGTTCGAATCCTCTCACCCCGACCATGAATTCTCATTCATGACAGCCGACAGCACTTCCCGGTGCACGATCCGGCCTCGTCACACCAGCGTCAATTGCCACAAAAACCGTACGGATTTCAAAGCGCCCAATACCGCTAGAATGGCGCTTTTTGCACAGGAACAAGCCATGTCCGACCCCGTTGTCTATGACCGCAACCCCGCTGAAATCGAACTCGAACCTGGCGAATACTGGTGGTGTTCATGCGGCCGTTCGATGACGCAGCCGTTTTGCGACGGTTCGCATGAAGGCAGCGGGATCGAGCCGATGCCGTTCGTCATCAAGGAAAAAACGACGGTATGGCTGTGCAACTGCAAGCACAGCAAAGACAAGCCGTTCTGTGACGGCGCGCACAACGAACTGCCCGACGACCTGTTCTGAGCCGCACTAAGCCCGCCATGACAGACGCCTCCGAAAGCGTGCTCGCTTTCTGGTTCGGGCCGCCCGGCAGCGCGGCCGAGGTGGCCGGGCGGCAGCGCAGGCTGTGGTTTGGAAAATCCCCGGAAAACGACCGGGCGGTGATTGAGCGCTTTTCCGGCACGCTCGTTGCCGCAGCCGCAGGCAAGCTCGACCACTGGACTGCCACGCCGCGCGGACGGCTGGCGTTGTTGATCGTGTTCGACCAGTTCCCGCACCACATCCACCGCGATCAGCCACAGGCATTCGCCACCGATCCGCAGGCGCTGGCCTTGAGCCTGGATGCGCTGGCGGCGGGCGAAGACCGGCAACTGGCACCGATCGAACGGGTGTTTCTCTATCTGCCGCTGGAGCACGCCGAGTCGATTGAAATGCAGGATCGCTCGGTGTCCCTGTATGAACAGCTGGCACGCGAGGCGACTGCCGACGAGCGCGCACTGTTCGATGGTTTCCTGGATTACGCACGCCGGCATCGCGACGTCGTCGCGCGCTTCGGCCGTTTCCCGCATCGCAATGCGATTCTGGGGCGGCCGTCTACGGATGAAGAAACCGGGTTTCTGAAACAGCCCGGCTCGCGTTTTTAGCGTATCGCTGAAGGACTCCACGGCCTGCTGGCGTTAAAATGGCGGATTCTTGTGCCCCTTGGGTATCCGCCCGGCTGTTTCCATGTCCCGCCAAATCCTCGTTACTTCCGCCCTGCCCTACGCCAACGGCAGCATCCACCTCGGCCATCTGGTCGAATACATCCAGACCGATATCTGGGTGCGCTTCCAGAAGATGCGCGGCCATGACTGCCGCTACATGTGCGCCGACGATACCCACGGCACCGCGATCATGCTGCGCGCGGAAAAGGAGGGCATCACCCCGGAAACGCTGATCGGCCGGGTGTGGGACGAGCATACGCGCGACTTCGCCGGCTTCCACATCGGCTTCGACCACTACTACTCGACGCATTCCGACGAGAACCGCGAACTGGCCTCAACCATCTACCTGCGCCTGAAGGAAGCCGGTCTGATCGAAATCAAGACGATTGCGCAGCTGTTCGACCCGGTGAAGAACCTGTTCCTGCCGGACCGCTTCATCAAGGGCGAATGCCCCAAGTGCGGCGCGGCCGACCAGTACGGCGACAACTGCGAAGCATGCGGCGCCACCTACAGCCCGACCGAACTGAAGAACCCGGTATCGGCGGTGTCGGGTGCGACGCCGGTGCACAAGGATTCCGAGCATCACTTCTTCAAGCTCGGCGCGTGCGAGGCCTTCCTGCGCGAATGGACGACCTCGGGCAGCCTGCAGGAAGAAGCCGCCAACAAGATGCAGGAGTGGTTCGCCTCCGGCCTCAACAACTGGGACATCAGCCGCGACGCACCCTACTTCGGTTTCGAGATCCCCGGCGCACCCGGCAAATATTTCTACGTGTGGCTGGATGCCCCGGTGGGCTACATGGCGAGCTTCGCCAAATACGCTGCGGATCACGGCCTCGACTTCAACGCCTGGTGGGACGCCGATTCCAAGACCGAACTGGTGCACTTCATCGGCAAGGACATCCTCTATTTCCACGCCCTGTTCTGGCCGGCGATGCTGAAATACTCCGGCCACCGCCTGCCGACGGCGATTTATGCGCACGGCTTTTTGACGGTGAACGGACAGAAAATGTCGAAGTCGCGCGGCACTTTCATCACCGCGGAAAGCTATCTGGCACAGAAGCTCAATCCCGAGTGGCTGCGCTACTACTATGCGGCCAAGCTCAACGGCAGTATGGAGGACATCGACCTCAACCTCGACGATTTCGTCGCGCGGGTGAATTCGGACCTGGTCGGCAAGTTCATCAACATCGCCAGCCGCACCGCCGGCTTCATCCACAAGAACTTCAACGGCCAGCTCGCCGACGGCGTGGAAAATATCGAGCTCATCGGCGCATTCCAGGCTGCGGCCGATTCAATCGCCGCGCATTACGAAGCGCGCGATTACGCCAAGGCCCTGCGCGAGATCATGGCGCTCGCCGACCGCGCCAACCAGTACGTGGCCGACGAAAAACCCTGGGAACTGGCAAAAAAACCCGAAGCCGTCTATCGCCTGCACGAGGTCTGCACCGTCGCGCTCAACTGCTTCCGCCTGCTGACCCTGTACCTGAAGCCGGTGCTGCCGAAACTCGCCGAGCAGGTCGAGGCCTTCCTCGACATTCCGCCGCTGGCCTGGGACGATTCCCAGAGCCTGTTCATCCGCCGCCGCATCAACGCATACAGCCACCTGATGACCCGCATCGACCCCGCCACGATAGCCGCCATGGTAGACGCCAACAAACAGAATCTCGAACCCACGCCGGCCCCCGCGCCGGTGCGCCACGCCGAAGCCCAGGCGCACGCCACGCAGCCGGTGGCCACCGCGCCAGTATCTGAAACCATCAACATCGACGACTTCGCCAAGATCGACCTGCGCATCGCGCGCATCGCCGAGGCCTCCCACGTCGAAGGCGCCGACAAGCTGCTGCGGCTGACGCTCGATCTCGGCGAACTCGGCACCCGCCAGGTGTTCGCCGGCATCAAGTCGGCCTATGCGCCGGAAGCGCTGGTGGGTCGGCTCACCGTGATGGTCGCCAACCTCGCGCCGCGCAAGATGAAGTTCGGCATGAGCGAAGGCATGGTGCTGGCAGCTTCCGGCGACGCGCCGGGGCTGTTCATCCTGTCGCCCGACAGCGGCGCGCAGCCGGGCATGAAGGTGAAGTGACACCGGCGTGAAAACACAGCGCCTGCGCATCCATGGCCGCGTGCAGGGCGTGTGGTATCGCGAGTCGATGCGGCGCGAAGCTGAACGGCTGAATGTGGCCGGCTGGGTGCGCAACGCGCCCGATGGATCGGTCGAAGCGGTGGTTCAGGGCAGCGCAGCAGCGGTCGACGCGCTGATTCAATGGGCACGCAGCGGACCGCCGTTGGCGCGGGTGGAGCGCATCGAGCTCAGCGAAACGTGCGGCCGGTTCAGCGGGTTCGAGAAACGGGTCGATTAGCCCGGCGCCGGGATGCCGCCTCGCCCTCGCCCAGGCAGCAGGCAAAAAAATGCCCGGCTCAGGAGCCGGGCTGAATATCCACCAAAGGAGGAGGATTGGAGGAGACAACACCGAGTGCTATTGCAGCGACCTCAGCGTTATTAGAATAATCTAATATAATTGATTTCATGTCAACACCTTTTTGAAAAAACTTCAGCCGGGATTCCCGCGTCGCCCGGCATTCAGTAAATCACGTTCACGGCTTCGGGCTTCAGCCAGCCTCCCAGCGACTCGAGCAGCCGGTCGTCCAGGCGCACCCGCCACTCCTCACCCAGGCGCACACGGCAACACGCGCCAGGATTGCAATAATCGACCCATACCGGACACCCCCCCTCCTGCGCCTTGTAGGGTGCGAGCAATTCAGCCAGTTTGCGGCCGCCTGACTGCCCGTTGCACGTCAGCCGCAGGCCCTGGGCAAAGCGGGTGCGCGCGCCGGCGAGGTCGTAGATCCGCTCTGCCGTCACCCGCACGCCACCCGAGTAGTCGTCGCGGTTGACCTTGCCCTCGATGACCAGCAGGGTGTCGTCCTTCAGCAGATGGCGATTTTGCTCGTAAAGCTCGTTGAAGATCACCACCTCGACCTGCGCGGTGGCGTCGTCCAGCAGCAGGATCAGCATCTTGCCGCGGCGCGTCATCTGGGTGCGCAGCGACACCACGATGCCGGCCAGCATCACCGGATCGCGCGAGGGCTCCAGGCTATCGAGCTGCCTTTTGGCGAAGCTGGACACCTCGGCGAGGTAGGAGGTGAAGGGGTGGCCGCTGAAGAAGTAACCGAGCGCGGACTTTTCCTGCAGCAGTTTCTCCTGCTCCGGCCACACCGGAACCTCGACCAGTTCCTCGCCGCCGCCATCCAGCGCTTCGCCGAACAGGCCCACCTGGCCGCCGCTGCGCGCCGCGCGGTCGGCGGTTTCCAGCGCAGCGCCGACCGACGCCATCAGGCTTGCGCGATGGTCGTTGAGCGCGTCGAATGCGCCCGCCTTCACCAGCGCTTCGAGTACACGGCGGTTAAGGTAGCGCTTGTCGACGCGCCGTGTCAGGTCGAACAGCCCCTTGTACGGGCCGTTGGCCTCGCGCTCGGCGACGATGGCGCCGATCGCCGCTTCGCCGCTGCCCTTGATCGCACCCAGGCCGTAACGGATCTCGGTTTTGCTGACCGGCTCGAAACGATAGACCGACAGGTTGATGTCGGGCGGCAGCATGGTCAGCCCGTTGGCACGGCAGTCCTCGTAGAACACGCGCACCTTGTCGGTGTCGGACATTTCCGACGACATCGTCGCCGCCATGAATTCGGCCGGGTAGTAGGCCTTGAGCCAGGCGGTGTGGTACGCCACCAGCGCGTAGGCCGCCGAGTGCGACTTGTTGAAGCCGTATTCGGCGAATTTCTCCATCAGGTCGAACAGGCGTTCGGCGACCTTGGTGTCGGCCCCGCGTTTGGCCGCGCCTTCGAGGAAGATCGTGCGCTGCTGGGCCATTTCCTCGGGTTTTTTCTTGCCCATGGCGCGCCGCAGCATGTCGGCGGCACCGAGGCTGTAGCCCGCCAGGATCTGCGCCACCAGCATCACCTGTTCCTGGTAGACGATGATGCCGTAGGTCGATTTCAGCACCGGCTCGAGGTCGGGGTGGAAATACTCCGGCTTCTGCTTGCCCTGCTTGCGCGCGATGAAGTCGTCCACCATGCCGGAGCCGAGCGGGCCCGGCCGGTTCAGCGCCATCAGCGCGATGATGTCCTCGAAGCAGTCGCCTTTCAGCTTCTTTTCCAGATCCTTGGCCGAACGCGATTCGGACTGGAACACCGCAGTGGTGTTGCCGGCGGCAAACAGCTTGTATACCGCCGGATCGTCGAGCGGCAAATCCTCCAGGCGGAAATTTTTGCGGTCCTCGTGACGCTGCACGAAGCGCACCGCCTCCGCCAGGATCGTCAGCGTGCGCAGGCCGAGAAAGTCGAACTTGACCAGCCCGATCGCCTCGACGTCGTCCTTGTCGAACTGCGACACCGCCGCGTCCGAGCCTTCGGCCTGGTACAGCGGGCAGAAATCGGTCAGCTTCCCCGGCGCGATCAGCACCCCGCCGGCGTGCATGCCGACGTTGCGGGTGATGCCTTCGAGCTTTTCCGCCAGCGGCAGCAGTTCGGCGAGCTCCTCCTCGTTACGTGCGCGTTCGTCGATCTGCGGTTCCTTCTCGCGCGCCTCGGCAAGGCTGATGCCCAGCTCGTTGGGCACCAGCTTGACGAACTTGTCGACGAACAGATACGGCAGGTCGAGCACGCGGCCGACGTCGCGCAGCACCGCCTTGGCCGCCATGGTGCCGAAGGTGGCGATCTGCGACACCGCCGCGTGGCCGTACTTGTCCTTCACGTACTGGATCACGCGGTCGCGCCCATCCTGGCAGAAGTCGATATCGAAGTCGGGCATCGACACCCGCTCGGGGTTGAGGAAACGCTCGAACAGCAGGTCGTAGGCCAGCGGGTCGAGGTCGGTGATGCGCAGGCTGTAGGCGACCAGCGAACCCGCGCCGGAGCCGCGCCCCGGCCCCACCGGCACGTTGTTGTTCTTGGCCCAGTTGATGAAGTCGGCAACGATCAGGAAGTAGCCGGGGAAACCCATCTGGATGATCGTGCCGAGTTCGAATTCGAGCCGTTTGGTGTATTCCGGCAGTCTTGCGGCGCGCTGGGCTTCATCGGGATAAAGCTGGGCCATGCGTTCGTGCAGGCCTTCGAAAGCGCGCTGCCGCATGTAGTCGTCGAGACTCATGCCGCCGGGGGTCGGAAAATCGGGCA
This sequence comes from Thiobacillus sp. 65-1402, assembly GCF_001897685.1. Classification (GTDB taxonomy): domain Bacteria; phylum Pseudomonadota; class Gammaproteobacteria; order Burkholderiales; family Thiobacillaceae; genus Thiobacillus. Next base: position 16,044 of record NZ_MKUG01000088.1, read on the forward strand.
GCCGGCTCTTGCCGAGTTCCAGCGTAAGGTTGCAGCGCTTGGCGATTTCCACGCTGTTCTGCAAGGCTTCGGGCAGGTCGGCGAACAACTCCGCCATTTCGTCCGGCGTCTTGAAATACTGCTCGGTGGTGAACGGCCGCGGGCGCCGCGGATCGCCCAGCATCATGCCTTCGGCGATACAGACACGCGCCTCGTGCGCCTTGAAATCGTCCGGCGCGATGAACTGGATCGGATGGGTGGCGACTGCCGGCAGGTTCAGCGCCGCGCCGAGGTCGAGCAGGCCATCGATCAGGCGTTCGGTATGCGGCTGGCCGAAGCGCTGCAGCTCAAGGTAATAGCGTCCCGGGAACAGCGCGGCCCAGGCTTCGGCGGCAGCGCGCGCGACAGCGGGCTTGTCGTCGAGGATAGCCTGTGCGACGTTGCCGGCGTCGCCGCCCGACAGCGCCAGCAGGCCGTCGGCGTCCTCGGCCAGCCAGGCCGGGTCGATTTCGGCGCGGCCGCGGTGGAGGTTTTCCTGATAGGCGCGGGCCAGCAGTTCGCACAGGCGGCGATAGCCCGCGCGGTGCTGCACCAGCAGCAACAGGCGTGAGGGTCGGTTCCTGTCCGCAGCATTGGTCACCCATACGTCGCAGCCGAATACCGGCTTGATGCCGGCGCCGCGCGCGGCGCGATAGAACTTCACCCAGCCGAAGGTGTTGGAAAGATCGCTCACCCCGAGTGCCGGCATGGCCGTTTCGCGCGCCCGTCCCACCGCCTCGCCGATCCGCACCAGGCCATCGGTGACGGAATACTCGGTATGCAGACGAAGATGGATGAAACGCGGATCGGTCATGGGGCGGGCACGCGGAAACAGCCCGCTATTTTAACGCCGGGGGCGGACAGCAAAAAACAAAAGGCAGCCGAAGCTGCCTTTTTCATGGACAAGTACCGGAACTCAGTTGGCGCGGCGCTTGAACTCGTTGGTGCGGGTGTCGATCTCGATCATGTCGCCGATCTCGACGAAGGCGGCCACCGGCAGTTCGAACCCGGTGGGCTTGATGCGTGCCGGCTTCATCACCTTGCCCGAGGTGTCGCCGCGCACGGCGGGCTCGGTGTATTCGACCTCGCGGATGACGGTGGTGGGCATCTCGACCGAGATCGCTTTGCCATCGTAGAACACCACTTCGACCGGCATGCCGTCGTCGAGATAGTTCAGCGCATCGCCGAGGTTCTCGCCTTCGACTTCGTACTGGTTGTACTCGCCGTCCATGAACACATACAGCGGGTCGGCGAAGTAGGAATAGGTGCATTCCTTGCGGTCGAGGTTGACGGTTTCGAACTTGTCGTCGGCGCGGTAGACGCTTTCCATGCCGGAACCGTTGAGGAGGTTCTTCAGTTTCATTTTGACGACGGAGGCGTTGCGGCCCGATTTCGAGAATTCGGCCTTTTGCACCACCATCGGGTCTTTGCCGATCATCACGACGTTGCCGGCGCGGAGTTCCTGTGCGATTTTCATGGATGTGTCTGCTGCGGTAGCTGTTAAATTTTAGAAAACTCGCTATCTTAACTTATTTTCCACAAAGTCAACCAGGGTGTCGGTCAAGCGTCCGGCTGCGGCGAGCCGCCCGGGCCAGCCGTGTGCATGGTGCTCGATCGGGCCCTGCTGCGCCCGCCACGCTGCCCAGCATTGCGCCATACCCGGCGTACCGGGCTGGCCGTTCCAATGCTGCCACATATCCGCCACCGCCCGCGCCGCCGCAGCGTCCAGCCCCGCCGTGTAACGCGCCAGCAGCGCATCCAGCTTGACCCAGTGCGCCGCCCCGGCCTGCGGATAGGCCTGCCAAACCAATGGATGCGCAGCCCACTGGGCCCGCACGCAGGAATCTTCGCCCCGCACAAAATTAAGGCCACACGCCCATAACAGGCAGTCGTACGTGTCCTGATCCAGAAACGGCAAAATGCGCACCCGCAAGGCACCGCGCC
>NZ_MKUG01000089.1 GCF_001897685.1 Thiobacillus sp. 65-1402
GACGACTCGGCTCCCTACCAGGAGGTCTATCAGGTCATCCGTGCGCATCTGGACGACACGCCTCACGAGGTCAGCCGGATGGATGCCGATGGATTGACCACCCCCTCTTTGAACGAGGCCCGATTGACCGTTGCCGTGGGGGTGCACGCAGCTGAAGTAGTGGCGGCGCTTCCGACGCGGTCGCCGGTGCTGGCGGTACTGGTGCCACGGGCGTGGTATCTCAAAAGCGGGCGCGCCCGCCTGAGCGACGGCGGCCGCCGCAGCGCATCGGCAATCTATCTGGATCAACCGTTCGAGCGGCAGGCACAGTTGATCCGCCTGGCTTTTCCCGAAGTGCGACGTGTGGGCGTGTTGTTGAGCAGGGAACAGGGCGGGCTGCTGACGGAACTGGACGAGGCCTTGCGTTCGCAGCGGCTCAGCCTGACGCACGCCACCCTGGCCGAGGATGAACGGTTGATCCCCCAGCTTGAAAACGTGTTGTCCGAGGCTGATCTATTGCTGGCCTTTCCCGATTCGCAGGTGTTCAACCGCAATACGGCGCAAAGCATTCTGCTCACGTCCTACCGCTACCGCGACCCGGTGCTGGGCTATTCGCGTTCGCTGACGCGGGCGGGGGCATTGTTGTCGCTGCATTCCAGCCCGGCGCAGATCGGCCGCCAGACTGCCGAATGGGTAGGCAGCGTCTTGCAGGGCGGAGCGGCGCGTCTGCCGTCGCCGGCCCCCCCTGCCTATTTCAGCATTTCGATCAATGAGCAGGTGGCGCGTTCGCTCGGCTTTGCCTTGCCGCCGGCAGCCGAACTGGAAAAACGTTTGGGAGGGGGACGCTGATGGCGGCTTCATTGGGGATACGGGGGCGCGCCATGGTTCTGGCCATGATGCCGGTGGCGATTGTCGGGGTCCTGCTGCTGTTTCAGCTCATTACCGGGAAAATCGACGATCTGGATCAATCGTTGCGCACCCGTGCCGTGGCGATTGCGCGCCAGTTGGCGCCAGCGGCCGAATATGGCGTGGCCTCGGGCAATATCGAGGTGCTGCAGACCCTGCTCGAAAAAGCGGCGATCGAGCCCGATATCCGCGGGGTGGCGGTATTCACCGATAGCGGCCAGAGGCTGGCTCAGGTCGGCCTCGGGGCATGGACCTATCCTGAGCAGGGGGGGCTGCCGGTGGATCGCATCCGCCAGATCGAATACAAGGACCGGCTGGTGTATTACGCGCCGGTCACGCGTACCGAGGTGGTGGTGGATGATTTCCATGCGAGCGGCGAACGGGCGGTGCCGCAGGGTACCCAGACCCGGCTGCTGGGCTGGGTCGGCCTGGACGTATCGCGCAGCGCCACCATCAAGAGCCAGCGCGATGCGATCCTGCGCAGCCTGGCCATCCTGCTGGCGGGGCTGGGCGTCAGCCTCTATCTGGCGTGGCGTATCGGGCGCCAGATCACGCGGCCGATTCTGGCCTTGACGCATACCGTCAGCCGCATTGGCGAGGGACACCTGGACGAGCGGGTGGAACTGAGCGGACAAGCCGAACTGGGCATGCTGCAACGCGGCGTCAATCACATGGCGGCGCATTTGCAGACGATGCAGGATCAGATGCAGGAAAGAATCGACCGGGCCACGGCGCGCCTGGTTTATCAGGCCAGCCACGATGCCTTGACGGGGCTGATCAATCGCCGTGAATTCGAACAGCGGCTGGAGCGCGCCCTGCTGTCGGCCATGCAGCAAGATCGCGAACATGCGTTGTGTTACATGGACCTCGATCAATTCAAGGTGATCAACGATTCCTGCGGCCATGCGGCGGGTGACGAGTTGCTGCGCCAGTTGGCCCTGCTGCTGAAAGGCAAGCTGCGCGAACGCGATACGCTGGCTCGCCTGGGAGGCGACGAGTTTGCGCTGCTGCTGGAAAATTGCAGCATCCCGGGCGCGCTGGAAGTGGCGGACAGTTTCCGCGCCGAGGTGCAGCGCTTCCGCTTCAAATGGGGGGAACGCATTTTCTCGGTCGGCATGAGCGTCGGCATGGTGGCGATCAACCGCGACAGCGGCACCGCAGCGGGCCTGCTGTCGGCGGCGGATGCCGCGTGTTATGTGGCAAAAGACCGCGGCCGCAACCAGATTCACGTGTATGAAAGCCGCGATTCCGATCTGGTGCGCCACCGCGGCGAAATGCAATGGGTGACGCGGATTCAGCGGGCGCTGGAAGAGCAGCGCCTGCGTTTGTCGTGGCAGGAAATCCGCCGCACCGACGGCGCAGCGGAATCCACCCGCCACGTCGAACTGTTGCTGCGGATGGTGGACGACGACGGCAGCGAAATTCTGCCGATGGCTTTCATCCCGGCAGCCGAGCGTTATTCCATCATGCCCGCGCTCGACAGCTGGGTGATCGAGGATGCGCTGCGCCTGTGCCGGCAGTATCTGGCGGCAGGCTGCGCGTTGCGTTACCTGTTCGCGGTCAACCTGTCGGGGGCGTCGCTCAAAGACCCGGCTTTTCGCAGCATGCTGCTGGCGCGGCTGCAGGAAAACCCCGTCCTGGGACCGCACCTGTGCTTTGAAATCACCGAGACGGCGGCCATCGGCAACCTCGCCGTGGTCAACGATTTCATCGAGGCTATGCGCGGCTTCGGGTGCAGCTTCGCGCTGGACGATTTCGGCAGCGGCTTGTCGTCCTTCACTTATCTGAAGAACCTGAAAGTGGATTACCTCAAGATCGACGGCGCATTCGTGCGCGACATCATGAACAACCCGATCGATCGTTCAATGGTCGAAGCCATACACCGCATCGGCCACCAGATGGGGCTGAAAACGGTGGCCGAGTATGTCGAGTCGGATCAGATCCTGGCGCTGCTGAGGCAGATCGGGGTGGACTATGTGCAGGGGAGCGGCATACACCGCCCGCAGCCCCTGGAAAAGCTGTGCGATCAGGCCTGAATGAAACCCGGGCGCAGGGCCGGCGTTTCAGGCGGCTACGCCAAAGCCGGCGTTGACGACGGCCTGTTCCAGCGCGGCACGGTCGATCCGGGTAGGATCGTATGCCACGCGCGCCTGAGCCGGCGTGAGCGTGACCTCGACGCTGTGCACACCCGGCAATGCGGCCAACACCTTCTGCACGCTGTTGACGCAGCCGCCGCAGGTCATGCCGGTTACGGCTAAAACGATTTCGCTCATGCTGAACCCCGAAAGAATATTCGAGGCTTGATTCTACTTTTTACGCGGACGTTTGCGCAGGGCTTCTTTGGTGTGGTCGATCAGGCGGTCGGCCACCACTTCGGCATCGACGGTGAAGGTGCCGTTGGCAAGCGCGGATTTGACCGCCTCGATCTTGCCGGCATCCGCGATGTCGGTCGCAGCCAGCTGGGATTCCAGCGAACGGATGCGGGTGCTCGATTCGGTCAGCGTCAGCGAATCGCCGCCACCCGCTGCGGGGGCGGCCGTTTTTCCCGCTCCCTTGCCTTTGGCGGCTGAGACTTTGGCGGCGGCGGGAGGGGTGATGCGCTTGTCGATTTTCACGGGGATTCCTGGTCGCTGTTGTTCGATCTTTGACTGGCCGAGTACTCAAATGGTTTATCGGCCGCCCGGGATGTTTCTTTAGCCGCCGAGGAGCGGGATCGCCCCGTCCAGCCCGACCTGGTTCAAGGCATGGCTGGCCTGTGCGCGCACCACCGGCTTGGCGTGGTAGGCGATGCTGAGGGCGGCCTCAGCCATCATTTTCAAGTCGTTCGCGCCGTCGCCCATGGCGATCACCTGGGAACGGGCCAGATTCAGCCCAATGCGCACCCGGTTGAGCCAGTCGGCCTTGCCCTGGGCGTCCACGATATCGCCGAGCACGCGCCCGGTCAATTTTCCGCCGGCCACTTCCAGCGAGTTGGCTGCAGTGTAGTCCAGTCCCAAGCGGGACTGCAGCCGTTCGGTAAAGAAGGTGAATCCGCCCGACACCAGCAGGGTCTTGATCCCGGCGGCGCGGGCGGCGGCCAGCAGGGCTTCGGCGCCCGGCGAGAGCTGCAGCCGCTCGTCGTACACCCGTTGCAGCGCGGATTGGTCCAGCCCGGCCAGCAGGGAAACCCGCCGGCGCAGGCTTTCGGCAAAGTCGATCTCGCCGCGCATCGCGGCTTCGGTGATGGCCGACACCTGCGGTTTCAGGCCATGCATGTCGGCAATTTCATCGATGCACTCGATGGTGATGAGGGTCGAGTCCATGTCCATCACCAGCAGGCCAAAGTCGCGGATGCGGCGCTCGGCAGGCACCCAGCCGCAGTCGAGGGCGTGGGCGTCGCAATAGGCGGCGATTTCGGCGCGCCGACTGTCGTCGGCCCCCGCCAGCCGGAATGTCGTGGCTGAAACCGTTTCAATCGCTGCTGCGGCGGCCAGCTTGGCGAGTGCCTCGAGACTGGGGGTGGAGACGGTTTTTCCCTGAACGATCAGATTCATCTTGATTTGTCTTCAAATACTTAATTCAAAAAATTGAACATGGAGACGACATTCGCCGCCCGTGCGTCGGGGGGGGACGACGCATGCCAGCGCAGGCGGTTTTCACCTGCCAGCTTGATGTCGCGACGGGTCTGGATGAGCTGGATGATGCGGCCCGGATCGATCGGCGGCTGCGGCACGAATTGCAGCAGGATGCTGTCCGCATTGGCATCGACCTTCATGATGCCGAGCAGGCGGGCGGCCAGCCGCAGACGGTGGGTGTCGAGCAGCGCGCGCGCCGGGTCGGGCAGGCGGCCGAAGCGGTCGACCAGTTCTTCCTGCAGCAGGGTCAGTTCCTCGGCGTCATGGGCGCTCGCCAGGCGCTTGTACAGCACCAGCCGTTCGTGCACGTCGGGGCAATAGTCTTCCGGCAGCAGCGCGGGCAGGTGCAGGTTGATCTCGGACACCACGCCGAGCGGCTGGCTCATGTCGGGCTCCTTGCCGGCCTTCAGGCTCGCCACCGCGCCGGCCAGCATGTCGTTGTAGAGCGAGAAGCCGACTTCGAGGATCTCGCCGCTCTGCTTGTCGCCCAGCACTTCGCCGGCGCCGCGGATTTCCAGATCCTGCATGGCGAGATGGAAGCCGGAACCCAGCTCCTCCATCAACTGGATCGCCTCCAGCCGCTTCTTCGCCTGCGGCGTCAAGGTACGGTCCTCTTCCACCAGCAGGTAGGCGAAGGCCTGGTGGTGCGAGCGCCCGACGCGGCCCCGGAGCTGATGCAACTGGGCGAGTCCGAACTTGTCGGCGCGGTTGATCAGGATGGTGTTGGCGGTGGGGATGTCGATGCCGGTTTCGATGATGGTGGTGCACAAGAGGATGTCGTAGCGCTGCTGATAGAAGTCGCGCACCACCTGTTCCAGTTCGCGCTCGCCCATCTGGCCGTGGCCGACGCGGATACGCGCCTCCGGCAGCAGCTTTTCCAGCCGCTCGCGCATCGCCTCGATGGTGCTGACTTCGTTGTGCAGGAAATAGATCTGGCCGCCGCGCTTCAGTTCGCGCAGCACCGCCTCGCGGATCAGTCCACCGGAAAACGGTTGCACGAAGGTCTTCACCGCCAGCCGTTTCTGCGGCGCGGTGGCAATCACCGAGAAATCGCGGATGCCTTCGAGCGACATCGCCAGCGTGCGCGGGATCGGCGTGGCGGTCAGCGTCAGCACGTCGACCTCGGCGCGCAAGGCCTTCAGCTGCTCCTTCTGGCGCACCCCGAAGCGGTGTTCCTCGTCCATGATGACGAGTCCCAGGCGGGCGAACTTGACGTCCTTCTGGATCAGCCGGTGGGTGCCGATGACGATGTCGATCCTGCCTTCTTTCAGCGCTTCGAGCGCCTCGGTCTGCTCCTTGGCGGTGCGGAAGCGCGACAGCTCGGCGAGCTTCACCGGCCAGGCTGAGAAGCGGTCGGAGAAATTGTTGAAGTGCTGCTCGGCCAACAGCGTGGTCGGCACCAGCACCGCCACTTGGTAGCCGCCCATCACCGCCATGAAGGCGGCGCGCAGCGCCACCTCGGTCTTGCCGAAGCCGACATCGCCGCACACCAGGCGGTCCATCGGCTTGCCCGACTGCATGTCGGCCATCACCGCGGCAATCGCAGCGGCCTGGTCGGGGGTTTCCTCGTAGCCGAAGCCCTCGGCGAAGGCCTCGTAGTCGTGCGGCGAAAACTGGAACGCGTGGCCCTCGCGCGCCGCGCGCAGCGCGTACAGGTTGAGCAGCTCGGCGGCGGTGTCGCGCGCCGCCTGCATGGCGCGGCGGCGCGCCTTTTCCCACTGGTCGGTGCCGAGCTTGTGCAGCGGCGCCGCGCCCTCGCCGGCGCCACTGTAGCGCGAGATCAGGTGCAGGTTGGCGACCGGCACGTAGAGCTTGTCGCCCTTGGCGTATTCGAGCTGCAGAAACTCGGTGTCGCCGTCGCCGAGGTCCATGTTGATCAGGCCGAGGTACTGGCCGACGCCGTACTGCGCGTGCACCACCGGGTCGCCGGGTTTCAGCTCCGAGAGGTCGCGCAGCAGGTTGTCGATCTGCGTGGCGCGGGCCTCGCGCGCGCGCCGGGTCTTCGGCGGGATGGCGTAGAGCTCGGTTTCGGTGATGACGGCGAACTGGCCGTCCGACGTGACGAAGCCTTCGGCCAGCGGGCCGTGGGTGAGCAGAATGCGCTCGGCGTGCTGCCGGCAATCGGCCCAGCTTTCGCACAGCGCGGCGTGGAGGCCGTGTTCGGAAAGGTATTCGTGCAGGGTTTCACGCCGCCCGGCCGACGGCGCGACGATCAGTGCCGTGCCCTTGAATCCGTCGATGAAGCCCTGCAGCTTGGCGACCGGATGGGCTTCGCGGCGGTCGACCGAAATGGGCGGGACACGGCGGGCCAGTCCGTCGCCGCCCTGTTCCAGGTCGAGTCGCGTGTAGCCCTTGGCCAGGCTGAAGAACGTGTCGGTCGGCAGGAACAGGTCGGCCGGCGGCAGCAGCGGGCGGTCCTTGTCGCCCGACAGCAGGCGGTAACGGCCTTGCGCGTCGGCCCAGAACGCCTGGCCGGCAGGGTCGAGCGCGCCGTGCGCCACCAGCCGCGTGGCAGCGGGCAGATAGTCGAACAGCGTCGCCGTTTCCTCGAAAAACAGCGGCAGGTAATACTCGATGCCGGCCGGCGCAAGGCCGTTGCTGACATCCTTGTACAGCTTGGACTTGGACGGGTCGCCCTCGAAACGCTCGCGGAAATTCTGCCGGAAGCGGGTGATGCCGGCCTCGTCGAACGGGAATTCGCGCGCGGGCAGCAGGCGGATTTCGCTCACCGGATAGATGCTGCGCTGGGTGTCGATATCGAACGCGCGCAGCGTCTCGATTTCATTGTCGAACAAGTCGATGCGGTAGGGCAGCGCGCTGCCCATGGGGAACAGGTCGATCAATCCTCCGCGGACGCTGAATTCGCCTGGCGCGAATACCTGATTGACGTGGGTATAGCCGCCCAGCGCCATCTGCGCGCGAAAGGCGGCTTCGTCGAGGGTGTCCTTCTGCTTGAGGAAGAAAGTGTGGGCGGCCATGAAGGCCGGCGGCGCCAGCCGGTACAGCGCGGTGGACAGCGCCACCACGGCGATGTCGAACTCGCCGCGCGAAATCTGGTACAGCGTCGCCAGCCGCTCGGAAATCAGGTCCGGGTGCGGCGAAAACGTGTCGTAGGGCAGGGTTTCCCAGTCGGGAAAGGCGCACACCCGCAACTCGGGATCGAACCAGCGCAGTTCCTCGGCCAGCCGGTTGGCGTCCCACGCGCTGGCGCACACCACGGCGAGCGGCGCGGCGTGGCGCGCCAGTTCGGCCAGATAAAGCGCATCGGCTGCGCCGGCGAGGCCGGACTGGCTGCGCTGGGGGCCGGAAGGCTGGGAAGCGGGGGCGAAGAGCGTCATGCAAATAGCGGGATTATCCTAGAAACGGCAGTCGGGCGCACCCGCGGTGCGGAGGCGGGGCGGGGGCAGGTATAATGCCCGCCTTTCCCGTTCAACCCCCGATATCCCATGAGTCTCGACCGCGTCAGCTCCGGCCGCAATCTGCCGGATGACTTCAATGTCATCATCGAAATTCCCGCCCACGGCGAACCCATCAAGTACGAAGTCGACAAGGAATCCGGCGCCATGTTCGTCGACCGGTTCATGTCGACCGCCATGCACTATCCCTGCAACTACGGCTACATTCCGCACACCCTGTCGGAAGACGGCGATCCGGTCGACGTGCTGGTCGTGACGCCGATTCCGCTGATCACCGGCGTGGTGGTGCGCTGCCGCCCCATCGGCATGCTGAAGATGACCGACGAAGCCGGCGTCGACGCCAAGCTGCTGGCAGTGCCGGTCGACAAGCTGTGCGGCCTGTACAAGGGTGTCGAGAAGCCGGAAGACCTCCAGCCGCTGCTGCTGGCGCAGATCTCCCATTTCTTCGAGCACTACAAGGATCTCGAAAACGGCAAATGGGTCAAGGTCGAAGGCTGGGTCGGCATCGACGACGCGCGCGCCGAGATCCTCGCCGGCGTCGAGCGCTACCGCAACGCCAAGGACAAGCCGGCCTTCTAGGGGGCCAGGATTCAGGAGCCAGGGACCAGGGAATGAGCGGCGAAGCCGCACAAAGCCCCCCAATCCCTCACTCCTAGCCCCTGGATCCCAAACAACCATGAAAGTCTGCATCCTCTCCGACTCCCACGACAACCGCCGCCTGTTGGGCGCGGCGGTCGAGCACGCCAAGGCGCACGGGGCGGAGGCGGTGCTGCACTGCGGCGACGTGGTCGCGCCGACCACGTTGCGCGTGCTGCAGAAATACGAACTGCCGGTGCACGTCATCCACGGCAACAACACCGGCGACCTCTACAACATGAGCCGGCTGGCAGCCGAGCCCAACAGCGTGGTGCGCTATCACGGCCAGGACGCCGCCTTCACCCTGGCCGGCCGCAATCTGTTCCTGGTGCATTACCCGCATTACGCGCAGGCGCTCGCCTGCACTGGCGACTACGACCTGGTGTGCTGCGGCCACGATCACAAATCCAGCATCTCGCAAGTGACCACGGTCAAAGGCGGACACGCCTGGCTGGTCAACCCCGGCACCGTCGGCGGCGTCGGCGCCCCCCCCACCTACATCATGGCCGACCTAGCCGCGATGCAGTTCGAGATCGTCGCCATCGAGGCGGCGCCGGCCTCGGTGCTGCCGCCCGTTACGCCGCACGTCTAGAGCCGGATCGACACTTCCCCGCGCAGCGTGGAGCGCACCAGGTGTCTACGGGGCGGGGATGAAAAACGGGGCATGACGCCCCGTTTTTGCTGCTGCTGGCAGTGCGTGGTTATTTCGCGGGCTTGACCGTGGTCAGTCCCAGCGCTTCCCAGTCCTGCATGCCGCCCCGGTACCATTTGATTTTATTCGCCGGGTAGCCGATTTTCAGCAGGCCTTTGATGTTGGTCGGCGACTGGCCGCACCAGGGGCCGTTGCAGAACATGACGACGGTTTTGGCATTGTCGAACATGTAGAAACCATCCTGGTTCCTGACGCCGAAATGCTTTTCAAGGATCTCCTGCACGGTGATGGGATCCGACTTGCCGATGTTGAGCTTGTCCCACGGAATGTTGACCGCACCGGGGATCGTGCCTTTTTCGACCCAGTCAGGCGTACGCGAATCCACCACCATGATGGTTTTGTCGCCGTCGCTCATTTTTTTCAGGTAATGAATGATCTCAAGCTCTCCGATGGTATCGACGCCTGCCGCCAGCTCGCCCGGCTGAATGCAGAAAGGCGGGCATTTGCGCGAGGTCTTGGCGAAATCGGGATTGATGGTGTTTTTCTGGTCCTGATTGCGCATGATCGTGACTTTCTGGCCGTCATGCATCACATCGACCGAGGGCAGGTCGGCGG
>NZ_MKUG01000090.1 GCF_001897685.1 Thiobacillus sp. 65-1402
CGGCGTTTACCCAGAGTTGCCTGCTGGGGCTGAAGAAATGCAGCGACGAAACCGCCTGTCCGCTGCATTTCCGTTGGGTTCCGGTAAAGAAAAAAATCATCGACCTGCTGCAGGAGACGACACTGGAAAAACTGGCGAAGGCCGTTGAATCCGGCAAATACCGCCTGGCCGACGTTCCGGGGCAGCTGTTCGAGCAGATCAAGGCGTGACCGGCTGGCTGGCCGCAGCCGGCGTCGCGGCTGCGCTCGCACTGGCGGGCTGCCAGCCCGCCCCGCAACCCCCGACATTCCTGGCGACCGATATCACCGGTGCCGCCTTCGCGCGCGATTTCAGGCTGACCGACCACAATGGCAGGGTGCGCACGCTGGCGGATTTCAAGGGCAAGGCCGTAGCCATTTTCTTTGGCTATATCCACTGTCCGGATGTCTGCCCCACCACGCTGTCGGATTTTGCGGCCGCATTGCAGCAACTGGGGCAGCAGGCCGACCGGGTGCAGGTGATTTTCGTGACGGTGGACCCGCAGCGCGATACCCCGGACCTGCTGAAGCAGTTTGTGCCGGCCTTCAACCCGAGCTTTCTGGGCATGGTCGCCGACGCGGACACGCTGAGGCGGCTGGCGAAGGAATACAAGGTGGTCTATCAAAAAACCGCGGTCAAGGCGGCGGACGACTATTTGATCGACCACAGTGCCGGAACCTATGTCTATGATCCAAATGGGCGTTTGAGGCTGCTTGTGCCTTACGGAAGCAGCCCAGACGCGATCGCGCAAGACTTGAAGACGCTATTGGCCGCATCCTGAACAGGGTTTTTCAGCTTGCGGGCTGATGGCCCGGCGTCATATAATCCCGCAGTTTTTTAATATAAGCATATGCTGCTTGAGCGCGGCGATACGCGCTATTTCGGATACAACAGGAGCGGTCGATGGCGGTAACCACATATTCCGGTGCGGAGCAGTACAACTTTGATATCGTAAAGAAATTTTCCGTCATGTCGCTGGTCTGGGCAGTGATCGGCATGTTCGTGGGCGTGTATATCGCCTCCGAACTGGCTTGGCCGTTTCTGAATTTCGATAGCCCGTATTTCTCGTTCGGGCGCTTCCGTCCCGTCCACACCACCTCGGTGATTTTCGGTTTTGGCGGTTCGGCGCTGTTTGCCACCTCCTACTATGTCGTCCAGCGTACCTGCCAGACCCGGCTGATTTCGGACGGCATGGCCAGCTTCACCTTCTGGGGCTGGATGGCGGTGATCGTGCTGGCCGATATCAGCTACGTGCTGGGCTACACCCAGTCGCGCGAGTATGCCGAGATGGAGTGGCCGATCGACATCCTGATCGAACTCGTGTGGGTCACCTATCTGATCCTGTTCGTCGGCACCATCATGCGCCGCAAGCAGCCGCATATCTACGTCGCCAACTGGTTCTACCTGTCCTTCATCCTGGCGACCGCGCTGCTGCATACCTTCAACAACCTGGCCATGCCCATCGATCTGTTTTCGATGAAGTCCTACAGCCTGTTCTCCGGCACCCAGGACGCGATGACCCAGTGGTGGTACGGCCACAACGCGGTGGGCTTCTTCCTCACCGCCGCCTTCCTCGGCATGATGTACTACTTCGTGCCGAAGCAGGCCGGCCGCCCGATCTATTCCTATCGCCTGTCGATCGTCCACTTCTGGGCGCTCTCCTTCATGTACATGTGGGTGGGTGGCCACCACCTGCACTGGACCGCGCTGCCCGACTGGACGTCGTCGCTGGCCGCCGCTTTCTCCATCCTGCTGCTGATGCCCTCGTGGGGCGGCATGATCAACGGCATCATGACGCTGTCGGGTGCCTGGGACAAAATGCGCACCGACCCGGTGATGCGTTTCATGATCGTCGCCTTGTCGTTCTACGGCATGTCGACCTTCGAAGGCCCGATGATGTCGCTGAAAGAAGTCAACGCGCTGTCGCACTACACCGACTGGACCGTGGGCCACGTGCACTCCGGCGCGCTGGGCTGGGTGGCGATGATCTCCTTCGGCTCGCTGTATCACATGATGCCCAAGCTGTGGGGTACCACGGTTTACAGCCGCAAGCTGGTCGAGTGGCACTTCTGGCTGGCCACCATCGGCATCGTGCTGTACATCGTCGCGATGTGGATTTCCGGCATCACCCAGGGCCTGATGTGGCGCGCGTTCGACGAGTTCGGCAACCTGCAGTACTCGTTCGCGGAATCCGTCGCGGCCATGATGCCCTTCTACGCAATGCGCGCCATCGGCGGCATGTTCTTCCTCACCGGGGCCGTGCTGATGACGTACAACATGTTCATGACCATCCGCCAGGGCAAGCGCGAAAGCGCTGCGCTGGACGCCAAGCTGGCCGCCAAGATGGCACATGCATGAATCAGGGAAGATAAAACATGAACTTCAACTTCAAACACGAATGGATTGAAACCAACATCGGCCTGATGGCCGTGTTGACCATGCTGGCGATCAGCGTCGGCGGCCTGGTGGAAATTGCGCCGCTGTTCTTCATCGACAAGACCATTGAAAAGGTCGAGGGCGTGCGTCCGTACACGCCGCTGGAACAGCGCGGCCGCGACATCTACCAGCGCGAGGGCTGCTATACCTGCCATTCGCAGATGGTTCGCCCGTTCCGCGACGAAAAGCTGCGTTACGGCCATTATTCGCTGGCGGCGGAATCGCAATACGACCACCCCTTCCAGTGGGGTTCCAAGCGCACCGGCCCGGACTTGGCGCGGGTGGGGGGCAAGTATTCCAACGAGTGGCACGTGCAGCACCTGGTCGCGCCGCGCTCGATGGTGCCCGAGTCGGTGATGCCGAATTACCCCTGGCTGCTGACGACCAAGCTGGATATTTCCGACACGGCGGCCCGCATGAAGGCGCTGCGCAAGGTCGGCGTGCCGTATTCGCTGTCGCAGGCCGAGTACGACGCCAACGTGACCAAGTTCGGCGAAACCGTCGCCAAACAGCTGCACATTCCCGATGCGCAGAAGAACCTGGTCGAGCAGGCCAACTTCGGCAACTACGACGGCGACCGTTCCGGTATTTCCGAGATGGACGCCCTGGTGGCCTATCTGCAAGTGCTGGGCACCATGGTCGATTTCAGCAAATACAGCGACGACGCATTCGTCGATGTTCGCTGATCGAACGCAGCCAGGGATATTCAGATGGAATGGCTGATGTGGTTTTCCAAACCCGAAAACACCAAGCCTTTGGCCCTGATTATTTTTTTCGTTACCTTTATCGGCATCGTGATCTACGTCTACGGTAGCAAAAAGCGGAGCAAGCGACTCGAGTCGTACCGCGACATCCCGTTTCTGGACGATCAGGAAGGCACGAAGGACAAGCAATGAGCGAGCAAAAACTACAATCTCAAACTGTGCAAACCACCGGCCACGCCTGGGACGGGGATCTGCAGGAATACAACAATCCGCTGCCGGTGTGGTGGGTCTACACCTTCTACGCCACGGTGATCTTTGCCATCATCTACTGGACCATCTATCCGTCGTGGCCGATCGGTAAAGGCTGGATTGGCGGGGCTTCGGATATCACCTACGTCAACAGCGCAGGCGAAACCAAGACGCACAGCTGGAACACCCGCGCGCTGCTGCTGGAAGACCTGAACCAGGCGGCGGCCGAACAGAAGCCCTATTTCGACAAGGTGTCGGCGATGTCGTACGCGCAGATCGCCAAGGACCCGGAAATGAACGGCTTCATCCTGTCCGCGGGCAAGGCGCTGTTTGCCGACAACTGTGCGCCCTGCCACCAGGCCGGCGGCCAGGGCGTGGCCGGTTTCTTTCCCAACCTGACCGATGATGACTGGCTGTACGGCGGCTCGTACGACAGGATTCACGAAACGCTGATGGTTGGCCGCCGCGGCTACATGCCGGCATTCAACGAAGTGCTCGCCGGCGAGCAGATCGACCAGCTGGCGAACTATGTCGCCAAGCTGTCCGGCATCGGGCACGACGCCACCAAGGCGGCTGCCGGCGACGCGCTGTTCCACAGCGAGACTGCCGCCTGCTATTACTGCCACAGCAGCGATGGCAAGGGTCGCAAGGACATCGGCGCGCCCAACCTGACCGACAACATCTGGCTGTGGGCCAACGTGCCGGCAACCGACGCTGCCGAGGGCAAGGTCGCGGCCATTCGCAGCGTCATCGCCAATGGCCTGAACAAAGGCGTGATGCCCGCATGGGCCGGCCGCCTTTCGCCCGAACAAATCAAGGTTCTGACGGTCTATGTTCATGAACTGGGCGGCGGGCAGTAAGGCCGTCGACTGAGGAAATAAGCAAAGCCCCCGTTCACGGGGGCTTTTGTTTCTCGTATATCCACTTTCGCACCATGCAGACAGGCCTAGAAGACCAACTCGGACTCTATCAGAAGCGCATCCCCATCTTCACCCGTTCGGTGAAGGGGCGTTTCCGACGTTTCAAAACGTCGGTGCTGGTGCTCGCCTACGCGATCTATTTCCTGTTGCCGTGGCTGCCGTGGTCGCGGCTGGATGCGCCCGCCCAGGCGGTATTGTTCGATCTTCCAGGGCGCCGGTTTCTGATCTTCGGGCTGACGGTTTATCCGCAGGACGTCATCTGGCTGGCGCTATTGCTGTTCATCGCCGCCATCCTGCTGTTCTTCGTCACCGGCTTGGTCGGACGCGCGTTTTGCGGCTACTTCTGCTTCCAGACCCTGTGGACCGATTTCTTCATCTGGATCGAGCACGCGATCCAGGGCGAGCGGCCGGCGCGGGTGCGTCTCTATCGCCAGCCGTGGAATCGCGAAAAAGTACTCAAGATCGGTGGCACCCATGCCTTGTGGCTGCTGGCGTCGTTCTGGACCGGCCTGACCTTTGTCGCCTATTTTGCCTATGCGCCGCAGCTGGTGGCGGCGTTCTTCACCGGCCAGGCCGCCGCAGCCGCCTACATCACGGTCAGCATCCTCACCCTGTCCACTTACGCCGCCGCCGGCCTGATGCGCGAGCAGATCTGCACCTATGTCTGCCCGTATGGGCGTTTCCAGAGCGTGATGTACGAACCGGAAACGCTGGCCGTTCATTACGATGCCAAACGGGGCGAAGCCGTGCATGGGCGGGCGGCCGCGCGCGCCGGCCAGCGTACCCTGGCCGAACGGCACGACAAGGGGCTGGGAGACTGCGTCGACTGCGGTCTGTGCGTCCAGGTCTGCCCGGCCGGCATCGATATCCGCGATGGCCTGCAATACAAATGCATCTCGTGCGGGCTGTGCATCGACGCCTGCAACACCATCATGGATTCGTTCAGTTTTCCGCGCGGCCTCATCCGCTACGACTCGGAAAAGAACCTCGCCGCGGCAACGCCGGCTCCGCCCAGGGTGCAGTGGAAGCGCCTGAAAACGATAGGCTACGGGGCGGCGCTGATCCTGATGAGCGCCTATCTCGTCTACAGCATCGGCACCCGGGGCAGCTTCGACCGTACCGTCAACCAGATCCGCCAGCCGCTCTACGTGGTGCTGTCGAACGGCGACATCCGCAACCGTTACCAGATCCGCATCACCAACAAGGCGGCGCAGGAGCAAACCTACCAGATCAGCGTACGCGGGATTCCGGTAGACGCGCTCGATCTCGGCAATTTCCGCGAAATCACCGTCAAGCCTGGCCACAGCGGACTGGTGCAGGCCAGCGTGCGGCTGTCTCCTGCGCAGGCGGCACAGACGCAAGGTTTTGAAATGATCATCACGCCGCGCGGCAAGGCCGGCGAAGCGCGCAGCGAAGCCGTCCGTTTCGACAGCCCGGGGAAGCGTCCATGAACACAATGACCACACTGTTTGGCGGCTTGGCGGCGGTGTTCGTCCTGTACGTCGCCGCGGGCGCGGTGCGCAGCCTGTCGCCGATGTTGCGCGCCGCGCTGGCAGGGCTCATTCCGCTGGTCACGTATTTCGCGCTTATCGTGGGCCATTGGCCGGGACTGGATGTGGTGGCCATACACATCTCGGTTTTCCTCGCCGCGGCGCTGGTTCTGTTCGCCCTGACCCAGTTCCGCAGGCGCGACGCCGGGCGCATGCACTGGGCTCCCAAATTGCTGACCGCTTTTTTCATCGGCCTGGTGCTGATCAATGCCTCCCTGCTTTACATCGCAAACAAGGGCCTGCCCGAACCCATCGCACGCTGGTGGCTGGGGGGCGACGGCAATGCGGTCTACAGCGGGTTTTCCGGCGTGGTCGCACATGGCCAGGGCGCGGCCAAGGCGGTGTCGTCGGTGCTGAGCGAAGCGCACCGCGAGTCGCAACTCGGCTGGCAAGTCGAGATGAGCGGACTGGACAGCCCTGGCAACACGCGTCCGCTACAGGTCCGGGTGCGGGACCGCACCGGGCTGCCGGTCGATCGCGTGGAGGCCGAATTACGCTTGTCGCGGCCGGGCGCTGCAGCGCCCACGCTGATCCTGCCCATGAGCAGCGTCGAGGCGGGGGGGTATGTCGGGGCGCTGAAGGTGCCCGCCGCAGGCCGCTGGCTGGTTGAGCTACGGCTGTTGCGGGATGGCGAGGTGCATTACCACGGCACCCAGGAGCTGGTCGTGCCATGAGCGGCATCCTGGGGTTTCTGTTTCTGCTGTCGGGGGTGTTCGTGCTGCTGATCATCGTGGGGGTGTTCTGGTCGATCAAAAGCGGCCAGTTCGACGATCTGGAAGGGCCGGCCGAACGCATCCTGATGGACGACGACGATCCTTTGCTGCCGACCCGCCGCCTGGGCGGCAAGGACGACGACCCAAGCGGGCACCAGCAGTACCCAAACGGGCACAAGTAAATTAAAATCGATCAACTTTCAATGGAGTACGCGCAATGAAACAGTTTCTGACTTTTCAGAGTTTTCCCATGGTGGTGGTGGTGGCACTGATCGTTTGGTCGTGGATCAGCATTCTTTCCGTGGTGATCGGTTCGCTGTTCTGAATTGATCCGCAAAACAAAAAGCCCCGCTGTTGCGGGGCTTTTTGTTTTGCGGGGTGAGTGCGGGTTTCCGCACAGGCTCCGGTCCAAGCGCAACCCGCAGCCCCTGTCCGGCTACCAGTCGGCGCTAAATTGCAGGCCCCACGCAGTACTGCGCAAATTGGCTCGCGTAGCCAAGGGTGCGTCGCCGACGCCTGCGGCCAGTGCGGGCATGCGCTGGCCGATGGGCTGCAAGCGCAATGTCGTTTTCACCCCCAGCAACCGGTCTGTTTCCGCATTCAGCACACCCAGCGGATCGGTGACGAACAAGACGGTCTTGTCCGCCCAGTCGAGTTTTCCGGGTTTGGCGCGGATGCGTTGGCGTAGCGGGGAAAAAACATATTCGCCGATGAGCGAGCCGACCACCGGCGTCACTACCAGATCCTGGATGGATACGGGTTCGGCCAGCGCTTCGGCGCCATACTCCCAGATTGTCGATAGCAGCGCGGAATACAGGAAAGCCTGGGCCCGTTCCAAACCGCGTTCCCGCGCCTGGATGTAATAAGCGCCGCCCCAGTAAGGATGCAGGACGTAATTGATCCACCAGCGGTCGGTGTCCCACACCGGTTCGCTGACATTGTTGCGCCACTTGCTGAAACTGTAGTTCTGTTTCGCTTCGCTATCCCAGCCAGAAATGCTCTCCGGCGCCAGGTACAGCACGGCCAGGCCGGCAAATTGGTAACCGAGAAAATAGGCGGCATCGCGGCTGACGCCCCGCCAGTCGGGTTGGGCGTCCAGCGGCCTGCGCCAGCGGTATCCGTCGGGCTGGGCTGCCGGGTCTTCCTGTGCTGTCGGATCGGGGCTGCCGGCGGGCGCGTCCTGCGACGCCGCCAGCAGCGCGGGGCGCATCCATGCCGTGGCGGCAAATGCGGCCGGTTCGGATGCCATTGAGCCGCCCGCTGCGGACAGGCCGGCAGCGAAGCCGAGGCAAGCGCAGAGCAGGCGGCGGATACCCGCTTGTCCGGCCCCGCTTCGCGCGACACGCCGGCGCACTGCGGATATTCCGGCGCGGGCGCCCGGATGAGCGGAACCGGCCAGGTGATGTGTGGGCACTGTCAGCATGGAGGTAAATCCGCTCCGAGGATTGTGCGGAATCGAACCGGGCGGAACCGGTCGCAGCGCCGAAGAAGGGCGGCAGCCAAAGACCCCCGTCGCGTATTCCGCGCCCTTGCAAGATGGCCGAAGGGGGCCGGAAACCGAATCAGGCGGGGATCGTAGCGCGCATTTTTTGCAGGGCGCGTGCCTCGATCTGGCGTATGCGCTCGGCCGATACGCCGTATTCGGCGGCGAGTTCGTGCAGGGTCGCAGCTGCGCCCTCGGTCAGCCAGCGCGCTTCGATAATGCGGCGGCTGCGTTCGTCCAGGTTCTCCAGCGCGGTGGCCAGACCGCTATGGCGCAGGCGTTCGGTCTGCTCGCGCTCCAGCAGCTGCGCCGGGTTTTCGTCCGGACTTGCTAGATGCGCCAGCGGGTTGTAACCCTCTTCGCCGTCGTCCACCATCGGGTCGATCGACACATCGTGTCCCGACAGGCGGGTTTCCATCTCCAGCACGTCCTTGCGGCTGACGTTGAGTTCGCGCGCCATGGCGTCGGCTTCATGCGTCGTCAGGGCTTTCAGCGAGTGTTTCAGGCTGCGCAGGTTGAAAAACAGTTTGCGCTGCGGCTTGGTGGTCGCCACTTTGACCAGCCGCCAGTTTTTCAGCACGTATTCGTGGATTTCGGCGCGGATCCAGTGCAACGCAAACGACACCAGGCGCACGCCGCGATCGGGGTCGAAGCGCTTCACCGCCTTCATCAGGCCGACATTGCCTTCCTGGATGAGGTCGGCATGCGGCAGGCCATAGCCCAGATAATGCCGCGCCACGCTGACCACCACACGCAGATGGGAAACCACCAACTGGCGCGCCGCATCGACGTCCTGCTTGTCGTGCCAGGCACGCGCCAGACGCTGCTCGTCTTCCAGGCTGAGCATGGGATAGCGGTTGACCGTCTGGATGTAGCTATCCAGGCTGTAGGCTGCGGGTATGGGTAAAGCGATCGTTTGGCTCATGGTTGCGAATACTCCCTTGCAAATGATTCTAGCACTCACGGCATAAGAGTGCTAAGAGAGCGGAGGGTTCCGCAAAAGGCAATGAAATCAGCGTGTCGCCATGCCCTGGCGGAGCGTGCGCCGCACCGTGAGCCAGGCGCCAAGCCAGCCGAACAGGGTGGTCAGCCCCAGCACAACGGCAATTTCGGCCTCCGTCGGCGGCAGCAGCTGAAAAGTCGAACCGTACAAGCCCGCCAGCCGTTCGATGGGCGCGTGCAGCACCCAGCCCGCCAGCGCCAGCACTCCGCCCGCCGCCAGTCCACCCAGCAGGCCTTGCAGCGCCCCGAGGTAAAGGAAGGGGCGGCGAATGTAGCGGTCGGTGGCGCCGATCAGGCGGCTGACCTGGATTTCGTCGCGGCGCGCCAGAACCAGCGCGCGGATGGCGTTGCCCGAGATGGCGATGAGCGCGATGGCAAACAGTCCGGTTAGCAGCCACACGCCGGTGCGCCCGATGGCGAGCGCGGCCTGCAGGCGCTCGGCCCACTGGCTGTCGAGGTGGGTTTCCGCCACCCCCGGCAGCCTGGCCAGATCGGCCGCCACCCGCGCCAGTTCCTCGCGCGAGCTTGCCTGGGAGCGCACCACCCAGGCGTCCGGCAGGGGGTTCTGCGTCAGGCCGGCGGCGATGTCGGCCAGATCCTGCGCCGCACTGAGCGCGGCCAGCGCCTCCTCCTTGGGCACATAACGGGCCTGCGCGATATCCGGCTGCTGCAGCCGCGCGGCGATGGCCTGCTTGTGCGCGGCCGACGCATCGGCGTCGAGGAACACGCTGATTTCCGGCTGCGCCGGCAGGTCGCCCGCCAGCCGGCCGAGATTGCCGAGCGCCAGATACAGCCCGCTGGGCAGGCTGATCGCCACGCCCATCGCCAGTGCGGTGAGCAGGGTGGCGACCGGCTGGACGCGCAGGCGGTACAAGGCGGCGGTCAGCGCGTGCCTCTGATGGCGCAGCCAGCCGATCATGCTGTCACCTCCGCGACCTTGCCGTGATCCAGGTGCAGCGTGCGGCCGCCCAGCGCGGTAATGGCGCGCTCGTCGTGGGTGGCGATCACCAGCGTGGTGCCGACCTGATGGAAGTCGCGGAACATCGCCATGATGTCGGCGGCATAGCCGGCATCGAGGTTGCCGGTGGGTTCGTCAGCCAGCAGCAGGGCGGGGCGGCTCACCAGCGCGCGGGCGATGCACAGGCGCTGCTGTTCGCCGCCCGAAAGGCTGATCGGGTTGGCCTTCTCGCGATTCAACAGGCCGACCTTGTCGATCACCGCGCGCGCGCGCTTGAGCGACTCGCGGCGGTCGAAACCGGCGATGTCGAGCGGCAGCATCACGTTGTCGATCACGTTGCGGTCGAACAGCAGCTTGTGATCCTGGAACACCAGGCCGATGTTGCGGCGCAGGTACGGCACGGCACGCTGCGACAGGCGGTTGATGTTCTGGCCGCTGACCGACACCAGCCCGCTGGTGGGGCGCTCGATGGCGGCGATGAGCTTCAGCAGGGTGCTCTTGCCGGCGCCGGAATGCCCGGTCAGGAAAACCAGCTCGCCTTGCTCGATGGCGAGATCGACGCCGGACAGGGCCTCATGCCCGCCGGGGTAGCGCTTGGTGACCTGGCTGAAGCCGATCATGCGGCGAATACCGCCTCGACGAACTCGCGCGCGTCGAACGGCCGCAGGTCGTCCACGCTTTCGCCTACGCCGATGTAGCGCACCGGGATCGGCTGTGCCGGGCCTGAGCGGGCCTGGGCGATGGCGGCGATGGCGCCGCCCTTGGCGGTGCCGTCGAGCTTGGTGAGGACGAGGCCGGTGACGCCGAGCGCATCGTCGAATGCCTTGACCTGCGCCACCGCGTTCTGCCCGGTGTTGGCGTCGAGCACCAGCAGCACTTCGTGCGGTGCGCCGGGAGCGGCTTTTTCGATCACCCGCTTGACCTTCCTGATCTCTTCCATCAGGTGCAGCTGGGTCGGCAGACGGCCGGCGGTGTCGGCCAGCACCACGTCGATGCTGCGCGCCCGTGCGGCCTGGATGGCGTCGAAGATCACCGCCGCGGAATCGCCTTTTTCCTGGCTCACCACGGTGACGTTGTTGCGCTCGCCCCAGACCTGCAGCTGCTCGCGCGCCGCGGCGCGGAAGGTATCGCCCGCCGCCAGCAGCACCGACAGGCCCTGCGCCTGGTACAGCTTGGCGAGCTTGCCGATGGTGGTGGTCTTGCCGGCGCCGTTGACGCCGGCCAGCATGAGGATGAAGGGCTTGTGCGGGGTGACGTCGAGCGGCGCCTGCAGCGGGGTCAGCAGGTCGACCAGTGCCTGCTTCAACGCGGCCTGTAGGTCGGAGGCCTCGGTCAGCCCCTCGCGCCGCACCTTCTTCTGCAGGGTGTCGAGCAGCGCCTGGGTCGCATCGACGCCGACATCGGCGGTGATGAGGATGGTTTCGAGTTCCTCGAACAGTTCGGCGTCGATCTTGCGCCCGACACCGAACAGGCCGGAAAGCTGGCCGCCCAGCCGGTCGCGGGTTTTGGCGAGCCCCTGCTTCAGTCGCTGCGCCCAGCCCGGGCGCGGCTCGGCCGGCTGCGGGGCGGCGGCTTCGGCCGGCGCGTCGGGGACAGCCGGTTCGGCGGCAGGGGATTTGGACTTGAAGAAACTAAACACGGATAAAGGCGGTCAGCACAGCAGTTTGACGGACGCGGTATCTTATCATTCAGGCAGTCGACTCCACACGGCTTCGGCCAGCAGTGGGTCGGCAGCCTTGGAATGCATTCAATCAGAGGTGAACGAGATGATCGGCATGCGGGGAATGTTGCTGGCGCTGCTGGTGGGCAGCGCACAGGCGGCGGTGACGGATGTCACGCTGGACAACGGGTTGCGGGTGATCGTGCAGGAAGACCACCGCGCACCGGTGATGGTGTCCCAGGTGTGGTATCGCGCGGGATCGCTGGACGAATTCAACGGCACCACCGGCGTGGCGCACGTGCTCGAACACATGATGTTCAAGGGCACGCAGACGGTGCCGCCGGGCGAGTTCTCCAAGCGCATCGCCGCGGCCGGCGGCCGTGAAAACGCCTTTACCAGCCGCGACCACACGGCCTATTTCCAGCAGATGCAGAAAGACCGGCTGGCGCTGTCGATGCAGCTGGAGGCCGACCGCATGGCCAACCTCGTCATCAGCGACGCGCTGTTCGCCAAGGAAATCCAGGTGGTGATGGAAGAGCGCCGGCTGCGCACCGACGACCAGCCGCAGTCGGTGGTGTACGAGCGCCTGATGGCGACGGCCTACCAGGCCCATCCCTACCGCCGCCCCATCATCGGCTGGATGGATGATCTCTCGAACATGACCGCGCAGGATGCGCGCGACTGGTATGCGCGCTGGTATGCGCCTAACAACGCCACGCTGGTGGTGGCGGGCGATGTCAAGGCCGACGAGGTGATCGAACTGGCCAGGCGCCATTTCGGCGCGCTGCCGGCGCGCGCGCTGCCGCCGCGCAAGCCGCAGGACGAGCCGGCGCAGCTTGGCGAGAAGCGCATCGTGGTCAAGGCGCCGGCGCAGCTGCCCTATCTGCTGATGGCCTGGCATGCGCCCACGCTCAAGGACTGGGAACAGGATACCGCGCCGTACGCGCTGCAGATTCTCGCGGGCGTGCTCTCCGGCAACGATTCGGCACGGCTGCAAAAATCGCTGGTCAAGACCCGGCAGATCGCGGTGAACGCGAGCGCGGGCTACGACGCCGTGGCACGCGGGCCGGGCATGTTCATGATCGATGCGACACCGGCGCCGGGCAAATCGGTGGCGGCGCTGGAAAAGGCCATTCGCGAGGAAGTGCGGCGCATCCAGCGCGACGGCATCGACCAGGCGGAACTCGCGCGGGTCAAGGCGCAGGTCATCGCGGCCGACGTCTACCAGCGCGATTCGCTGTTTTATCAGGCCATGCAACTGGGCGAATACGCGACCGCCGGCCTGCCGCCCGAGGCGCTGGCGCGCCGGGTCGACAAGTTGCGTGCGGTGACCGCCCAGGAGGTGCAGGCCGCCGCCCGGCAGTGGCTGCAGGACGACCGGCTGAGCGTGGCCGAGCTCGATCCGCAGCCCCTCCAGGCCAAGGCGCAGCGCGCCGCCGTGTCGGGAGTGCGCCATGTCAATTAAAGCCGTGTCAATGCAACGCTTCTTTTTTGCCCTGCTGCTGAGCCTGCCGCTGTCGGCGCAGGCCGCGCTGGCCATCCAGCACTGGCAAACGCCGCAGGGCGCGCGGGTGATCTTCGTCGAAAGCCACGAGCTGCCGATGCTCGATATTTCGGTGGATTTCCCCGCCGGCAGTGCGCGCGATCCCGCCGGCAAGGCAGGGCTTGCCCATCTGACGCACGGGCTGCTCGATCAGGGCGCGGGCGGCCTTTCCGACACCGCCATCGCCCATCGCCTGGCCGATGTCGGGGCCGTGTTGGCGGGGAATTTCGACCGCGACCGTGCCGGCGTCACGCTGCGCACCCTGTCGTCCGCCACCGAAAAGGCGGCCGCGCTCGAGGTGCTGGCGCGCGTGCTGCAACGGCCCGATTTTCCGCAGGCGGTGATCAAGCGCGAGAAACAGCGCCTGATAGCCGCCATCCGCGAAGCCGAGGCCGATCCCGGCACGGTCGCCGGGAAGGCGTTTTATCGGGCGCTCTACGGCACGCACCCTTACGCGCACGACGAGGCGGGCGACCCTGCCGCCATTGCGCGGCTGACGCGGGGCGACCTGCAGGCGTTTTACCGCGCGCATTACAGTGCGCCCAACGCCGTGATTTCGCTGGTCGGCGACATTCCCCGCGCCGAGGCCGAGGCCATCGCCGCGCGCCTGGCCGCCGGCTTGTCCACGGCCGCAGCGGTGCCGCCGTTGTCCCGCCCCGCCCCTGCCGCAGCATCGGCCACGCGCATTGCCCATCCCTCCACGCAAAGCCATGTGCTGGTGGGGGCGGTGGGCATGGCACGCAACGACCCCGATTTCTTTCCGCTGTTCGTCGGCAATTATGTGCTGGGCGGCGGCGGCTTCGATTCGCGGCTGATGCGCGAGGTGCGCGACAAGCGCGGCTACGCCTACAGCGCCTACAGCTATTTCATGCCGATGGTCGAGGCCGGACCGTTCCAGCTCGGCCTGCAGACCAAGCTGGAGCAAACCGACGACGCGCTCAAGGTGGCGCAGGCGACGCTGCGGCAGTTCATCGCCGACGGCCCCAGCGAGGCTGAACTCGAGCAGGCCAAATCCAACCTCACCGGCGGGTTCCCACTGCGCTTGGACAGCAACAGGAAAATCCTCGATTACCTGGCGGTGATCGGCTTTTACCGGCTGCCGCTGGATTATCTCGATACCTGGGTCGCCAAAGTCGAGGCGGTCGACGTGGCGGCGGTGAAACAGGCGTTTGCCCGCCGCATCGACCCCGACAGGCTGGTGACCGTGGTGGTGGGGGCCGGCAGTGCGCGCTAAGCGCGCGCCGCCGCAGCGGGCGCACGGCGCGCCCAACCGCGTGCGCATCATCGGCGGGCAATACCGCCGGCGGCTGCTGGAGTTTCCCGACGGCGCCGGCTTGCGCCCGACCCCCGACCGCGTGCGCGAGACGCTGTTCAACTGGCTGGGGCAGGATCTGCCCGGCTGGGTTTGCCTGGACCTGTTTGCCGGCAGCGGCGCGCTGGGTTTCGAGGCGGCTTCGCGCGGAGCGGGGCGCGTCGTCATGATCGAGCGCGATCCCAAGGCGATCGGCGCGCTGGAAAAAAACCGCGCCACGCTGGGCGCCGGCCAGGTCGACATCCTGCGGGCCGATGCGCTGGCCTGGCTGGCGAACAGCCGCGAAACCTTCGACCTGATTTTCGTCGATCCGCCGTTCGACAGCGGACTGGCCGGGACGCTGCTCGCCGAGCTGGCGCGCCATCTCGAATCAGGCGGCCAGGCGTATATCGAGCAGGCTGCTCCGGTGGTCGCGCCGGCGGGGCTGATCATCCACCGCAGCGGGCGCGCGGGGCGCTCGCATTTTGCGCTTCTCGTCAAGGAATAAGCGATGCTGACCGCTGTCTATCCCGGTACTTTCGATCCCATCACACGCGGCCATGAAGACCTGGTGCGGCGTGCGGTGCGACTGTTCGACCATGTCGTCGTCGCGGTGGCCGAATCGCGCAACAAACGGCCTTTTTTCAGCATGGAGGAACGGGTGGCGATGACGCGCGACGTGCTGGCCGACGTGCCGCAGGTGCGGGTGGAAGGGTTTTCCGGCCTGCTGATCGACTTTGTCGCCGAACAGGGGGCGATCGCTGTGCTGCGGGGATTGCGCGCGGCGTCCGATTTCGAATACGAATTCCAGCTGGCGGGAATGAACCGCAATCTCAAGCCCGATATCGAAACGCTGTTTCTCACGCCGTCGGATCAATACATGTTCATTTCCGCCAGCATGATCCGCGAGATCGCGCAGCTGGGCGGCGACGTGGCGCCCTTTGTCCATCCATTGGTGGCGCAGCGATTAAGTGAGAAAATAATTAATAACTGATATGACCCGGAGAACGCCATGTCGATGATGATCACGGACGAATGCATCAATTGCGACGTCTGCCTGCCCGAATGCCCCAACGAAGCCATTTCCCAGGGCGATGAGATCTACATCATCGACCCCAACAAGTGCACCGAGTGCGTCGGCCACTTCGATACCCCGCAATGCGTGGAGGTGTGCCCGGTCGACTGCATTCCGCTGAATCCGGATTACCCTGAAACGCGCGAGCAATTGCAGGAGAAGTTCCTGCGCCTGACCGCCGGCAAGTAGGCGCTCAGGCCATTCTGGCCAGCTGCGCCTCGCCCAGTTCGCCGGCCAGGGCATCGGCGATGCGCATGTTGATGCGTGCCAGATGCTCCAGTTGATCGCTCGCGGTTCCGCTTGAGGCTTCCAGTTCGGCGATGCGTTCGTCCAGCGTTTCGGTCGCGGCATGAATGCGGCTGACGCTGTCCAGCCGGCGCTTCAGCTGGATATTGTGTTCCCGCACCTGGGTTTCCATCGGTGCGATCAGCGCCTTCAGCCAGGCTTCGGTTTCGCCGTTGGCCAGCTCGAACACCTCGACCACCTTGCTGGCGAGCGTCTCGAAAAAGCGCGTGGTCAGCTGGCTCTGGCCCACGGTCAGCATCTTGAACACGGTGTTGAAGCGCTCGTCGAAAATGCGCTCCAGCCGCGCCATTTCCTTGCGGTATTTGCGCAGGCTGTGGTCGGGCGGGTTGACCGCCGCCAGCCCGTGTTCGTCGCTGAATTTCTGGTACATCGCCGTCATCATGGCGCGGATTTCCTGAATCAGCGCGGCAGAGGCATCCAGATTGCCGTCCACCTGGCGGAAGAAGCGCCCCATCGCGTCGAGCAGGCCGGTGCTGAAGCGGCTTTTCTCCATCGCCTCCCGGGCGAGGCGCACCTCGCCGTTCAGCGTCCGCATGCCCAGCCGCTGGCGCAGCGCGTCGACCTGCGAGGCGAACACATTGCGCAGCGCGTTGAACTGCTGCAGGCCATGCTCGAACTGCTGCTTGTCCTCGTTGGCCTTGACCATCATGTGCTGGATGACGTCGCGGTTCTTGCCGCGCAGCCCCCGCAATTCCTCGACCTGATCCTGGATGCCGGCGAGCCGCGTCTCCAGGAGCTCGGTGGCTTTGAGCACAACGTCCTCCACCACCGCCTGGGCCGATTCGCTGACCAGCGCCTGCTTGCAGGGGAGCAGTTCCTGGGTCAGGGCCGCCTCCAGGTCGGGCAGCCGGCTTTTCGCCAGCAGGGCCGCATCGCCGCGCACCTTGGCGACCAGCGCCTTGTGCGCCGACACCGGGTAAACCTGGGCGGCCGGCAGGTCGAGCAGCGCAGCGCTGCTGGCCACCTGCTTGGCGATTTCGGCGTCGATTTCGGACGGCGTCCTGAGTTCGTCCCACAGCCCGTCGATCTTGTTCAACACCACCAGCCGGGCGCGGCTGGCGGCCTGCGTCGGCGCGATGTGCTGGCGCCAGATTTCGATGTCCGATTTGGTGACCCCGGTGTCGGCGGCCAGCAGGAACAGCACCGCATGGGCGTTGGGCAGCAGGTTGAGCGTCAATTCCGGCTCGGTGCCGATGGCGTTGAGCCCCGGCGTGTCGAGAATGACCAGGCCCTGCTTCAGCAACGGATGCGGAAAATTGATCAGCGCGTGGCGCCAGCGCGGAATCGCGATGCTGCCGTCGCGCGCCAGGTTGCGCGCGGCTTCCTCGTCCAGAGGGTTGAGCAGGCCGTAGGCTTCGGCGGTGGCCGCGTCGACGTCGACGGTGTCGGCCAGCCGCATCAGCGTCGCGCTCATCTCATCGGCGGAATCGAGATTGAGCGGAAACTCGGTCCAGGCGGCAGCGTCGCGCTTGAAGTCGCCGATGCCGCCCGCGCGGGTTTTGGTGTCGATCGGCAACAGCCGCAGCGACGGGCGCTGGGTGGGGGTGTAATACAGTTCGGTGGGACACATGGTGGTGCGCCCGGCGGACGACGGCAGCACGCGCTGGCGGTAATCCGAAAAGAATATCGCGTTGATCAGTTCGGACTTGCCGCGCGAAAACTCGGCGACGAAGGCCACGTTCAGCGTGTCTTCCTGCAGGCGGCCCAGCAACTGGCCAAGCCGCATCCCGGATTCGGCGTCGCCGAGCTGCTGCGTGTCGAGCCAGTCGCGCAGCGCTTCGATGCGCACGTACACGGCGTCGCGCCAGGCGCTGTAACGCTCGAATTCGTCAACCAGGGCGGTCGGTTTCATGCGGGGGATCACCGGGTAAGGCACAGTCGGTTAGCGGCATGTTGATGGCAAACTTGACCGCTGCGGCAGGGGCGGCTCAATGCTGGCAGCCGGGACAGTAGAAACTCGCACGCTGGCCCTGCACGATGCGGCGTATCGGGGTGGCGCAGACCCTGCATGGCTGGCCCGCGCGGTCGTAGACCCGTGTTTGCAGCTGGAAATAGCCGAGTTCGCCGCTGCTGTGGACGTAATCGCGCAGCGAACTGCCGCCCGCGGCGATGGCCGCCGTCAGCACCTGCTTGATCGCCGCCGCCAGCCGCGCGCAGGCGGGGCGGCTGAGGCGGCGCGCGGCGGTGGCGGGGCGGATGCCGGCGTGAAACAGCGACTCGGACGCGTAGATGTTGCCGACGCCGACCACCACCTGGGCATCCATGATGACCTGCTTGATGGCGGTGCCGCGGCGCCGGCACTGCGCGTGCAGGTAGGCCGCGTCGAACGCCGGGGTGAGCGGTTCCGGCCCCAGATGAGCCAGCAGCGGATGCCGTGCCGCGTCGTGGGTCCACAGCACCGCGCCGAAGCGGCGCGGGTCGCGCAGCCGCAGCGTGGTGCCGTCGTCGAACAGCCAGTCGACATGGTCGTGCAGGGCGGCGGGCTCGCCGGGCTCGGCAAAGCGCAGGCTGCCCGACATGCCCAGATGCACGATCTGGGTGGCCGCGCCAAAGTCGAACAGCAGGTATTTGCCGCGCCGCTCGATCTGTCTGAGCATCAGCCCTGCCAGCCGCGTTTCCAGATCGTCCGGTATCGGCCAGCGCAGGCGTGGATTGCGTATCGCGATGCGCGCGAGCGTACGGCCCTGCAGACGCGGCAACAGTCCCTGGCGGGTGGTTTCGACTTCGGGCAATTCGGGCATGGCGCGATCGGGATCGAGTGCGGCGTGGCGGTAAACAGGGCGCCGACACAATGTCGGCGCCATTCATGAAGCGGGTCCGCAAGGCGGGGCGAACCGGACCCCCGTATTTTAGGGGTTGTTAACGCTAATTTCACGCCTGCGGCGGGACCGGTCGGGATGCCGCCGCGAAATTGGTGTTGACAGGCCCCGCCGATGCGCGTCCATTCCCGCCGTGCCCGGCTATTGAACAGGCGCATTTCCCCGGCGCCGCCGCGAAGCCGGTCGGGCTTCATCGGGTGCCGGTTCAAGTGAACCTTGCTTGCGGGCAGGCCTCGAAAGCTTAGAATCGTGACAGCAACTCCACCAAGGCGACGTACATGACCCACCTCAAAGTTCTCCCCCTCTGCGCAGCGCTGGCGCTCGCGGCCGCGTGCAGCCAGCCCGGCGTCAAGGCGTCGCAGCCTGCGGTGGCGGAAACGCAGGCTGCGCCGGCTGTCGTGGCGGAAGCGCAGGCGCAGCAGCCTGCCGCGACAGTGGGCGAGGCGGTTTCCGACCCCGCCGCTGAGGCGGCCGCCAAGGCGCAGGCTGCGCTGCCCAGGCAGCCGCTCACCCCCGAAATCCTGTTCAAGTTTCTGGTGGCCGAGGTGGCGGGGCAGCGGGGTGCGATCGGTGTTGCCAACTCGACTTATCTCGATCTGGCGCGGCAGACGCGCGATCCGCGCATAGCCCGCCGGGCAACGGAAGTCGCGATGTTTGCGCGCGACCAGGCGGGGGCACTGGAGGCCAGCCGGCTGTGGGAGGCGACGGAACAGGGCTCGGAGCGCGCACAGCAGACCCTGGCGGCCTTGTTGCTGGGCGAGGGCCGCTTCGGCGAGGCCGAACCGATGCTGCAAGCTCTTCTGAAACAGGACGCGGCCAACGGTTTTCTGCATCTGTCTGCGCTGATGGGCAAGCAGCGCGACACCCAGGCCGCGCTGCAGTTGGTCGAACGGCTGGCTGCGGATTATCCGCAATTGCCGGAAGCGCGTTTTGCGGTCGCGCAGGCCGCAGCCGCTGCCGGCCGCCCTGACGCGGCCGTCGCGGCCTTGCAGCAGGCCGACAGCCTGCGCCCTGGGTGGGAGCCTGCGGCGCTGCTGCGCGTGCAGATACTGGGCGGAACTTCACGCGCCGCTGCGCTGGCCTTCATGCGCGATTTCCTGGCGGCCCATGCGAGTGCACGCGAAGTGCGGCTGACCTATGCACGCACCCTGGTCAATGCCGGCCAGTTCGCCGAAGCGCGCGTCGAATTCACCCGTCTGACGGCCGATTTCCCGCGCAATGCCGAAGTGAGCCTGGCCGCGGGCTTGCTGTCCATGCAAATGGGCGATTTCGACGCGGCGCGCGACTTGCTGACGCAGACCCTGGAATACAACCCGCGCGACCCGGATGCCGTGCGCTACTACCAGGGGCAACTGGCCGAGCAAATGAAACAGCCCGAGACGGCGGCCGCCTACTATGCCGAGGTCAAGGCGGGCAATTATCTGGTTCCCGCGCGTGTGCGCCAGGCTGCGCTGCTGGCGCGGGCGGGCCGGCTTGATGCCGCGCGGGCGCTGCTGGCCGCCACGCAGGGTGAAAACGACGCGCAAAATGTGCGCTTGATCCAGGCGCAGGCCGAACTGCTGCGCGACAGCAAGGCGCATGCGGCGGGTTTCGACATGCTGTCGGAGGGGCTCAAGCGTTATCCCGATTCGGCGGATTTGCTGTACGACCGCGCCATGGCTGCGGAAAAGCTCGGCAAGCTGGACGTGCTGGAAGCAGACCTGCGCCGCGTGATCACCCTGCGCCCCGGCGACGCCCAGGCTTACAACGCGCTGGGCTACACGCTGGCCGACCGCACCGGCCGTCTTGCCGAAGCGGTCGTCCTGCTCGACAAGGCGCTGGCACTGGCTCCGGAAGACCCCTTCATCCTGGATAGCGTGGGCTGGGCACAATACCGTTCGGGCAATCTGGCGCGTGCGCAGGAATACCTTGAACGCGCCTACAAGGCGCGCCCCGACCCCGAAATCGCCGCCCACCTGGGCGAGGTGCTATGGGCGCGCGGACAGCGCGACGAAGCCGGCAAGCTGTGGCAGACCAGCCTGCAAACCCATCCGCAGAACGAAGTGCTGCTGGAAACCCTGCGCCGGTTGAAGCCCTGATGAGACTCTTGATGGCGGTGTTGCTGCTGGCGCTGGCGGCCGGCTGCGCGTCCGTGCCGCCCACCGTTCCCGCTGTAGCCACCCCCGCCGCCAACTGGATACTGCAGGGGCGCATCGGCGTCCAGGCCGGGGAGCAGAGCCTGTCGGGGAATATCCGCTGGCAGCATCGCGTAGAAACGGATGAGGTATTGGTGACTTCGCCGCTGGGGCAGGGCGTGGCGCGCATCGTTCGCAACGCCGATGGGGTGACGCTTGAAGCGCCGAATCGGCCGCCGCGCCGCGCACCCGACGCCGAATCCCTGACGCGCGAGGCGCTCGGTTATGCGCTGCCGGTGGCGGGCCTGGCATGGTGGGTACAGGCGCGCCCCGACCCCGAGCGCGGCTTCGAGGCCACGCATGACGGCAGCGGACGCGTCGTGCAGCTCAAGCAGGATGGCTGGGTGATCGATTACCTGCAATACGCCGCCGATGCGCGTCCGCGCAAGCTGGTGGTGGCGCGCGAGGGGCTGGAAATCCGCCTGGTGGCGGACAGCTGGCAAGCCGAATGAGCCACGCCTACCCCGCTCCCGCCAAGCTCAACCTGTTCCTGCACGTCGTCGGCCGGCGCGCCGATGGCTACCACCTGCTGCAAAGCGTGTTTCGTCTGATCGACCGTGCCGACACCGTGCATCTTGAATTGCGCGGCGACGGCCGCGTGGTGCGCGAAGACGAACTGCCCGGGGTGCCCGAAGACCGCGACCTGAGCGTGCGTGCGGCGCGCCTGCTGCAGGCGCATGCACCGGCAGGCGCCGGAGTGAGCATTCGCCTCGACAAGGTGCTGCCGATGGGAGGCGGACTCGGTGGCGGCAGCTCCGACGCGGCCACCGTGCTGCTCGCCCTGAACCGCCTGTGGCAGGTCAATCTGCCGCGTGAAGCCCTGCAAAAGCTGGCGCTGCAACTGGGCGCCGACGTCCCGGTCTTCGTGTTCGGCCAGACCGCGTTTGCCGAGGGTGTGGGCGAAATCCTGCAGCCGGTGAGTGCGCCGCCGGCATGGTATGTGGTGCTGACGCCACCCGTGCAGGTGCCGACCGCTGCAATTTTTGCAGCGCCGGAATTGACACGCAACACGCCACCCCTCAAAATAGCGCCCTTTTCCGCAGGCATGGGTCGTAACGACCTGCAGCCCGTGGTCGTCAGGTGCTATCCCGAAGTCGCCCGTCATCTCGAATGGCTGGCGCAATTCGGCGAAGCACGGATGACTGGCTCCGGCGCCTGCGTGTTTGCATCGTTTGGAACGCAAGACGCGGCGCGCGACGTGCTGCGCCAGCTGCCCGAAACGATGCAGGGTTTTGTGGCGCAGGGGTTGGACAGGCATCCGCTGGTCGACTGTTGTGCCGAGTAGTACCCATTGGGGAGTCGCCAAGTGGTAAGGCATCGGATTTTGATTCCGACATTCGCAGGTTCGATCCCTGCCTCCCCAGCCAGTTAAGCGAACAGCCGCCAGTGGCGGCTGTTTTTTGTTGTTGTGTCGGACCAGCCAAACGCCGGAGACTCGCGTGTCCATAGACAACCTGATGGTGTTCAGCGGGAATGCCAACCCACGTTTAGCCAGCGATGTGGTGCGTCATCTCAACATCCATCTCGGGCGCGCCACGGTGTCGCGTTTCTCCGATGGCGAGGTGATGGTCGAAATCCTCGAGAACGTGCGCGGCAAGGATGTGTTCGTGTTGCAGTCGACCTGCCAGCCGACCAACGATACGCTGATGGAGGTGATGGTGATGGTCGATGCGCTGAAGCGCGCTTCGGCCGGGCGCATCACCGCGGCGATCCCGTATTACGGCTACGCACGGCAGGATCGGCGCACCCGGTCGGCGCGGGTGGCGATCACCGCCAAGGTGGTGGCCAACATGCTGCAGGGCGCGGGGGTCGACCGGGTGTTGACGATGGACCTGCACTCCGACCAGATCCAGGGCTTCTTCGACATCCCGGTCGACAACATCTATTCCAGCCCGATCCTCTTGGGCGACATCTGGAAGCGTAACCATCCGGACCTGGTGGTGGTGTCGCCGGACGTCGGCGGCGTGGTGCGGGCGCGGGCGATTGCCAAGCGGCTGGAATGCGATCTGGCGATCATCGACAAGCGCCGTCCGAAACCGAATGTGGCGAAGGTGATGCACATCATCGGCGACGTCAAGGACCGCACCTGCATCATCATGGATGACATGGTCGATACGGCCAACACCCTGTGCGAGGCGGCCACCGCGTTGAAGGAGCACGGCGCGAAAAAGGTCATGGCGTATTGCACCCATGCCGTGCTGTCCGGCAGCGCCGCCGAACGCGTGACGAATTCCGCGCTCGACGAGCTGGTGGTGACCGATACTATTCCGCTGCGCGACGACGCGCGCGCATGCAAGAAAATCCGGCAGTTGTCGGTGGCTGAACTGCTGGCGGAAACCATCCGCCGCATCAGCAACGAGGATTCCGTCAGTTCGCTCTTCATCGAGTAGGACTGGTTGAATGCCCCTGGTCGCGGGGGCTTTTGGCATGCATTGGCCATTTTCGGCGATGCATCGTTTAAGCGGTTAAAAATTGGAGAAACACTATGAATATCGAAGTCATCGCCGCCAAGCGTGAACTGCAAGGTACGGGTGCGAGCCGCCGTCTGCGTCACGCGGGCAAGGTTCCCGGCATCGTCTACGGTGGCGCCGCCGCCCCGGTGCAGATCGAGCTGGACCACAATGCGCTGTACCACGCGTTGCGCAAGGAAGCCTTCCATGCCTCCGTGCTGACCCTGAATGTCGACGGCGCCAAGGAAACCGTGCTGCTGCGCGACACCCAGTGGCACCCCTACAAGCAGCAGGTGCTGCACGTCGACTTCCAGCGCGTCGACAAGGATCACAAGATCCACGTCAAGGTGCCGCTGCACTTCCTCAATGCCGACGTGGCGCCGGGCGTCAAGACCGGCGGCGGCAAGCCTCACCACATCGTGAACGAACTCGACGTGCAGTGCCTGCCCGGCAGCCTGCCCGAGTTCATCGAGGTGGACATGGGCAAGCTCGAAGTCGGTCATTCCATTCACGCGAACGACCTGGCGCTGCCCGCAGGCGTCGATCTGGTCGCTCACGTCAAGGCGGAAAACCCCGCCCTGGCGTCGATCAATGCGCCCAAGGGCGGTGCTGCCGAAGAAGCGCCGGCTGCTCCTGCGGCGTAATCGGGTTGCGCAATCCCCGGGTGTTTTTGGTCGGCTGGATTGCGCATCGCGAGCGGCATGGCAGCGCCCCGCCTGATTGTCGGCCTCGGTAACCCGGGGCGCGACTACGAAGAAACCCGGCACAATGCCGGGTTTTGGTTTTGCGCGCGTCTTGCGCAGGTGTGGGGCGCGCCGCTGGCGCATGAGTCGCGCTTCCACGGCGCCGTCGGGCGCAATGCCCGAGGCACCTGGATGCTGCTGCCGCAGACCTTCATGAACCGTTCGGGGCAGGCGGTCGGCGCGCTCGCGCGTTTTCATCGCATCGCCCCGGCCGAAATTCTGGTGGTGCACGACGAGCTCGACATCCCGCCCGGCCAGCTGCGCCTCAAGTTCGGCGGCGGCATGGGCGGGCACAACGGCTTGAAAGACATCACCGCGCACCTGGGGACGCAGGACTACTGGCGGTTGCGTATCGGCATCGGCCATCCCGGCGACCGCAGTGAGGTCGTGAATTACGTCCTGAAACCGCCGCGCCGCGAGGAGCAGTTCGAGATCGACGCGGCGATCGAGCGTGCGATCGACCTCGTGCCGCTGATCGAACAGGGCGAGTGGAACGCGGCGACCCAGCGCGCCAACACCAACCCGTCAGCCAAACCCAAACAGGAAACGCCATGAGCCTCAAATGCGGTATCGTCGGATTGCCCAACGTCGGCAAATCCACGCTTTTCAATGCCTTGACCCAGGCGGGCATCGCAGCGGAAAACTACCCTTTCTGCACCATCGAGCCGAACACCGGTGTGGTCGAAGTGCCCGATCCGCGCCTGGCGGCGCTGGCGCAGATCATTAATCCGCAAAAAATCGTTCCGGCCATTGTCGAGTTCGTGGATATTGCCGGCCTGGTCGCGGGGGCATCCAAAGGCGAGGGGCTGGGCAATCAGTTCCTGGCCAACATCCGCGAAACGGACGCGATCTGTCACGTGGTGCGCTGCTTCCACGACGAAAACGTGATCCATGTCGCCGGCAAGGTCGACCCGCTGTCCGATGTCGAGACCATCGCCACCGAGTTGGCGCTTGCCGATCTGGCGAGCGCCGAAAAAGCGCTGGCCCGCTTCGAGAAACCCGCCCGGGCCGGTGACAAGGATGCGCAGAAAATGGTTGCCGCCCTGAAGCCCGTGGTTGCCACCCTGAACGAAGGCCGCCCGGCCCGCGCCGCCGGACTGGATGCGGAGGGGCTGGCGGCGATCAAGTCGTTGTGCCTGATGACGGTGAAGCCCACGCTGTATGTCGCCAATGTGGACGAGGATGGTTTTCACGACAACCCCATGCTCGATGCCCTGCGCGCGTTTGCCGAAAAAGAAGGCGCACCGGTAGTGCCGGTTTGCGCGGCGCTGGAGGCCGAACTGCAGGAATTGTCGCCGGAGGAGCGTGCGGAATACCTGAAGGAGCTCGGCTGGAATGAGCCGGGGCTGAATCGGCTGATTCGCGCCGCCTACGACTTGCTCGGTCTGCAGACCTATTTCACCGCCGGGGTGAAGGAGGTGCGCGCCTGGACCATCCGCAAGGGCGACACCGCGCCGCAGGCGGCGGGCGTCATCCATACCGACTTCGAGCGTGGCTTCATTCGCGCGCAGACCATCTCGTTCGAGGATTTCATCGCCTGCAAGGGCGAGCAGGGCGCCAAGGAAGCCGGCAAGATGCGCGCCGAGGGCAAGGAGTATGTCGTCAAGGACGGGGATGTCCTGAATTTCCTGTTCAATGTGTAAAGCCGCTAATTTTCCCGTCAGGGTGTTTGACAGCGGATTCTGAAAGCCCCTATAATCTCGCGCTTCGTTTGGGTGGGGTTCCCGAGCGGTCAAAGGGATCAGACTGTAAATCTGACGGCTCTGCCTTCGAAGGTTCGAATCCTTCCCCCACCACCAGATTTTTGCAGTAGGAGCAGGGCGAAGCGGGAGGAGCGTGATTGCTGGCGCTTTGGCGGCTTTACAGTCACGGCCCACCCCATGCGGGTGTAGCTCAATGGTAGAGCTGAAGCCTTCCAAGCTTAAGACGAGGGTTCGATTCCCTTCACCCGCTCCAGTTTTTATGGGCTTATTTGTGGTAAGTCCGAAGCCCATGTAGCTCAGTGGCAGAGCACTCCCTTGGTAAGGGAGAGGTCGGCAGTTCAATCCTGCCCATGGGCACCAGTTTTTTGGGTGTCCGTCAAGATAGCGGGCGGCGCGCCAGTGTTTGAGAAGCGGTTGTCGGGATGTTGATCGTGGTTGACCGCATCGTTCTTGTGCAAATTTGAGGGGTACTTGAAATGGCTAAGGAAAAATTCGAGCGGACCAAGCCGCACGTAAACGTAGGCACGATTGGACACGTTGACCACGGCAAGACCACCTTGACCGCGGCGATCACCACCATTCTGTCGAAGAAGTTTGGCGGTGCTGCCAAGAAGTACGACGAGATCGACAACTCGCCCGAAGAGAAGGCGCGCGGCATCACCATCAACACCTCCCACGTCGAGTACGAGACCGCAAAGCGTCACTACGCCCACGTTGACTGCCCGGGCCACGCCGACTACGTCAAGAACATGATCACCGGCGCCGCGCAGATGGACGGCGCCGTCCTGGTCGTGTCCTCCGCCGACGGCCCCATGCCGCAGACCCGCGAGCACATCCTCCTGGCCCGCCAGGTCGGCGTGCCCTACATCATCGTCTACATGAACAAGGCCGACATGGTCGACGACGCCGAGCTGCTCGAGCTCGTCGAAATGGAAATCCGCGAACTGCTGTCCAAGTACGACTTCCCGGGCGACGACACCCCCATCATCGTCGGTTCCGCGCTGAAAGCCCTAGAGGGCGACCAGAGCGACATCGGCGAGCCCAGCATCATGAAGCTGGCC
>NZ_MKUG01000091.1 GCF_001897685.1 Thiobacillus sp. 65-1402
GCCCGGGACCGCGTCGCGGATGGCCGGAAAAATCCGCTCGGCGAACCAGGTCACGGCGTCGACATTCGGCCAGTAGTCCATGGCGCCGGTGAAGACCACGCCCTGCACGCCGGGCGGATACGGATCCGGGTAGTCGCGCAGCGGCGAAAAATAGTCGGCATCGACGCCGTTCTCGAACGCGCCGATCTTATGGCGCGCAAGCGGCACGCGCCGTTGCAGCAGGGCCGCCTCGTCGCGCGACACCAGCAGCGTGGCGTCGAAATCGCATGCCGCCCGCGCCTCCCATGCGGCCAGCCTGCGGCCTTCGCGCGCATACACCCACGACAGCGGCCAGCGCTGCGTCGATGCGTATTGCGTCCATTTATCGGAATCGACATCGACCATGTCGAGCACGCGGCGCGCGAGGTTTTCCGGCATGAACTGCGCCATCGCCGAGGAAAACGCCAGCCCGCGGGTCACCGTCCCGGAAGCGGCCAGCCCGGCCGCCCAGCGTTTGAGCTCGCGGCTGCGGTAATACGGCAGCGTCAGCGCTTCGCCGGTCAACAGTCCGCCCAGGCTAGCCAGCCTGGCGCGGCGCGGATGCAACGGCAGCAGCCTGAGCGATGCGCAATAGGGCTGCAGGGCGTCCTGGTACTGCCAGTCGGCGGGGTCGTCGACGAAGGCGCCGAGATGGATGTCATAGCGTGCGCTCAAATGCCGCAGCAGGTGGAACGAGCGGATCTTGTCGCCCTTGTTGGGCGGAAACGGAATGCGGTGAGCAAGAAACAGCAGCCCTTCGTTCATCGGTTTGGGCCTCGCGCAGCGAGACGTTCGCTCCCTCTCCCATTGGGGGAGAGGGCGGGGTGAGGGCCGGCGGCGTCTAAGACTTGAGCCATGCCCTACCCCAGGTTCTTCACGATATGCGGCCCGATGACGTTGGCGAGTGCCAGCGGCATTTTTTTCCAGGCCTGGATGAAGAGGCGGTACTTGGGGTTGAGCGGATTGATTTCGGGGACGCTTTTGTCGCCCACCAGAAAATACTCGTAATACAGCGGCGCCGGCTCGAAGCCCCAGTTCTTCTTGAAATCGAACGAGCCGGTGCCGCGCTTGCTGCGGCCGAAATCGAACACTTTCAGCCCGCGCTCGCAGGCGCGCCGCATCACTTCCCAGTACATGAAGTCGTTGCCCGCCACCGCCCGCGCCGCCTCCACCCCGCCGCCGTAATACGGCAGCACCTCGTCGCGGAAGTAGAACGACATGACGCTGGAGATCACCCGGCCATCGAGCGTGACGGTGAGCACCTCGCAATCGTCGCCGAACTCGCTTTTCAGCACGCGGAAAAACTTGCGCGAAAACACCGGCGTACCCAGACGATGCACGCTCGCCGAGTACGCCTTGAAGAAGCGGGCGGTGTCGGCGTCGATCTCGCTGACCAGGCCGGCCTTGATTCCTTTCCTCACCATCGCGCGCTGCTTGCGCGGAATGGCCGTCATGTTGGCTTCGATTTCGGGTTCGATGGCCTTCTTGAACGTGACGTACAGATCCTTGGTCGGCCAGTGGACATGCTGCGCGCTCTGGTTGCGGTATTCGAGCGCGCCGACTCCGAGCCGTTTGGCCAGGGCCTGCGCGGCTTCGTCGAGCGCACGCCAGGCCGCGTCGTGATCGGCCAGGATGCCGCCGTAGGCGCAGAACGGCAGCGATCCCAGACTATGGCCGAACAGGCGGCTGTCGATTTCGGCCAGCGGCAGCACGCCCGCCAGTTCGCCGCCGCGCTCGGCCAGCAGGAAGTGGCTGCGGTGGCCGAACGCATCCTCGATGACGCGCTTCCAGCCGGCACGGTGGAAAAAGCTGGCGTCGGGGTGCGCCTGGACATACGCATCCCAGCGCGCGACGTCGTTCGCCTGCAGCGTCCGCACCGTGACTTCGGCGGCGGCAACGGGCATGGCAAGGGGTTCGGCGGGTGTATTCAATGGGCAGGCAGGAACACGCGGTCGACGCGGTCCCATTCGAAATCGTTCAGCAAGCGGCGCAGCCTGTCCGGCATGCGCTGCAAGTTGACGTAGTGACGGAAGCGCGTCCTGGCCGGCAGCCCCGCCTGGCGCGGCTGTCCGGGATCGAGCTCCCACGGGTGGAAATAAAACATGCACGGCGCCCGATCCTGCCGGTTGACGCGGCGCAGCATCCAGCGCGACATCGCGTAGGGCAGCAGGCGGAACCAGCCGCCACCCGCCGCAGGCAGATTGCGCCCCAGCAGCGGCAGGGTGGTCGGCGGCAGTTCGAGGATGCCGTCCGCGCCATTCGGGCGGTGCGGGAAGCGCGGCGCGTCGGGCATGCCGTAGTGATCGTGGCGCACCGGGTAAATGCTGGAGCTGTATACATAGCCGGCGTTTTCCAGCTCTTCGACCGCCCACCAGTTCGCCTGGTTGATGGAAAAACTCGGCGCGCGGTAGCCGCGCACGGCGACACCGCCGAGGTCTTCGAGGATGCGCTTGGCGCGGACGATGTCGGCGCGGAATTCGGCCGGCGTGAGATCGGACGCGCGCTGATGGCCGTAGCCGTGGCTGGCCAGTTCATGGCCGTTGTCGACGATGCGGCGCACCAGCTGCGGATAGCGTTCGGCGATCCAGCCGAGGGTGAAGAAGGTGGCCTTGGCGTCGGCCTCGTCGAGCAGGCCGAGAATGGCATCGACGTTGCGTTCGACCCGGCACGGCAGCGTGTCCCAGTCTTCGCGCCGGATGTGCGGCGCGAACGCCGACACCTGGAAATAATCCTCGACGTCGATCGACATGGCGTTCTTCATTCAGGCGGCCCGGATTCCTTTCTGCATCGGCAGCCAGCCCTTCAGCGTGTGGGCGATGCGCATCGCCGCGCGGCCATCCCAGTATTCGGGGATGCGCCCGCTCTTGCCGCCGTCCGCCATCACCTCGCCGAACGCAGCCCGGATCGCGGCGGGATCGGGGCCGACCAGGGTATTGGTGCCCTCGGCAATCGTGATCGGGCGTTCGGTATTTTCGCGCAAGGTGAGGCAAGGCACGCCGAGCGCCGTGGTCTCTTCCTGGATGCCGCCGGAGTCGGTCAGCACCAGCCTGGCGTCGCGCATCAGCCCGAGCATTTCCAGATACCCCACCGGCGGCAGGACATGCAGGCCATCGAGCCTGGTGGCGAGGCCGAATTTCTCGATGTTGCTGCGCGTGCGCGGATGCAGGGGCACGACGACCGGCAGGCGGCGATTGATTTCGCCCACCACATCCAGCAGCGCGGCAAGCGTGGCCGGGTCGTCGACGTTGGACGGGCGGTGCAGCGTCAGCACCGCATACTGCGGCAGCGGCGTGCCGAGGGTCCGGCTGGCCGGCACCGCACGCTCGAGATTGCGGTGCAGGGTATCGATCATCACGTTGCCGACGAACTCGACGCGCGCGGGATCGATGCCTTCACGCTGCAGATTGGCGAGTGCGCTCTTCTCCGTGGTGAACAGCAGATCGGAAATCTGGTCGGTCAGCACGCGGTTGATTTCTTCCGGCATGCTGCGGTCGTAGCTGCGCAGGCCGGCCTCGACGTGAATCACGCGCACGCCGCGCTTGGCCGCCACCAGCGCGCAGGCGAGGGTGGAGTTGACGTCGCCCACCACCAGCACCGCCTGCGGCTGCACGCTGCCGAGCACCGGCTCGAAGCGTCTCATCACTTCGGCCGTCTGCACCGCGTGGCTGCCGGAGCCGACTTCCAGATGGTGATCCGGGCGCGGAATGCCGAGATCGGCAAAAAAGCTGTCGCTCATCGCCGTGTCGTAATGCTGGCCGGTATGCAGCAGTTGCGCGGCGATGCCGGTCTCGGCCAGCGCCGCCATCACCGGCGCGATTTTCATGAAATTGGGACGTGCGCCCGCGACGCATAAAACCTGGGTCATGGCCGATCCTAATGCGCGGCGTCGCGCTGCCCGGACGGCGCTTCGTCGTCCGCCGCGGGCCGTTCGCTGACGGTGTAGAGAATCTTGCGCACGATGGGCAGGATGCGGTTGATCGAGCGCTCCATCTGCTCGACGCGCAAGGCCAGCCGCGCCGTGTCTTCGCTGTGCAGCGCGCCGCCCGCGGACAGCTGGTTGCCGACGCCGGTGCTGCCATGGAAATCCTGGTGCGCCACCTCGTTTTTCAGGTCGGAAATCACCTCGTCGACCTCGGCCTCGCCGAAATGGCCCTTTTCTTCGAGGAAGCCGAACAGCAGCAAGCGGTCGCAGGTGGTGTTGAGGCGGCGCGGAATGCCGCCGGTAAAGCGGTGCAGCGCAGCAAACGCCGCGTCCTCGAACCCCGGATTGCCCTGCCAGCCTACGGTGCGCAGGCGGTGCTCGATATAGCCGCGCGTCTCGTCGGCATCGAGTGGCCCCAGATGGTACGAGGCGACCACGCGCTGGCGCAGCTGCTGCATGTCGGGGCTCTGCAGGATGCCGCGGAATTCGGGCTGTCCCAGCAGGAAGGTCTGGATCAGCGAACGCTCGTTGTTCTGGAAATTGGACAACATGCGCAGCTCCTCCACTGCGCGCGGCGTCAGGTTCTGCGCCTCGTCCACCACCAGCAGCGCGCGCTTGCCCTGGCGGCTGGCGGCGCCGAGGAAATCCTCCAGGTTTTTCAGCAGCGCGGACTTGGTCAGCCCCTCGTGCTGCAGCCCGAACGAAGCGGCCACGCTGCGCAGCGTGTCTTCGGCATCGAGCTGGGTCGAC
Source organism: Thiobacillus sp. 65-1402 (assembly GCF_001897685.1). Lineage (GTDB taxonomy): Bacteria > Pseudomonadota > Gammaproteobacteria > Burkholderiales > Thiobacillaceae > Thiobacillus. The sequence goes on from NZ_MKUG01000091.1 coordinate 4,691, forward strand.
ACCAGTTGCGCGGCAACCAGATTGTGGGCATCGAGCTGGCGGAACAGATTGCGCACCAGCGTGGTCTTGCCTGCGCCGACCTCGCCGGTGATGACGATAAAGCCCTCGCCCAGCGACAAGCCGTAATCCAGGTACGCCATCGCCCGCCGGTGTCCTTTGGAGCCGTAGAAAAAACGCGGATCGGGATTGAGCTGAAAAGGCTTGGCGCTAAAGCGGTAATAGTCTTCGTACATGGACGTTCCGTTGTCTGAGTGGGGCACCGCCCGTGCGCGCGCAGAATGCGCTGCAACGGCTGTGCCATTCCGGAATGGCGGTCAGAAGCGCATGCCGACCGTAGCCGTGAGCCGGTTCTCGTCGTAGTCTGAATTCGCGGCGTTTGAATCCCGTTGCGTATGGCGGAAAGTCAACGCGCCGTTGAGCTGGTCGGTAAAACGGCGGCTGAGACCAAGGCTGAAGCTGAGAATATCATCCTCCCGGGCCGTACCGCCCGCTGCCACGCTGTCCAGGCTGTTACGGCTGAGTGACAGGCCGCCATTCACGGATGTCGTCGGCGACAAGCGATAGGTGAGGGTGCCCGAGACAGTCTGCACGCGGTCTTCGCCCTGAGTGCTCGTCTGGAACTCGCGGGTCAGGTCGGACAGGCGCACCGAAACGGTTGTTCTTGCTCCCACCTCCCAGGCCACGCCGGCAGTCAGCAGTCTGGAAATGAACACATTGTTGGCGAGCGACGTTCCGAAAAAGAGGTTCAGGTCGCACTTTGCCGTGACGAGATCAAGCAAGTCCGGCTTGTCAGGAAGCACCGTCCCCGCGGGGCACGACGCAGTCACGGCCTGGAGATTGCTGTAATCCACTGCCAGACGCGATATATCGCTCACATCCTCCGAATAACGCACATCCCAGCGGGTCTGACGTGTCCGGTGGCTGGCAGAAAGGCTATAGACCGGACCAAAGTAACTCTCTCCTCCGGAAGCCTCAAGGCTAGTCCGGCGCGTGGGCGACCAGCCGAAGCCGACACGGTAGAACGAGCCGCTGGTGTCGGTTGCACTGAGATACTCGTTCGTATCCTCTCCGACTGTGCCGAACACGCGAAACTTCCGCGACAGCGCATAACCCATCGTGGCGCTCACACGCTCGAACGTGGTATCGGCGCTGCGGCGATAATCCGTCTTGCGGATCGAATAATCGAGAGACCAGCTCAGATCGTCGAAACGGGTTCCACTGTTCAGACCCGCCGAAAATGAATTCGAACTGGAATCGTTGGCGACGTCGTTCTCGAAAATCGCGCCGCTGGCGGTGTAGCGCGCCTGCGCATTGGCAAAGGTGCCGAGACGTTTCCGGATGTAGGGGCTGATCGAGTAGGTGCCGACGGTGGCGCGGTTGCTGTTGTTTACTTCGGCATCGGCGGGCGAGCCCAGCAAGGAGATCAGTTCCTGCGAGACGCGCGCGTTGCCGTCAATGAACAGGAAATCCTCGACCAGTTCGGCTTTTCCGGCGGCACTGAGGTTGTGGTAGAGGTCGTCGCTGTCGTCGCCGCCGAAACGCGCCACACCGGTCAGGCCATAGTGTACGGTGGCCTGCGCCCGGCGCAGGCCTTCGGAGCGCAGCGTGAAGCCCGGGGTTACGCTCAGAATCACTGCATCTTCGGGTTTGGTCGCGCTTTGATTGACGTTGTCGGTGTAAATGGCGGACGCGTTCAAGGTCGGCTCGAAGCGCCAATCGGCTGCGGCAGGTGCGAATGCCAAAGCGGTGAAAACAGAAACAGCGCCTGCGCGGAGAGCCTGGCGGTGCGGCGCCGGACTGGCGCTGCCCGAGCGGAGCTTATTTTCCGGAACTGCCATAGTAGCCATAGTAGTAATCTGCGCCCGGGGTCGGGGTGGTCTTGTTCAGCAGCATGCCCACCACCTCGCATGACTGGATATGCCTCAACGCCTCGCGCACCGCCTCCTGCGAGGTTTTTTCGGCTTCCACCACCATGACGATCTGCCCCATATGGGTGGCCAGCACGCTCGATTCGCTGGTCGCCAGCAGCGGCGGCGAGTCGAACAGGATTATACGGTCGGGATAACGATTCCCGATGTCCTCGACCAGACGGGTCATGGCGGCGCTCGCCAGCAGTTCGGTTGCGCGCTTGTAGGTGCGGCCGGCCGGCAGCACCGTCAGCTTCGAGATGTCGGTCTTGATCAGCACGTCGGACAGCTTGAGATCCTTGTCCTGCAGCACATCCAGCAAGCCCTTGTCGGCATGGATGCCGAGATATTCGGGCACGCGCGGCTTGGCGACGTCGGCGTCGATCAGCAGCACGGTGCGGTCCATTTCCATCGCCATCGAGATGGCGAGGTTGATCGCGCAGAAGCTCTTGCCCTCGCCCGGCAGCGAGCTGGTGACCATGATGAGATTGCCGTTCTTGACCCGCGCGGCGCCCTGGCCGAAGGCATTGGCAATGAGCGGGCGCTTGATGATGCGGAACTCTTCGGCGATCTGGCTTTTTTCGGCATCCGGCGCCACCACGCCCATGCGGTGCAGGCGCGCCAGATTGATCGACTGCACCTGGCTGTTGCCTTCCGGCACCGCATCGCCACCCGGCGCGCTGAACATGGGCTCGACCGGGGTGGCGACGAAGGGCGTGGCATGGCTGCTGCGCTGCTTGTTGAGCGCGTTTTCGATCAGGCTGGCGTCGTGGCCGGGGTCGCCGTTGCTGCCGAGGGAATCTGGACGGGGTGCGCCGATGCCGATCTTGCCCGCTGCTTTTTCAATAATGCTCATGGTTTCTCCTAGCCCGCACGCGACACGACCATCTGCAGGACCATCACCGCGCCGTATGCCGCGATCAGGCTACCCAGCGCCGCCAGATAGGTCAGCAGGCCCTTGCGCTTGCGGCGGCGGGTTGCATCGGTTTCAACCCGCGATACCGCGCCCAGCAGCGGCAGGCCGGTCAGTTCGCGCAGCGCGCGGCGGTCGGCCACGGTACGGCGCAACTGGCTCAGCAGGAAAGCCACCGCCACCCCCGCGCCGAGGCCGCCCAGGGTCACCAGCGACAGCAGCAGCGGGCGGTTGGGCCACGCCGGCTGGCTCGGCACGAAGGGCGGATCGATCACCCGGAAGTCGACCGTATCGGTCTTGCTCTCGACTTCGCCGGACATGGTGACGGACTCGCGGCGCTTCAGCAGCGCATCATAGTTCTGGCGATACACGTCGTAGTCGCGCGTCAACTGGGTGTATTCCTGCTCAACCTGCGGAATCATGTTGGATGCATTGCGCAGTTCGCCGTAGCGGCGCTGATACTCGGCCACCCGCGCATTCAGCGACGCGACGGTGGCGTCCGCCTCGGCGATGGCGATGGTGAGCTGCTGATAGACCGGGTTCTGGATCTTGGCGCCCGCCGGATCGGCCTTGCGCTCGGCCAGATCGATTTTCTTCTGCGCCTCCAGCTTGTCGATCAGGCGCTTGGTCGCCTGGATGTCGGGATGCATGTCGGTATATTGCAGGCGCAGCTGGTCCATCTGCTTCTGCAGCGCCTGGATGCGGCCGTCGATCTCGCTGTTGGTCGATACCGCGGCGGCAGCCGCGGTGAGTTCGGGCTCTTCGTCGGCCAGCTGGCGCTTGAGCTGATTGCGGCGATTGGTGGCTTCCTGCTGGTCCAGCTGCGCCTGCCGCAACTGGCCGCTCGCTTCAGCCAGCTTGGCATAGTAGTCGCCGCCCTGCCCCGGCATCATGCCGATGTGCCTCTGCTTGAATTCCTTGAGCGCGTTTTCCGCGTCGGTCAGCTTTTGCTGGTATTGCTGCAGCTGCTCTTCGATGAAGCGCTGCGAGCTGGAAATGTCCTGGCGGGTCTTGCCGAGGCTGGTTTCCACGAAAATGGTCAGCAGCGACTGCACCACCTTCTTGGCGAGATCGCCGTTGGCATCCTGATAACTGATGGTGTAGAGGTTTTCGCGTCCGGCGTCGGCGATGGAAATCTTGCTCGCCAGGCCGTTCAGCATGGCTTCGGTCTGTTCGGGCGTTTTCGCCTTCACGTCGAGGTCGGTCATGCGCGCGACCCGTTCCAGCGTCGGGCGGCTGACCAGTTGACGCGTCATCAGCTTGATCTGCTGCTCGACATTGGGCTCGGCCGCCAGCCCCGACAACAACGGCTTCAACAGCGTTTGCGTATCCACGTAGACGCGCGCCGACGCCTGATAGCGGTCGGGAATCATCATGACCCAGGTCCAGCCGACAATGCACACCAGCCAGGCCATTGCCACACCCCACCAGCGTCGCTGCCAGGCGGCTTTGGCATAACCCAGAATTTGTTGCAGCATTTGATCCATGCGGACGTTCCACCATCAAAAAGCGCCGCGGTTGGCGGCGCAGACATACTTAGAACAGGCTTTCAGGCACCACCAGCACATCGCCCGGCCGCATGGCGACGTTGGCCGAAACGTCGCCGCCTTTCAGCAGGTCCTCCAGGCGCACGCCGAGGCGCTCCTGCTTGCCGTCCACGGTACGCAGAATGTAGGCCTTGTTGCCCGCGGCAAAATCGGTGAGGCCGCCGACCGCAATCATCAGATCGACCAGGCTCATCTTTTCACGGTAGTTCAGCGCCTGCGGCTTGGCCGCTTCGCCGACCACGCGGATCTGCTGGTCGAACGGCCCGATGCCGCCGGCGACGATGACGGTGACGATGGGTTCCTGGATGTATTTGGCGAGCGCCTTCTCGATGTCGCGCGCCAGCTGGCTGGGAGTTTTTCCGGAGGCCTGGATATCCTCGACCAGATTCATGGTCATCTTGCCGTCGGGGCGCACCGGGAAGCTGCCGGACACCTCGGGATTGCGCCAGACGAACACCTGGACCGAGTCGCCCGGCCCGACCAGATAGTTCCAGTCGTAGCTGCCCGTCTGCGTGGGGGCGGGCGGATAGGTCGGGGGGCTGGAACAGCCCGCCATGGCGGCCACGGCCAGCACCATCCCGACGCGTGCAATGCGCTTGTTGATCGTAAACATTTCCACCCTCCCTTATATGCTGTTAATCCGCTGGCATTATGCCAGAGCGGATTAAAAAACCGGTTTCGTCGCCACAGACTGCAAGCAAGCCGCAGGCCAAACCGCAGGCACTGCAGCGCCTTGATAAACAAAGGGTTTCGCGCGCCCCGCCCTGGCGGGAGCGTTGGCCGATTGACAGCGGTGTCGTAGGGCCGTCGCCTGCCGCGGTATCATGCCGTCCATGAGCCCTCACGAGATCGACAGCCTCGATGCCCTGCGCCAGCGCATCCGCGAATTTGCGCAAGACCGCGCCTGGGAACGCTACCATACCCCGAAGAACCTGGTGATGGCGCTGAGCGTCGAAACGGCGGAACTGCTCGAGCCCTTCCAGTGGCTGACGGCGGAACAAAGCCGCCACCTGAGCGCCGAACAGCACGAGGCGGTGCGCCAGGAAATTGCCGACGTGCTGATCTACCTGACCCGGCTGGCCGACGTGCTGGAGATCGACCTGCTCGATGCCGCCGCCGACAAGCTGGCGATCAATGCGCGCAAGTATCCCATCGACAGGGCGCATGGCAACGCGCTCAAATACTCGGACTTTTCGGATGACTGACCTGTATTTCAAACACCACGTCTTTTTCTGCACCAACCTGCGCGACGACGGCGCCAAATGCTGCGGCGCATCCGGCGGCCAGCACATGCGCGACTACCTGAAGAAGAAGGTCAAGCACGCCAGCCTCAATGGCGAGGGCAAATGCCGCATCAACAGCGCCGGCTGCCTCGACCGCTGCGACGAAGGCCCGCTGCTGGTCGTCTATCCCGAGGGCGTCTGGTACACCTACGTGGACGAAACCGACATCGATGAAATCTTCGAAGTCCACCTCAAACAGGGGCGTATCGTCGAACGCTTGCAGCTGAAGTGAAACGGCCGGGCGAAGCAGCCAAGATGAAACGCTACAAGCTGCGCATCCCGGTGCCGGCAGGCCGGCTGGAAACCGTGATCGACGACCCCGAAGCCGAACGCCATGGCCTGCTGCTGGTCGCGCACCCGCACCCGCTGCACGGCGGCAGCCTCGACAACAAGGTCGTCACCACCCTGGCCAAGGCGGCCAACGAAGCGGGCTGGGTCAGCGTGCGCCCGAATTTTCGCGGTGTCGGCATGAGCGACGGTGAATTCGACGCCGGCGTCGGCGAAACCGAGGATTTGCTGGCAGTCGCCCGCTTCGTCGAAGCCAGCTATCCCGGCCTGCCCTGGGCCCTGGCCGGGTTTTCGTTCGGCGCTTTCGTGCAGCACCGGCTGCGCCAGCAGCTCCACGCGCAGCGGCTGATCCTGGTCGCGCCGGCGGTCACCATGTATGAATTCGACCCGGTACCGCCCGACACCGTGGTGATCTACGGCGACGCCGACGAACTCATTCCGCCCGCCGCCATTCGCCTGTGGGCGGAGCAGCAGCAGCTCGCCACCAAAATCGTCCCCGAAGCCGGCCACTTCTTTCACGGCAGGCTGAAGGAACTGAAGCAGGCGTTCATGGAGGCCTGCCCGTGCTGAAGGTGCGCGGCCTCACCAAACGCTATGGCGGCACCGAAGTGGTGCGCGGGGTCGACCTGCACGTGCGGCGCGGCGAGTGCTTCGGCCTGCTCGGCCCCAACGGCGCCGGCAAGACCACCACCCTGCGGCTGCTGCTGGGACTGATCGAACCCGACAGCGGCAGCATCGAACTGGCCGGCATCGCGGTGCCGAAACGCGCGCGCGCCGCGCGCATGAAAGTCGGCGTGGTGCCGCAAATGGACAACCTCGACCCCGATTTCAGCGTGCGCGAAAACCTGCTCGCCTACGGCCGCTATTTCGGCATGGCCAGGTCCGCCATCGCCGCGCGCGTGCCCGGGCTGCTCGAATTCGCCGGGCTCGCCAGCAAGGCCGACGCGCAGATCGCGCAGCTGTCGGGCGGCATGAAGCGGCGGCTCACGCTGGCGCGCGCGCTGGTGCACGACCCCGACATCCTGTTCCTCGACGAGCCCACCACCGGACTCGACCCGCAGGCGCGCCATCTCATCTGGCAGGGACTGCGGCGGCTGCTCAACGAGGGCAAGACCATCGTCCTCACCACGCATTTCATGGACGAGGCCGAGCGGCTTGCCGATCGCCTCGTCATCCTCGACCATGGCCGCGTCGTCGCCGAGGGCGCACCGCGCGCGCTGATCGAATCGCACATCGAGCCCGCCGTGGTCGAAGTGTTCGGCGAAGGGCTGGCCGACTGGACGCACGCGCGCGCGGCCGGCCTGTGCCAGCGTTTCGAAACCGTCGGCGAGACCCTGTTCTGTTATACCGACAGCCCCGACACCGTGATCGGCGCGCTGAAGCAGACGCCCGCGCTGCGCTACCTGCACCGGCCGTCGAATCTGGAGGACGTGTTCCTCAAGCTGACCGGGCGCGATTTGAGGGATTAAGCGCATGACGCATTTTTTTCGCCTCCCACGCCTGTCGTGGCGCTTCATCCCGGTATGGCAACGCAACTACCTGGTGTGGAAAAAACTGGCCATCCCGTCCATCCTCGGCAACCTGGCCGACCCCATGCTGTACATGCTGGGCCTGGGATACGGCCTCGGCAGCCTGCTGCCGGATGTCGGCGGCATGCCCTACCTGACCTTCCTCGCCGCCGGCACGGTCGCCTACAGCACGATGAACGCCGCCACGTTCGAGGTGCTGTATTCGAGCTTCTCGCGCATGCACGTGCAGCGCACCTGGGACGCCATCCTCAACGCGCCGCTCACGCTCGACGACGTGATGCTGGGCGAGCTGACCTGGGCGGTGGCCAAGAGCCTGCTGTCCGGGCTGGCGATCCTGGCGGTGATCTGGGGACTCGGGCTCTACGGCGATTTCTGGATGACGCTGTGGATCATCCCGGTGGTGGCGCTGGTCGGCTTCTGCTTCGGCGGCATGGGGCTGGTGATGAATGCGGTGTCGCCGAGCTACGATTTCTTCCTCTACTACTTCACGCTGGTGATCACGCCGATGGTGCTGCTGTGCGGCGTGTTCTTTCCGGTATCGCAACTGCCGCTGCCGGTGCAAAGCGTGTCGGCCTGGCTGCCGCTCACCCATGCCATCGATCTGGCGCGCCCGCTGGTCGTCGGCAGCATGCCCGACAACATTGCGCTGCATGCCGCCGCGCTGCTGGTTTACGGCAGCCTGGGCTATGTCGTCGCGCTGGCGCTGACGCGGCGGCGTCTGCTCAAATAGTCAAACGCCGGCCGCCTGCCGGTCGGCGTGATAGCTCGAGCGCACCATCGGTCCGCAGGCGGCATGCCTGAAGCCCATCGCCAGCGCCTCCTGCTCGAACTGCGCAAAGCGTTCCGGGGTGACGAAACGCAGCACCGGCAGGTGATGCTGCGAGGGCTGCAGATACTGGCCGAGGGTCAGCATGTCGACGTCGTGCGCACGCAGGTCGCGCATCACCTGCAGGATCTCGTCGTCCTCCTCGCCCAGCCCCAGCATCAGCCCGGACTTGGTCGGAATGTCGGGATGGCACGCCTTGAAATCCTTCAGCAGCTTGAGCGAGTGCGCGTAGTCGGCGCCGGGACGCGCCGCCTTGTAGAGACGCGGCACGGTTTCCAGGTTGTGGTTCATCACGTCGGGCGGCGCCATGTCGAGCATGTCGAGCGCCTTCTCCAGCCGG
>NZ_MKUG01000092.1 GCF_001897685.1 Thiobacillus sp. 65-1402
CTCGGTCGGCGCGGTGATCCTGGGCGACTACGAGCACATCAAGGAAGGCGACGTCGCCAAGTGCACCGGCCGCATCCTCGAAGTGCCGGTCGGCCGCGGGCTGCTCGGCCGCGTGGTGAACTCGCTGGGTCAGCCGATTGACGGCAAGGGTCCGATCGCCGCTGATACCACCATGCCGATCGAGCGCATCGCCCCCGGCGTGATCGAGCGTAAATCGGTCGACCAGCCGGTGCAGACCGGCCTCAAGTCGATCGACGCCATGGTGCCGGTCGGCCGCGGCCAACGCGAACTGATCATCGGCGACCGCCAGACCGGCAAGACCGCGGTCGCGATCGACGCCATCATCAACCAGAAGGGCACCGGCGTTAAGTGCATCTACGTCGCCATCGGCCAGAAGGCGTCTTCGGTCGCCAACGTGGTGCGCAAGCTGGAAGAGCACGGCGCGATGGACCACACCATCGTCGTCGCCGCGACCGCTGCCGACGCCGCCGCGATGCAGTACATCGCACCGTACTCCGGCTGCACCATGGGCGAATTCTTCCGCGATATCGGCGAAGACGCGCTGATCGTGTACGACGACCTCACCAAGCAGGCCTGGGCCTACCGTCAGGTGTCGCTGCTGCTGCGCCGCCCGCCGGGCCGCGAAGCCTATCCGGGCGACGTGTTCTACCTGCACTCGCGCCTGCTCGAGCGTGCCGCCCGTGTCAACGCCGACTACGTCGAGAAGATCACCAACGGCGCCGTCAAGGGCAAGACCGGTTCGCTGACCGCACTGCCGATCATCGAAACGCAGGCCGGTGACGTCTCCGCCTTCGTGCCGACCAACGTGATCTCGATCACCGACGGCCAGATCTTCCTGGAAACCGACCTCTTCAACGCCGGTATCCGTCCCGCGATCAACGCCGGTCTGTCAGTGTCCCGCGTCGGCGGCGCCGCGCAGACCAAGGTGATCAAGAAGCTCGGCGGCGGTATCCGTCTGGCGTTGGCGCAGTACCGCGAACTCGCGGCTTTCGCCCAGTTCGCCTCCGACCTCGACGAAGCCACCCGCAAGCAGCTCGAGCGCGGCCGCCGCGTCACCGAACTGATGAAGCAGGCGCAGTACTCGCCGATGTCGGTGTCGCAGATGGCGCTGTCCCTGTTTGCGGTCAACAAGGGCTACATGGACGACGTCGAAGTGAACAAGATCCTGCCGTTCGAGTCCGCGCTGCTGGCGTTCGTCAAGTCGAAGCACCCCGGCATCATGGACACCATCGAAACCAGCGGCAACCTGGATGAGGCCACCGAGACGGCGCTCACCGCCGCGGCGGAAGAGTTCAAGAAAACCGGCGTCTATTGATAGACCGCGCTGATTAGGAGCCAATAATGGCAGCCGGAAAAGAGATACGGACCAAGATCAAGAGCGTGGAAAACACGCGCAAGATCACCAAGGCCATGGAGATGGTGGCGGCGTCCAAGATGCGCAAGGCGCAGGACCGCATGAAGGCCGCGCGCCCGTACGCCGAGAAGATCGCCCGCGTGGCGACGCACCTGGCGTACGCCCACACGGAATACAAGCATCCGTTCGTGATCGCGCGCGACAACGTCAAGCGCGTTGGCCTCATCGTCATCAGCTCCGACAAGGGCTTGTGCGGCGGCCTCAACACCAACGCCTTCCGCGTGATGGTGGGCCAGATGAAGCAGTGGGAAGCCGCTGGCGTCGGCATCGACGTCACCGCGATCGGCAACAAGGGGCTGGGTTTCATGCAGCGCCTCGGCGCCAACGTGGTATCGCAGCTCACCGGCCTGGGCGACACCCCGCACATGGACAAGCTGATCGGCCCGGTCAATGTCATGCTGAATGCCTATATGGAAGGCCGGATCGACGCCCTCTACATCGTCTACAACCGTTTCATCAACACGATGAAGCAGGAGCCGACGCTGACCCAGCTGCTGCCGTTGGCGCAGATGGAAGACGCCGAGGAAGCCAGCCTGAAAACGCACTGGGACTATATCTACGAACCCGATGCCAAGCCGGTGGTCGACAGCATGCTGATGCGCTACATCGAATCGCTGGTGTATCAGGGCGTGGCCGAGAACATCGCGTGCGAACAGTCGGCGCGAATGGTGGCGATGAAGGCCGCGTCGGACAACGCCAAGGACGTGATCGGCGAACTCAAGCTGGTTTACAACAAAACCCGCCAGGCCGCGATCACCAAGGAACTGTCGGAAATCGTGGCAGGCGCAGCAGCGGTTTGACGCGCATACAGAATTCAATAGATTAGGAAATCAACATGAGCAACGGAAAAATTGTTCAGATCATCGGCGCCGTGGTGGACGTGGAGTTTTCACGTGACGCCATGCCCAGGGTCTTCGAAGCGCTGAAAATGCAGTCCCCGGAGCTGACGCTGGAAGTCCAGCAGCAGCTGGGCGACGGCGTGGTGCGCGCCATTGCGATGGGCTCCACCGACGGCTTGCGCCGCGGCATGGAAGTGCTCGCCACCGGCAACCCGATCCTGGTGCCGGTCGGCCAGGCGACCCTGGGCCGGATCATGAACGTGCTCGGCACCCCCATCGATGAGATGGGCCCGGTGAATACCGACACCCACATGCCGATTCACCGCAAGCCGCCCGCCTACGCTGACCAGGCCGCGACGGTGGAAATTCTCGAAACCGGCATCAAGGTCATCGACCTCATCATGCCGATCGCCAAGGGCGGCAAGGTCGGCCTGTTCGGCGGCGCCGGCGTGGGCAAGACCGTGACCCTGATGGAACTGATCCGCAACATCGCCGTGGCCCACTCGGGCTTCTCGGTGTTCGCCGGCGTCGGCGAGCGGACCCGCGAAGGCAACGACTTCTATCACGAGATGAAGGAAGGCGGCGTGCTGGACAAGGTCGCCCTGGTCTACGGCCAGATGAACGAGCCGCCGGGCAACCGCCTGCGCGTCGCGCTGACCGGCCTGACCATGGCCGAATACTTCCGCGACGAAGGCCGCGACGTGCTGCTGTTCGTCGACAACATCTACCGCTACACCCTGGCCGGCACCGAAGTGTCCGCGCTTTTGGGCCGGATGCCGTCCGCGGTGGGCTACCAGCCGACGCTGGCCGACGAGATGGGCCGCCTGCAGGAGCGCATCACCTCCACCCGCACCGGCTCGATCACCTCGTTCCAGGCCGTGTACGTGCCGGCGGACGACTTGACCGACCCGTCGCCCGCGACCACCTTCGCGCACCTCGACGCGACCCTGGTGCTCTCCCGTCAGATCGCCGAACTGGGCATCTACCCGGCGGTGGACCCGCTCGATTCGACCTCGCGTATTCTCGACCCGCAGGTCGTCGGCGAAGAGCACTACAACGTCGCCCGTGCGGTGCAGGGCACGCTGCAGAAGTACAAGGAACTGCGCGACATCATCGCGATCCTGGGGATGGACGAACTGTCGCCCGAAGACAAGCTGGCGGTGGCCCGCGCGCGCAAGATCCAGCGCTTCCTGTCGCAGCCCTTCTTCGTCGCCGAAGTCTTCACCGGCGCGCCGGGCAAGTACGTCACGCTGAAAGAAACCATCGCCGGCTTCAAGGCGATCGTCGACGGCGAATACGACCATCTTCCCGAGCAGGCCTTCTACATGGTCGGCCCGATCGAAGAGGCGGTCGAAAAGGCGAAGACGATTCAATAAACAAGGGATCAGGGGTCGGGATTCAGGATACAGGGAAAAGCGCGGCGCTGCCGCACCAGCCCTGCCCCCTGGCCTCTGAATCCTGAGCCCTAACGAGGTTACAAAATGGCCATGACCCTACACGTCGACATCGTCAGCGCAGAAAAATCGCTCTACTCCGGCACCGCCGAAGTGGTGATCGCCCCCGGCATGCGCGGCGAGCTCGGCATCTACCCGCGCCACACCCCGCTGTTGACCACGCTGAAGCCCGGTTCGGTACGCATCAAGGTGCCCGGCCAGGCCGAAGAGGAACTGGTCTACGTATCCGGCGGCATCCTCGAGGTACAGCCCAACGTCGTGACGATCCTGTCCGACTCTGCGGTTCGCGGCGCCGACCTTGACGAAGCCAAGGTCCTCGAAGCCAAACGCGCTGCCGAAGAAGCAATGAAAGACAAGGCGGCCACGCTCGACTATGCGCAAGCCCAGGCCGAGCTCGCTCAGGCCGTGGCGCAGCTGGCTGCAATCAAGAAATTGCGCAAGCTGACCTGATTGCCTGGCGGCGCCATAAAAAAGCAACCTTCGGGTTGCTTTTTTTTATGCTGCAAATTATGGTGAGTGAATTGGATTCTGCATGGTTTGCCAGCAACGCGATGCGCCAACCGGGTGAAAAAAGCGCCCGCGAAGCGCGATTGATGCGGCGTTCATGCTCGAGGGGAAGCAAAGCAGGCCTGCGGATTAAGGGCCAAACTGTAAAAACTTGATAAAAAAACAGGGGGAGCCAATTCTACGAGCCATGAATGGGATTACATTTCGGGGCATTGTCGACGATGCTTCGTTTCGCTGGCCCTTGGCCTCAATTTATGGGCACGGGCGGGCTGTCTGCAATGCAATAATTTCCTGAATACACATTAAGAATTTGCTGGAACTCATCACAGGAGCCTAAACATGCGTGCAACACCTTTTCTTTTCAGTGTACTTGGTGCAACCCTGATCTCTGCCGGGGTTGTCAGTGCACAAGCGGCCGAAGGCCCTTTTTACGACCCGACCAATGCCGCCAGCACGACGGGAAAAACCGTCGGTCATGAGCTTTTCAAGACGATCGGCTGTCCTGGCCGAGGGCTGCTCGATGCCCCTTGCCAGGAGCCCAAGCCGGTTGACAGCGACGGCGACGGCGTGGTCGACGGCAAGGACAAGTGCCCTGGCACGCCGGCCGGCCGCAAGGTCAACGCCGACGGCTGCGAACTCGACAGCGACGGCGACGGCGTGGTCGACGGCAAGGACAAGTGCCCTGGCACGCCGGCCGGCCGCAAGGTCAACGCCGACGGCTGCGAACTCGACAGCGATGGCGACGGCGTGGTCGACGGCAAGGACAAGTGCCCTGGCACGCCGGCCGGTCGCAAGGTCAACGCCGACGGCTGCGAACTCGACAGCGATGGCGACGGCATTGTGGATGGCGCCGACAAATGCCCCACGGTATATGCCAAAACCGCCGACGGCTGTCCGCCGCCCGCCGCCGCCGCGCCCGTAGCGGAACCTGCGCCTGCCCCCGCGCCGGCACCCGCCCCGGTTCCGAAGACACTGAAGCTGGAAGGTGTTCATTTCGATTACGACCAGGCTGTTGTGCGGCAGCAAGACTTCGCCGTCCTCGACCAGGCCGCCGCGACGCTGAAGGAATGGGGCGAAGTGAAGGTGGAAGTGGCGGGTCATACCGATAGCCGGGGAGCTGACGGCTACAACATGAAACTGTCCCAGCGCCGCGCCGAAGCCGTTCGCAGCTACATGATCGACAAAGGCGTTGCGGCCGACCGCCTGACGGCCAAGGGTTATGGCGAATCCCGGCCGGTTGCCGATAACGGGACGGAGGACGGCCGCTTGCAGAACCGCCGCGTCGAACTGGTGCCGCAAAAGTAATTGCATTTTTGTCCGGCATGGACAGCTGAGTACGGGGGCTTCGGCCCCCGTTTTTTTTTTACCGTCGCGGTGGCGCCATGCCGGCATGGGTCGCTCTGAGACCTCGGTACGGGTAGCCGGGATCAGCCGCCTTAATTATTCGGGCGGATACACTCAGGCCTTATACTTGGCGCGGGTTTTGCTGCTCATTTTGCTGACGCGATACATCCCTGACAACACGAATGCATTCCATGCTTGAAATCCTGATTCTCGCGGCGGGCAAGGGCACCCGCATGCGCTCCGATTTGCCCAAGGTGCTGCATAAGCTGGCGGGCAAACCCCTGCTCGGGCATGTGGTGGATACGGCCCATGCGCTTGGCGCGGCGCAGACCTGTGTGGTGTATGGCTTCGGCGGTGAGGCAGTGCCGCAGGCGATGGCTGACGACAAGCTGACGTTCGTGCTTCAGGCCGAACAGCACGGCACGGGGCATGCGGTGAAGCAGGCGCTGCCCAAGCTGGCGGACGACGGTGTGACGCTGGTGCTGTACGGCGATGTGCCACTGACGCACACGGCGACCCTGCAGCCATTGGTGGAAGCCGCGCAGGCCGGCCAGCTGGGCCTGCTGACGGTGAATCTGGCCCATCCCGACGGCTATGGCCGCATCGTGCGCGAAAACGGCAAGGTTGTGCGCATTGTCGAGCACAAGGACGCGACGGCCGCCGAGCGGGCGATCAGCGAGGTCAACACCGGCATCCTGGCGGTGGCGACGCGCCATCTCAAACGCTGGATCAACGAACTCAAAAACGACAACGCCCAGGGCGAGTACTACCTCACCGACATCATTGCGCTGGCGGTGCGCGACGGGGTGGCAGTGGACACTCACCAGCCGGCATACGAGTGGGAAGTGCTGGGGGTGAACAGCAAGGCGCAGCTCGCCGAACTCGAACGCATCCACCAGAACGAGATTGCACAGGCGCTGCTGAACGATGGCGTGACCCTGCTCGACCCGGCGCGGCTCGACGTGCGCGGCATCCTGAGGTGCGGGCGCGACGTGGTGATTGATGTCAACTGCGTATTCGAAGGGCGCGTGGAGCTGGGCGATGGCGTGCAAGTGGGCGCCAACTGCGTGCTGCGCAACGTGACGGTTGCCGCCGCTACGCGCATCGACGCCTTCACCCTGATCGACGATGCGGCGATCGGCGAAGCCAACCGGCTGGGGCCGTTCTCGCGCATCCGTCCCGGCACCACGCTTGCGCGCGACGTGCACGTCGGCAACTTCGTCGAGATCAAGAACAGCCAGATCGACGACGGCTCCAAGATCAACCACCTGTCCTACGTGGGCGACACCACCATGGGCAAGCGGGTCAACATCGGCGCCGGCACCATCACCTGCAATTACGACGGCGCCAACAAGCACCGCACCGTCATCGAGGACGACGTCTTTGTAGGCTCCGCTACGCAACTGGTGGCGCCGGTCACCGTCGGCAAGGGGGCGACCCTGGGCGCCGGCACCACGCTGACGAAAGACGCGCCCGCCGGCGAACTCACCTTGGCGCGAGCGAAACAGCTCACCCTCAGCGGCTGGAAGCGGCCGCTCAAACAGAAAAAGGAAGCCTGAACATGTGCGGCATAGTCGGCGCAGTTGCGCAACGTAACGTCGTCCCCATCCTGCTTGAAGGACTGCGGCGGCTGGAATACCGCGGCTACGACTCGGCGGGCCTGGTCACCATCAACGGTGGTCTCAAGCGGGTGCGCAGCGTGGGCCGGGTCGCCTCGCTGGCGGAAGCGTGCGTGGCGCAACAGGTGCACGGCCACCTCGGCATTGCGCATACGCGCTGGGCCACCCACGGCGCGCCGTCCGAGGCCAATGCGCACCCGCATGTCAGCGGCAGCCTGGCGGTGGTTCACAACGGCATTATCGAAAACCACGAAGCCCTGCGCACCCGGCTCAAGGCGGCAGGGTATGCGTTCAACTCGGAAACCGATACCGAAGTCATCGCGCACCTGATCCACCTGTATTACCAGCAGAGCAAGGACCTGCTTGCCGCCACCCGTGCCGCAGTGGCCGAACTCGAAGGGGCCTACGCCATCGGCGTGGTAAGCGAGGACGCACCCAATCGGCTGGTCTGCGCACGCAAGGGCAGCCCGCTGCTGATCGGCCTCGGCATCGAGGAAAACTTCATTGCCTCCGACGTCTCGGCCGTGCTGCCGGTGACCCAGCGCGTGATGTATCTGGAGGAGGGCGACGTCGCCGACATCGGCCTGCTGGCGGTGACGGTGTACGACGCCGCGGGCAGGCCGGCCGACCGCAGCGTGCACATCTCCGAGCTGTCGGCCGACATGGCCGAGCTCGGCAACTACCGCCATTTCATGCAGAAGGAAATCCACGAGCAGCCGCGCGCGCTGACCGATACGCTGCTGACCGCGGTGGCGCAGGATCATGTCCAGCCCGAATGGTTCGGCTTCGACGCCGCCGAGGTGCTCGGCCAAGTGAACGCGGTCACCTTCCTCGCCTGCGGCACCAGCTTCCATGCGGCGAAGGTGGCCACCTACTGGCTGGAAGAGATTGCGGGGATTCCGGCGCATGCGGAAATCGCCAGCGAATACCGCTACCGCACCTCGGTGCCCAATCCCGATGCGCTCGTCGTCACCATCTCGCAGTCGGGCGAAACCGCCGACACGCTGGCGGCGCTGAACCACGCCAGGGAACTGGGCCAGGACAAGACGCTGACCATCTGCAACGTGCCCGAATCGGCGCTCACCCGCGCGTCGCGGCTGAAATTCCTCACCCGTGCCGGTCCCGAGATCGGGGTCGCCTCGACCAAGGCCTTCACCACCCAGCTCGCCGCCCTGTTCCTGCTGACCCTGGTGCTGGCCAAGCTGCGCGGCCGCCTCTCCGCGCAGCAGGAAGCCGCGCACCTGGCGGCGCTGCGCAGCCTGCCGAATAAAGTGCAGCAGGTGCTGGCGCTGGAGCCGCAGGTCGAAGCCTGGTCGCAGCGCTTCGCCAACAAGCACCACGCGCTGTTCCTCGGCCGCGGCGTGCATTATCCGATCGCCCTCGAAGGCGCGCTGAAGCTGAAGGAGATTTCCTACATCCACGCCGAAGCCTACCCGGCGGGCGAGTTGAAGCACGGGCCGCTGGCGCTGGTGGACAAGGACATGCCGGTGATCACCATCGCCCCCAACGACCAGCTGATCGAAAAGCTGAAGTCGAATCTGCAGGAAGTGCGCGCGCGCGGCGGCGAACTGTATGTGTTCGCCGACGGCGACGTGCACATCGAGGAGTCGGCCTTCGTGCACGTCATCAAACTGCCCGGCGGCAGCAACGGCGCGCTGTCGCCGATCCTGCATACCGTGACGCTGCAGCTGCTGTCGTATCACGCCGCCTTGCAGAAGGGCACCGACGTGGACAAGCCGCGCAACCTGGCGAAGTCGGTAACCGTGGAATGAGGCGATAGGACCGCGGCGCATCTGTGCCGCGGAACCGGGCGGCGCGGCTCAGTGCCGCTTGTGGTCTTCCTTCAGCGCCAGGGTGGCGACCTGGACCCGGTTGCGCAAGCCGAGTTTTTCCATGATGTTGCGCAGGTGATTGCGCACGGTGTTTTCAGACAGGGTCATCTTGTAGGCGATGGCCTTGTTCGACAGCCCTTCCTTCACGTGGTCGACGATTTCCATTTCGCGCGCGGTGAGTGCGGACAGCGCGCTGTTGTTGAGCTCGCCGCGCGCCATCTTCTGCATGATGTTGAGCGGGAAGCTGCTCTGGCCGTCGCATACGCTGCGAAGGGCCGCCAGCACCTGGTCGGGTTCGCTGGATTTGATGACGTAGCCGTCGACGCCGGACGAGATGGCTTCGGAAATTTCCTCGTCGGAATCGGCAATGGTGAGCATGATGACCTTGATGCCGAGGTCGCGCAGGTCGGAGACCAGGTCCAGCCCGTCCGCATCGGGCAGCGAACGGTCGAGCAGCGCGGCATCGGCCCGGTTTCCTGCCGCCAGCCAGGCGCGCAGTTCTGCGGCATTGGCCAGCTGCGCGGTCAGCGTCAGGTCCGGTTCCTGCTGGATATAGCCTGCCACGCCCATGCGCAG
>NZ_MKUG01000093.1 GCF_001897685.1 Thiobacillus sp. 65-1402
GCAGGAAACCCAGCAGCAGCTGAATCGCGCCGATGATCTGGGCAAACACGGCTTCGATATTGGCGATGAGCTTGTCGAGCGCGAGCACGGTGATGCCGGGGAAGGTTTTGACGAAGCCGGGCAGCACGCGGGTCGCCTGCGGCGGCACGTAGACGCTGGCAATGGCGCTGGCGGGCAGGGCATCGAGCTGGCCGGGGGCGAAAATCACGAAGAAGTTGGGCTGCATCGAATCCCACTTCACGCTGCGCAGGCTGGTGATGCGCGCGGCGAGCGTCTGGTCGCCGACCTGGAAGCCGAGCAGGTCGCCGACCGCAAGGTGCAGCCGTTCGGCCATGCCGGATTCGACCGAGATTTCGGCGGCGCGACGCTGGCCGTGCCAGCGTCCGTCCAGCACGGCGTTGTTGGCCGGCAGGGTGGCGGTCCAGGTGAGATTGAGCTCGCGCCGCAGGGTGTTGCTGTCGCGCGCGTCCGCGGGCAGCGTGTCGGCGATCGGCACGCCGTTCTTGCTGACCAGGCGGCCGCGCACCATGGGATAGAGCGCGGAGGCCTGGAGGCGATGCTGCGATAGATAGGCAGCCACCGCTTGCTGCTGCTGCGGCGCAATGTTCACCAGGAAGTAGTTGGGTGTGTGCGGCGGCAGTTGCTGGCGCCAGCCGGCGACGAGATCGCTGCGCACCAGCGCCAGCAAGGCCACCAGGAACAGCGCCAGGGTGAAGGCGCCGAGCTGCAGCGTGCTGTCGAAGCGGTGGCGCAGCAGCTGCGCGAGACCGAAGCGCAGCGGGCCGTGTGCCATGCGCTGGACGCCGCCCCCGGCCAGCAGCGCCAGCCGGGCCAGCAGGATCAATACCGCGGCCAGCACGGCCAGCGCGCCGACGAAGACGCCGACCAGCCTGGCGTCGCCCGCATACCAGGCAATCAGGAACAGCAGCGCGGACCCGCTGACGGCCGCGCTGGCCCACGCGGCCACCGGCAGCGGCGGCAGCTCGCGCCGCAAGACCCGCAGCGGCGGCACGCGGATCAGGCGCATCAGCGCCGGCAGGCTGGCACCCGCCAGCGCCAGCAAGCCGCTGGCGACGGCGGCGCCCACCGGCGCCAGGCCGAGGGCAGGCAGGCGGGTAGCCGCCTCGGGCAGGATCAGCAGCGCCAGCGCCTGCTGCATCAGCGCGCCGACCGCCACGCCCAGCATGCTGCCCAGGAGACCCAGCGCCAGCAGCTGGACGGCATAGAGGCTGCGCAGCTGCGCAGCGGTGGCGCCGAGGCAGCGCAGCAGCGCCGCCTGATCGTAGTGGCGCAGCGCGTGGTGGTGCGCGGCGACGGCGATGGCGGCCACCGACAGCAGCAGGCTGATGAGCGCGGTGAGCTGGATGTAGCGGTCGGCATTGGCGAACGCGCCGCGCAGGGTTTCGACGCCTTCGCGCGAACCGATGAGGCGCTGGGTGCTGTCGAGCCGTGGCTTGAGTGCCGTGCCGAAAGCCGCGAGCTGCCCGGGCTCGCCCGCAAACTGGTAGAGGTAGGTGACGCGGCTGCCGGGCTGCAGTACCCCGGTGCGTCCGACTTCGTCGGCCCGCATGAATACGCGGGGGGCAAGTCCGAATACGCCGCCGAGCTGTCCCGGTTCTTCGGCCACCACGCCGGCGATGCGGAAATGCGCTTCGCCGATCTGCACCCGATCGCCCACGCTGGCCGACAGCAGCGGCAGCAGCGAAGGCTCGACGTATATCGCGCCCGCCGGCGGCTGCGCCGGGCGCGGCGTGCCTGCGGCGAAAGGGCGCGGAGCGATGCGCACCGCACCGCGCAGCGGGTAGGCGGCGTCGACTGCGCGCAGGGTGGCGAGCTGGAAAACCTCCCCCCGGGTGACCATGCTGGAAAATTCGAGCGCCTGGCTGGTTGCCAGCGAACCGGCCCCGGGCGCGCTGTCCCCGGTGGAAAGGACAGGCCAGGTCTCGATCGGGCGCGGGCTGGTGACCAGCAGGTCGGCACCGAGAAAGCTGGCGCCCTGTTCGCTCATGGCGCGCTTCAGGCGGTCGCCGAGAAAGCCGGTGGTGGCGACGCTGCCGACGCCGATGATCAGCGCCAGCAGCAGCACGCGCCATTCGCCGCTGGCACGTTCGCGCTGCAGCAGCCACAGGCCGAGCCGGATCACCCGTAAAGGGTACGTCGGCGGGGACCCCGCTGCCGCGCAGCGACCCTTGCGCAGGAAGTTCATGCGACGCGCCCCGCGAGCAGATGCAGCCGGCGCTGGCAGCGCGCTGCCAGCGCGTCGTCGTGGGTGACCAGGATCAGGGTGGTGGCGGCAGAGGCATTGAGCTCGAACAGCAGTTCGATGATGCGCGCGCCGGTGTCGGCGTCGAGGTTGCCGGTGGGCTCGTCGGCAAACACGATTTCGGGATCGGTGGCGAAGGCGCGCGCGATGGCGACGCGTTGTTGTTCGCCGCCGGACAACTGGCGCGGGGTGTGCGCCGCGCGTGCGGCAAGGCCGACGCGGTCGAGCCAGTAGGCGGCGCGTTCGCGGGCGGCGGGATGGCCCGCCAGTTCCAGCGGCAGCAGGATGTTTTCCAGCGCAGTCAGCGCAGGCAGCAACTGGAACGACTGGAACACGAAGCCTACGCGGCCGGCGCGCAGGCGGGCGCGGGCGTCCTCGTCGAGATCGTTGAGGCGCTGGCCGAGCAGGAAGACTTCGCCGGCGGACGGCCGGTCGAGTCCCGCCAGCAGGCCCAGCAGGGTCGATTTGCCGGAGCCGGAGGCGCCGGTGATGGCCAGCGTCTCGCCCGCTTTGACGGCAAGCCCGACATCGTCGAGGATAGTGAGCACGCCGTCTGCCGTGGCGACATGCTGCGACAGGGCGCGTGCGCTGACGACGCCGGGCGGTTGCAGAGAACGGGTCGACTCAGCGGGGAACCGGGCGCGGGCTGGAGACGTCATTGAGATGGGCCAGGTTAGGATGAGTGAATGAATTATCGCGTATGGGTGTTGCTGCTGCTGTTGCTGCCAGGCTGGGCAGCGGCGGGCTCGTGTTCCTTGTTGATTGTCGGCGACAGCCTGAGTTCCGGATACGGCCTGGCAAACGGTTCGAGCTGGGTGGATCGGCTCGATGCGCGATTGAAAAAAACCGCGCCGGACTGGCGCGTGATCAATGCCAGCGTGAGCGGCGACACCACGCAGAACGGCCTGCAGCGCCTGGCGCCCGCGCTGGCCCGGCAGCGCCCGCAGGGCGTGCTGATCGAACTGGGCGGCAACGACGCCTTGCGCGGCACGCCGCCCGAGGCAATCCGCAAGAATCTGCTGGGCCTGGTGCGCCAGGCCAAGGCGGCCGGCGCATGGGTGGTGTTGCTGGAAGCGCCGGTGCTGCCGAATTACGGCAAGGCCTATGCCGACGCGGTCGCGAAGCTGTACGGCGAGGTGGCGCGTGCGGAAACGGTCACGCATGTACCGTGTTTCGTCTGTGCGGCCGGCACGCAGCCGGGCATGATGCAGGCCGATGGCATCCATCCCAACGAAAAGGCCCAGGCCGGTATGCTCGACGCCGTGTGGCCGTACCTCAAACCGAAACTGCGCTGCCCGGCGAAATGAAGATGCTTGACCCAGCCTGCGCCTGCGGATCCGGGCATACCTATGCCGCCTGCTGCGGACGCTTTCACGCCGGCGAACCGGCGCCGGATGCGGAAACCCTGATGCGCTCGCGCTACAGCGCCTATGTGCATGGCCTGGAGCCCTATCTCCTGGCTACCTGGCATGCCGCTACCCGCCCAGCGGCGCTGGAACTCGATGCCAGCCCGCGCCCGCAATGGCTGGGGTTGGCAGTGAAGGCGCATGTGCCGTCGGACGCCAGCCATGCCGAGGTGGAATTCATTGCGCGCTACAAGCTCAATGGCCGTGCGTTCAAGCTGCACGAAGTGAGCCGTTTCGAGCGGCTGGACGGGCGCTGGCTGTATGTCGGCGGCGAGATCCGCGAATAAGGGCGGGCATCGCGGGGGGCGGGCGGCGCACAAGACAAAGCCCGCTGGCGCGGGCTTTGTAGCGGCTTCTAATCGAATAAGGTGGGGTGGATGATGGGACTCGAACCCACGACAACAGGAATCACAATCCTGGACTCTACCAACTGAGCTACATCCACCATTGGTGTCGCCAGCATGCTGGCAACGAAAACCTTGGCCTGCCCGACAGGAATCGAACCTGTAACCCCCAGCTTAGAAGGCTGGTGCTCTATCCAGTTGAGCTACGGGCAGAGACTCACTATCTCGGGCGCGATCTCTTACTTGTCGGATAGGGGTGGTCGGGGTGAGAGGATTCGAACCTCCGACATCCTGCTCCCAAAGCAGGCGCGCTACCGGGCTGCGCTACACCCCGAAATCCTGTCGGCGCTTCAAGGCGCATTTCGGAGAGGCGAGACTATACCGCGGCGAATCGGCCGGGTCAATTTCCACTTGAGTATGGAGGGTGATTTCCGGGAAAATCACCCTTTTGCTTCAGGGTTGTCCTAATGAGCGCACGCATTCTCGACGGCAAGGCCATGGCCGATACCATCCTCGCAGTGGTCCACGACAAGGTGGCCGAACGCGAAGCACAAGGCAAGCGCCGTCCCGGCCTGGCGGTCGTGCTGGTCGGCGACGATGCCGCTTCGGCGGTGTACGTGCGCAACAAGAAGCGCGCCTGCGAGCGGGCCGGCGTGGCCAGCATCTCGCACGATCTGCCGTCTGCCGCAACACAGGATCAATTGCTGGCGTTGATCGACCAACTCAACGCCGACCCGGCCATCGACGGTATCCTGGTGCAGCTGCCGCTGCCCGCGCACATCGAAGCCGAGACGGTGATCGAGCGCATCCGCCCGGACAAGGATGTCGACGGCTTCCATCCCTACAACATCGGCCGCTTGGCGGTGAAGATGCCGACGCTGCGGCCCTCCACGCCGCGCGGCATCATGACGTTGCTGCGCGCGACCAACGAGGAACTGCGCGGCAAGAATGCGGTGATGGTCGGCGCCTCCAACATCGTCGGCCGGCCGATGAGCCTGGAACTACTGCTGGCCGGCTGCACCATCACCGTCTGCCACAGTGCCACGCGCGATCTGGAAAGCTTCGTGCGCTCGGCGGAAATCCTGGTGGTGGGGGTGGGCAAGCCGCGCATGATCCCGGGCGAGTGGGTGCGCGAGGGGGCGATCGTGATCGACGTCGGCATCAACCGGCTGCCCGATGGCAAACTGGTCGGCGACGTCGATTTCGATTCCGCTGCGGAACGCGCCAGCTGGATCACTCCGGTACCCGGTGGCGTCGGCCCGATGACCGTGGCGACCCTGCTCGAAAACACGCTCGAAGCCGCGCTGATGCACAATCCCTAGGGGTCAGGGGTCAGGGGTCAGGGGTCAGGGGTTAGGGGCGCTCATTCCCTGAGTTCAGGCCCCTGAATCCTGTTGTTGGTTCAGCCGCGATGCAGCGCCCGTAAATAAGCCACGTCGACGAACGGCTGGTCGAGATCGGCGCCGGCAAGCCGCCGGTTGGGCGCGTCGGGGTCGCCGAGGTCGGACAGCACCACGGCGGCGCCGCTGAAGTCGTGGTCCAGCGTGTAGTCGTTGACCGTGATGAGCGTTTTCAGGCCGGCGCCCAGGCTCGCGCGCAGGCCATTCTCCGAATCCTCGAAGGCCAGGCAGTCGGCCGCGCCGAGTCCCATTTTCTGCAATGCGTAGTGATAGATGTCGGGCGCGGGTTTCTTCGCCGGAACGATATCGCCTGCGGCGATCACCTCGAACCAGTCCGGCGTGCCGGCACCCAGGCTGTGTTCCAGCAGCACGGTGACGTTTTCCGGAGTGGTGGTGGTGGCGATCGCCAGCCGCAGTCCGGCGGCACGCGCTTCGACCAGCAGACGCTTGACCCCGGGCCGCATCGGAATGCCGCCGCGCGCGGCGAGCGTCGCGTAATGCCGGGTTTTGGCCTGATGCAGATCGGCCACCATTGCGTCGAAATTGTCCGGCTTTCTATAGTCCGGCCGATAGTGGTCGATATAGTGTTTCATCCGCTCCTTGCCGCCTGTCACGGCGAGCAGTTTGCCGTAGAGGGCGACGTCCCAGTGCCAGTCGAGACCGGCATCCTTGAACGCTTGATTGAAGGCAGGACGGTGGCCGTCGCGTTCGGTGTCGGCAAGCGTGCCGTCAACGTCGAAGAGTAGGGCGTGTAAGGTCATATGGGTTGCGGCAGTTAAATGATTCTGTTATTAAGTCGGGTTGGGTTTTTCCCTGGATGAACCGAAATTTTCAAAGGGAACGAGATGGCTGAAACTTTGACGCGCTTTGAGCCTTACAAGGCCAAAAAAGGCGAAGAATACATGAACGAAAAGCAGCTCGCGCATTTTCGCAAAATGCTCGAGTCCTGGAAAGCCGAGTTGTCGCAGGACATCGACACCACCCTGCATTCCATGCAGGACGAGCAGACCGTCTTCGCCGATCCCAACGATCGCGCCACCCAGGAATCGGACATGGCGCTGGAACTGCGCAATCGGGACAGGGAGCGCAAGCTGATCAAGAAAATCAACGAGACCGTCGCCAAGATCGACAGCGGCGATTACGGCTACTGCGAGTCCTGCGGCGTCGAGATCGGCCTGGAGCGCCTGC
Source organism: Thiobacillus sp. 65-1402 (assembly GCF_001897685.1). Classification (GTDB taxonomy): domain Bacteria; phylum Pseudomonadota; class Gammaproteobacteria; order Burkholderiales; family Thiobacillaceae; genus Thiobacillus. Next base: position 6,602 of record NZ_MKUG01000093.1, read on the forward strand.
AGGCGCGGCCGACCGCCACCCTGTGCATCGATTGCAAGACGCTCGAGGAAATCCGCGAGCGCCAGGTCGCCAAGTAAGCCTGGCGTACCGGGTTGTCAGGTTATTTCCGATTCACAAGCTGATCCGCGCCATGGCAGATACCGACGAGTTCGACCGTTATTACAATGGGCTGCTGTACAGCGTGATGCGCTGGGATCAGTTGACGGCATTTTGGCAAAAAGTGGATGCCGGGGCCGGCTGGTATCTCTATGCGGTAGGCCAGCAGGTGCCGCAGGCGCCAGCTGCTGCCGACAAGGTGCAGCAGTTCATGCGCGAACTGGATGAACTGCTGCGGCGCGAGCATCACGAAGATTACTGCGCGATCGTTTACGCGGACAATCTGGATACGCCCAGCTTCATCAAGATCTACGATCCCAATCATCTCGGCAGTTCGTGTGGATCGAGCGCGACCAAATCGTCGATCCTGCCGGGCTGGCTGATGAGCCGCATGCCGCCGCGCGAACTCGAAATGCGCGGAGTGGTGACAGGCCAGCGCAAACGCTGGTGGCAATCGTTTCTCGATAATTCGGCATAAAAAAACCGCGCCCGAGAGCGCGGTTTTTTGCAGCCGTGAAGAATTACTTCTTGGCGGGTACGGCAGGCATGGCAGCAGCGTCAGACTTCTTCGCTTCGGCCTTGGCAGCGTGCTTCTTGGCTTCTTCGGCCTTCTTGGGTGCGGCAGCGTGCATATCAGCCGCAGGCGCGGCGCCGGCGGCGGGGGCGTCGGCAGCGACGGCGGACATGCTGAACGCGCCGGCAATAGCCACGGCGACCAGGGAAGACATCAGTTTGCTCATCAATTTCTCCAGTGTGATCAAGTAGGGTGCCATGCAATCGCAGGCTGCAACTGCATGCCGCCACTATGCAGCGCCATGCTTACACGAACCTTACTAAGGCTGCCACCGAGCTTCCGCCCGTGATGCGTTTCGGGCTGGATGGACGGGATCTGCCGGGTTTCGGATAAAGGGGCTTGCCGCGCGATCGCTCGTGCGGACAGCCGCGATGCGCCCGGCCTCAGCGAGATCGGGGATCCCAACGGCGGCTCTGTAGGATGGGACGCATGCCTTCGCGCGAGCCCGCAGTGTGGCGCGGTGACGCTCCGGCATAAAAAAACCGCGCCCGAGAGCGCGGTTCGCTGCGGCCCGGAAGGATTATTTCTTGGCGGGCTCGGCAGGCATGGCGGCAGCATCAGACTTTTTCGCTGCGGCCTTGGCAACGTGTTTTTTGGCTTTATGGGCCTTCTTGGGGGCGGCGGCGGGTTTCTCGGCCGCGGAGCTGGCGCCGGCAGCGGGGGACGCGGCCGTGTCGGCTGCGATAGCGGACATGCTGAACGCGCCGGCAATAGCTGCGGCGACCAGGGAAGACATCAGTTTGCTCATCATTTTCTCCTGTGTGGTCAAGTGTAGGTTGCCATGCAATCGCGGATTGCAACTGCATGCCGGCCACTATGCGGCGCCACGCTTACAGGAACCTTACGAAAGCCGGCTCGGGCGGGTATTTTTGATGAGCATTTCGTGTGCGATGGGCACGCTTTGTGTCAGACTTTTGGCATGAAAATCCTGCTTGTGGAAGACGATCCAACCCTGGGCGAGGCGGTCATGCTGGCAACCCGGCAGGCGGGTTTTGCGGTCGACTGGAGCCGGGATGGCGTGCAGGCGGAAAACGCGCTGGCGGGGTATGCCTACGACGCCATACTGCTCGATCTGGGGCTGCCACGGCGCGAGGGGCTGCAGGTGCTGCGCAACTTGCGGAAACGTGGCGCGACCCTGCCGGTGATGATTCTGACTGCACGCGATACGGTGGAGGACAGGGTGCGGGGGCTGGATGCCGGCGCCGATGATTACCTGCTCAAGCCGTTTGCTCTGGATGAATTGCTTGCGCGATTGCGCGCCCTGCTGCGCAGGGCGCATGGCGTGGCCGATACCCTGATACGCATCGGGCGCCTGAGTTTCGACAGTGTCAATCGGCAGGCCTGCATTGGCGAGGCGCCGCTGGTGTTGTCCGCACGCGAGGTGGAAGTGCTTGAGATCCTGCTCCATCATGCCGGGCGCGTCACGGCCAAAGAGGCCATCGCAGACCGCCTGACCGGCTGGGATGACGGCGTGGGGGAGAATGCGGTGGAGGTCTACATCCATCGCTTGCGCCGCAAGCTGGAAGGCTCCGGCGTGGCGATCCGCACTTTGCGCGGCCTCGGCTATCTGCTGGAGGCCGAGCGTTGAATCGGGAAAAGCGGCAAAGCCTGCGGCGGCAACTGATCATCCGCATGCTGGCGATGATGTTGCCGCTGTTCATTCTGCTGTGGGCCATTGCCTATTTTTCCAGCCAGTATTTCATCAATGCGGCGTTCGATCGCTCGCTGATGCGGCGAACCTTCGCGCTTGCAGATCGGGTTGAGGTGCTGCATGGCCGGGTACAGGTGGATTTGCCGGTCGCCGCGCGCGAATTGCTGGTGTTCGACCAGGAAGACCTGTTGTTTCACAGCATCACCGGCCCGGACGGACGGGTCATCGAGGGGGAGCGGGATATGCCGCGTCTTCCCGCGCGAAAGCTGCTCAAACCCGGCCAGCTGATCGTCTACGACGGCGTCAAGGATGGCGCGAAAGTCCGGGTGGCGGCATTCGCGCTTTCACTCAAGGGCACCAGCGCAAGCGGTGCGGCGCTGGTGCAGGTGGGGGAAACGCTGACCCGCCGTTCGGTTCTGGCGGGGCGCGCCACGCTGGCGATCGTGATTCCGATGCTGCTCATGACGCTGACGGCGGCGGTTGCCATCGC
>NZ_MKUG01000094.1 GCF_001897685.1 Thiobacillus sp. 65-1402
GCTGCCGTGCAACGTCGTGGTGCGCGAGGAAGCCGACGGCAAGGTGACGGTGTCCTTCCTCGACCCCGGCATCATGGTCAAGCTGGTCGCCAACACCGCAGTCCATGGCGTCGCGGCCGAAGCGCGCGCCCGTCTGCTGCGGGTGAAGGACAGCCTGGCCGCCTGAGCGGTTTGACGTACGCAAAAAAGCCCGCGATTGCGGGCTTTTTTGCGTGTGCACGCCATTTGTTACCTGTTGCCCTTGAAGCAAAACGAGGAGCGAGATTGAATATGGGACATGACCCCGAAGATCCCTTCCCCCCTCAAATGGCTAATCGATAAACGTGCTCGTCTCGTGGGGGAAATCAGGAAGACACGGTCTGCGCTGGCCACCGCGAAGCAGCTGATCGAAGAACTGTCGAAGCTCGAGGATGACCTCGCAGCCATTGACCGCAGCCTTGGACTACATGAGATTCAGATTCAAGTTGATTATATTCAACCGATACGCAGTCACTACGTCAGCGACGTCCGACGTCCCCCACGACTGCCTCGGCAGTCGTGGGCAATCTGCTTCCAGGTGACGCAGCTGTGTCGGTGAATTGAATCACCCCGAGTTTTGAGGAGGCTTCTTGCTCCGGGAAGATGGAGCCATGAAGAGTAAGAAGATCCCACCCCCAAGTATCCCCCGAAGTTCGCGAACGCGCTGTTCGCATGGTGCAGGAGCACCGTGTGAGTAGCCGCCCCGAACTGCTGCTTTGAGGGCTCGCAATGTTATTGCCTCAGCTTTGCCGGGGAATACTACTGTCGGCTAGGAGTACGGGCGCCATCCACGAACAACTGGACCACCGTCGTGAACTCTCGCTTTAGATCGAGTCGGCGGTCAGTGATCCAGCGCATCAGTGCACCAAAATATAGATGGTGAAAATAGATTGCCAACTGTTCGGCCGGATGCTCCGGATCGAGTTCGCCGCGCTGTTGTGCGGCGGCGATCAGCAGCGTCCACGCCTGCACCAAGTTACCTTTGCCGGTGGTTTCAGCGTTCGGTTCGAAGCTGGCGAACTTATAGCGGATATAGGGGAGCAGATAATCGGGATGGCGCTCGCACCAGGCAGCCGACTCCGCTAGCAGTTTAGAGATGTTGGCATGGAACGGAGTATTCAGGTCGAATTGGAAGCCGGGGTTAGCGAGATCGCGCGCCAGTTCACCCTCCAATAGATGCGCCAGCACTGCCTCCCTAACCGGAAAATACTTATACAGTGTGCGCTTGGAGACCTCTGCCGCCATCGCGATCTGCTCCATCGTCACAACCAGGTATCCATGGGCCTGAAATAGTTCACCAGCTGCAGCGGCTATGTGTTCCATCAGATGCACTTTTTTCAGCTTTCGCCGGTCGCTAACAGGCGCGTTGGCTTGGTTTTCCAGGTCGGTTAGGGAGGCCATAGCCGGGGGAGTGTAAAGGATGATAAGGTATACGACGTATACTTTTGAAAAGATCTTATGAAGCTGCTGATCCTTACCTACGGCACGGAAGGCGACACCCGGCCGCTCGTTGCCCTTGGCCACGAGCTACTCAGTTCCGGCCACGACGTACATCTGCTCGGCGACGCGCGCACTCTCAGCTCGGCAGAAGAACTCGGCCTAGCCAACTCAGCGCTGTCCGGCGACATCCGGCAGTTGTTCTCCACATGGAGTAGTCAAGGACCAAAAGGCGTGGCCAAGGCGCTGGTGCAACTCACCAATGCTAACACCCGCGCTTGGATGGTTGAAACCTTAGCAGCGGCTGAAGGCTGCGACGCCATCCTCACCTCCGGCTTGGCTGGCTTCATCGGCCTATCGGTTGCTGAACGCCTGAGCATACCAGCCATCGGCACCAGTATGATTCCGCTCACGCCTTCGCACGACTTTCCTTCACCCTTCCTGCCCCCTGGTCTAGTGCCGCATTGGCTCAATAACGCCAGCCTCAGACTGACCAACCAATTGGTTTGGTTTGCCTTCAGGAAAAGTTTGAATGAAGCGCGCCAGACAGTGCTCGGTCTATCGGCGCGCCAAGAACTGCCGACCAAACATCCCATGCTCTATGGAATTTCCTCGACGATCCTGCCACAGCCCGCCGATTGGCCAGTTCACGCCCGCGTGTGCGGCCAATGGCAGACGCCAGCCGGTGAATTCACGCCACCACCTGAACTGGCTGATTTTCTCCATGCTGGCCCGCTGCCAGTCTACGTCGGCTTTGGCAGTATGGCGGGGATAGATGGGCCGCTCTTGGCCAAGACACTGGTTGCCGCCTTGGCGGGCCGCCGTGCATTGTTCTACCCAGGCTGGAGCGGCATGGATGACATCGAGCTGCCTAACAATATTCTGCGCATCGGCACCACCCCGCACGACTGGTTGCTCCCGCGCACGACCGCCGTCATTCACCATGGCGGCTCCGGGACTGCCCATTCCGCCACCCGTGCTGGCAAGCCATCGGTCGTCATCCCATTTGCAGGCGACCAAGCCTTCTGGGCCGAACGACTTTATCGTTTAGGCATTGCGCCGCCAGCGCTCAATGGAGCGAAGCTAGACGCGGGCTCATTGGGGAAGGCAATCAGCTTTGTTGAAGGTTTCGAAGTCCAGAAGCGGGCTGCAGAGCTTGGCAAGCAGATGGAGCAGGAAAAAGGGCTGGTGACTGCTGTGAGGGAGATTGAGAAGCTATGCTATCGTGTAAAACCGCCGTTTTAACGACAGCTACCAAGCTGGGGCGAGTTCTGCCGGTCAGCACTAGTGAGCCGGTCAACCGTAACCGGCACAGGTGGTTAGTTCAACCGTAATGCGCACAATTTTCACATTTGACGCCTGGGCTGCTGCCGGTTTCGTAGACACGCCTTTAAGCTTTTGAAGCTTCCTCGAACTGTACCGGACTGACGTAACCGAGTGTTGAATGCCGGCGCGTCGGGTTGTAGAAGCGCTCGATGTAGTCGAACACATCGGCACGGGCCTGCTCCCGAGTGCGATACGTCTTTCGGCTGATTCGCTCCGTCTTCATTGAACTGAAGAAGCTCTCCATTGCCGAGTTGTCCCACACTTCACCAGCGCGGCTCATCGAGCAGGTATGCCGTTCTCCCTCAGCAATCCCTGGAAGTGCTCGCTGGTGTACTGGCTGTCCTGGTCCGAGTGGTGCAGCAGTTCCTGCGGCCTGCCACGACGCCAGATGGCCATCATCAAGGCATCGGCCACAAGCTGCGAAGTCATGCTCTCCTGCATCGACCAGCCCACGATGCGACGGGCATACAGGTCCAGAACCACGGCAACATACAGCCAGCCTTCGGCCGTCCAGATATAAGTGAAGTCGGCCAGCCACTTCTGCTTGGGCGCCTCCGCCTGAAACTGGCGGTCCAGCAGTTATCGGCGATGACGCTGCGCGAGCCCTTGTCCTGCGGCAGGCCGCGCCGTCTCGGTCTGGCCCGCAAGGCCTGTTCGTGCATCAGGCGCTCGATGCGGTGCAGGCCGCACTGCAAACCCACCGCCAGCATATCGTGCCAGACACGCCGCGCACCGTAGGTGCGGTCGCTAAGGATGAAGCTCTGGCGCACCTGCGCACCCAGCACTTCGTCGTCCCGCTGGCGCTGGCTCGGCGGGCGCACCAGCCAGGCAACGATATCGCTTGACCCGTTGCCTGACGAGTGGAAACGTTGAACAACATTGTCATGCATGGAGTCACGGAAATGCGGTCCAGACATGACAATGCCGAATTACTGAAGCGGTGGCGGATTTCGCCGGAATTTGTAGTTCTGCGGCTGGATATCCATTTGATAACTAATGATTTGTGCAACAGGTAGCAAATGGCGCGTGTGCATTCCAGGGTGCACGCTCAGCTTTCGATTTGCTTGACCACTTCCTGCACCAGCACCCATGGCGCCACCACCACTGCCCAGAACAGCGGCTGGCGCGCGTGCCAGTCTTCGGCGTCGGCGATCCCGGCGCGGGCGATGCGGCCTTCGGCCAGCCAGGCTTCAACGCTCGCCGTGTTGTTCTCGGCAATATGCAGGGCGGCGTCGACCAGGTCCACGCCAATGGCGACCTTGATGACGTCGCCACGCGCGAAGTGGCGTTCGAGTTCGGGCCAGCCGAGCTGGGCGGTTTCGAGATTGAGCTTGGCGCGGAGGATGTCGCTGGGGGTCACGGCAGATTCAAGAGGCAAGATTCAGGTTACAGGAGAATTCAGCGGGATTTGCCGCCGCCGCGGCGCTGGCTCAAGGGGTGCTTGGGTACTTGCGGCGGGCGGCCGCGACCGGCGGGGGCAGGCCTGCCCGATGCGGGTTTGCCTGCGCCTGGTTTGGCCGCATTCGGTTTGCTGGTGCCGGGTTTGGCGCGAGCGCCGGCTTCGGCGCGCGGCGTGCGCGCGCCTTCCGGCTGTCTGCCGGTGCCGGCGGGCTGATACAGCGGAATCAGGTGCTTCTTGCTGTTGCCGATGAGGTCTTCGCGGCCCATTTCCTTCAGCGCTTCGCGCAGCAGCGGCCAGTTGTCGGGGTCGTGGTAGCGCAGGAAGGCCTTGTGCAGACGGCGGGTGCGGCCCTGGCGCACCACCGGAACGGTCTCGGCCTTGCCGCCCAGCACCTTCTTCAGCGGGTTTTTTTCGGTGTGGTACATCGCCGTCGCCAGCGCCATCGGCGTGGGCAGGAAGGTCTGCACCTGGTCGAGGCGGAAATCGTGCTGCTTCAGCCACAGCGCCAGATTGAGCATGTCTTCGTCGGTGGTGCCGGGATGGGCGGCGATGAAATAGGGAATCAGGTACTGCTTCTTGCCGACTGCCCTGGAGGCGGCTTCGAACATCTCCTTGAAGCGGTCGTAGGCGCCCATGCCGGGCTTCATCATCTTCGACAGCGGGCCGGCTTCGGTGTGCTCGGGCGCGATCTTCAGGTAGCCGCCGACGTGGTGCTGCACCAGTTCCTTGACGTATTCCGGCGAGCGCACCGCGAGGTCGTATCTGAGGCCCGAGCTGATCTGGATTTTCTTGATCCCGGGAATCTGGCGCGCGCGGCGGTACAGGTGGATCAGCGGCGTGTGGTCGGTGTTGAGGTTGTCGCAGATGTCGGGGAACACGCAGGACAGCCGCCGGCATGATTGCTCGATCCGCTTCGACTTGCACGCCAGGCGGTACATGTTGGCGGTCGGTCCGCCGAGGTCGGAAATGACGCCGGTGAAGCCGGGGGTCTTGTCGCGGATCGCTTCGATCTCGCGGATCACCGAATCCTCGGAGCGGCTCTGGATGATGCGGCCCTCGTGCTCGGTGATCGAGCAGAAGGTGCAGCCGCCGAAACAGCCGCGCATGATGTTGATCGAGAAGCGGATCATCTCCCACGCCGGAATCCTGGCGTCGCCATAGCTCGGGTGCGGCGCGCGCGCGTAGGGCAGGTCGTACACCGCGTCCATCTCCTGCGTCGAAAGCGGGATCGGCGGCGGGTTCAGCCAGACGTCGCGCTCGCCGTGCGCCTGCCGCAGCGCGCGGGCGTTGCCGGGGTTGGATTCGAGGTGGAAGACCCTGGATGCATGGGCGTACAGCGCCGGGTTGTTCTTCACCTGGTCGTAGTCGGGCAGGCGGATCACCGTGCGCGCGCGCACTTCCTGGCGCGCGGCGAGCCGTTCGGCCTTGGGGACGAGGCGCACCGGCGCGGTGCCTTCAGGCGTCTGCGCGGTGGGGGCGCTGGGCGTCATCGCATAGGGATCGACGTGGGCGTCGATGGCGCCGGGGGTGTCGAGTTCGGTCGACAGCACCTCGATCCAGTTTGAGCCGCCTTCGATTCCCGCTTCCGGCGTGGGCGGTTTCCAGTCGCGCGGCACCATGAAGCCGGTGCCGCGCAGGTCGCGGATGTCGCCGATCTTCTCGCCGCGGGCGAGGCGATGGGTGAGGTCGAGCAGCGCACGCTCGGCGTTGCCGAAGATCAGGAGATCGGCTTTCGAGTCCGGCAGCACCGAGCGGCGCACGGTGTCGGACCAGTAGTCGTAATGCGCGATGCGGCGCAGGCTCGCCTCGATCGAGCCGATGATCACCGGGGTGCCGGGATAGGCCTCGCGGCAGCGCTGGGCGTACACCGTGACGGCGCGATCGGGGCGCTTGTTGGGTTCGGCATTGGCGGTGTAGGCGTCGTCGGAGCGGATCTTGCGGTCGGAGGTGTAGCGGTTGACCATCGAGTCCATGTTGCCCGCGGTGACGCCGAAGTACAGCGTCGGCTGGCCGAGCGCGCGAAAGGCGTCGGCCGAATGCCAGTCGGGCTGGCTGATGATGCCGACCCGGTAGCCCTGCGCTTCCAGCAGCCGCCCCACCAGCGCCATGCCGAAGCTGGGGTGGTCGATGTAGGCGTCGCCGGTGATCAGGATGACGTCGCACGCATCCCAGCCGAGCGCGGTCATTTCGGCGCGCGACATCGGCAGGAAGGGGGCGCTGCCGAAGCGCGCCGCCCAGTGCTTGCGGTGGGAGAACAGGGCGTGGGTCATGAAGAGCTATCCGCGAAGTACCACGAAGGAAAACCCTGACGCATTTCCTCGCGTTCCTTCGCGTCCTTAGCGGACAAAAAAGGTTTAGTTGACGCCCAGCAGTTCGACTTCGAACACCAGCGTGGCGTTCGGCGGAATCACGCCGCCGGCGCCGCGTGCGCCATAGCCCAGCTCGGGCGGAATGGTGAGCTTGCGCTTGCCGCCGATCTGCATGCCGGCCACGCCCTGGTCCCAGCCGGGGATGACCTGGCCGGCGCCGAGCTTGAATTCGAACGGATCGTTGCGGTCGAGGCTGGAGTCGAATTTCTTGCCGTCGGTAAGCCAGCCGGTGTAGTGCACCGACACGTACTGGCCGGCGCTGGCGGTGTCGCCGCTGCCGGTGACGAGGTCTTCGATGATGAGTTCGCTCATGGATTCGGTTCCTGGAGTGTTGAAGTTTGCGATTGACGCACATCCGACAAACGATGCGCGAAGTCGTTCATTTTCTCACGTTTCCCGCCATCGGCGGCAGGCCGGTTTCAACGCCACTCGGCCGGCAGGTAATAGGCGTCGGGATCGACGTCGACGGGGATGTCGGTGACGCTGCTGGCGTCGGCAGGCGCATCGCGCAGCACCACCTGGGGAAAGCCCAGCACCACGGCGACCATGACGAGCTGAATGATCAGGAAGGGAATTGCGCCCCAGTAGATGTCGGCGGTGCGGATCGCCTTCGGCGCCACGCTCTTCAGGTAGAACAGCGCGAAGCCGAAGGGCGGGTGCATGAAGGCGGTCTGCATGTTGACCGCGAGCATCACGCCGAACCAGATCGGGTCGATGCCGAGTTTGGCGGCAACGGGGGCCAGCAGCGGCACGGCGATGAAGGCGATCTCGAAGAAGTCGAGGAAGAACGCCAGCACGAACACCAGCAGGTTGACCGCGATGAGGAAGCCGAGCACGCCGCCGGGCAGCTGGCTGAACAGGTGCTCGACCCACACGTCCCCATCCAGTCCGCGGAACGCCAGGGTGAAGATCGTCGAACCGATAAGGATGAAAATGACGAAGGTGGTGAGTTTGGTGGTGCTGTCCATCGCCTGCGTCAGCTGCAAACGGGAGAGCCGCCCGCGCGCCAGCGCCAGCAGCAGCGCGCCTGCAGCGCCCATCGCGCCGCCCTCGGTGGGGGTGGCGACGCCGAGGAAGATGGTGCCGAGCACCAGGAAGATCAGCACCAGCGGCGGCAGCAGGGTGGTGAAGACGCGCAGCAGCAGGGCCGTACCGTGCAGGGTGCGCGCGGAAGCCGGCAGGGCGGGCGCGGCGTGCGGCCTCGTCAGCGTCACGAAAAACACGTAGGCCAGGTACAGCCCGATCAGCGCCAGGCCCGGGATGAGCGCGCCCTTGTACATGGCGCTGACCGGGGCGCCGAGCTGGTCGGCCAGCACGATCAGCACCAAGGACGGCGGCACGATCTGCGCCAGCGTGCCGGAGGCGGCGATGACGCCTGAGGCCAGCCGCTTGTCGTAGCCGTAGCGCAGCATCACGGGCAGCGAGATCAGTCCCATCGCGATGACGCTGGCGGCGACCACGCCGGTGGTGGCGGCCAGGAGGCCGCCGACCAGGATCACCGCGTAGGCGAGGCCGCCGCGCAGGGAACCGAACAGCTGGCCGATGGTGTCGAGCAGCTCCTCGGCCATGCCGGAGCGTTCGAGGATCAGCCCCATGAAGGCGAAGAAGGGAATCGCCAGCAGGGTGGGATTGGCGACGATGCCGTAGATGCGCTCGGGCAGGGCGTGCAGCAGCGACACGTCGAACAGCCCGGCCATGATGCCGATGCCGGCGAACAGCAGGCCGTTGGCGGCGAGCGCGAACGCCACCGGATAGCCCAGCAGCAGGAAGGCCACCAGGCCTGCGAACATCAGTGGCGCCAGGATTCCGGCTTCCATCAGACTTCCTCTTCGGGTGTTTCGCGGGGGAGGGCGAGATGGCCGGACAGCACGCCGATGCGTTTGATGACTTCGGCCACCCCCTGCAGGGCGAGCAGGGCAAAACCCAGCGGCAGCAGCAGCTTCACCGGCCAGCGCAAGAGGCCGCCGGCGTCGGGCGAGTGTTCCTGCGTCTGCCAGGCTTCGTAAAACATCGGCCAGGCCAGCCAGGCCAGCAGCAGCGCCATCGGCAGCAGGAACAGCAGGCCGCCGGCGAGGTCGATCCAGGCCTGCCCGCGCGACCCCAGCCGGCTGTAAAAAATGTCGATGCGCACGTGGCCGTTGTGCTTCAGCGTGTAGCCCGCCGCCAGCAGGAACATCGCGCCGAACAGGTACCACTGGATTTCCAGCCAGGCGTTGGAGCTTTCGCCGAGCAGATAACGGGCGAGCGCGTTGCCAGCTGAAATGAGGGTGGCGGCGAGTACCAGCCAGATGACGAGACGGCCGATGCGCTCGGTCAGCGCGTCGATCAGGCGGGCCAGGACGAGCAGGGGCCTCATGCTGAAAAGCTTTTTCTATCCGCGAAGTACGCGAAGGGGCGCGAAGTGGAAAAGGCGGGATGGTTGTTTTTCCTGGTTTTTCTTCGCATCACTTCGCGTCCTTTATGCCCTTCAGGGTATTCGCGGATGAAGGGTTTTTGATTCACAAGGCTCCCGCCTCGCGCAGCAATGCATTCAGCCGTTCGGCGACCACGCGGTAACCGGCGGCGTTGGCGTGGATCGGGTCGGACTTGAGCCGGTTGTCCTTCAGCACCTCGTTGAAGGCCTCGTCTTCCAGCGGCAGCCGCATCTCCTCGGCGACGCGGGCATAAAAATCCGGCGCGCCGCCGAACAGTTTCGGTTCGGGCACGCCGATCAGCACCACCTCGGCGCCACTGGAGCGGATCGTCTTCGCCAGCAGGCGCAGGTTGTTCTCGGTGGCGGCCTCGGGCTGCTTTCTCAGCATGTCGTTGCCGCCCAGGCACAGCAGCACCAGGCGTGGCTTGTATTCATCCAGTACGGAGGGCAGGCGCTGCAGGCCCGTGCCTGTGGTGTCGCCGGGCACCCCGGCGTTGATCACGGTGCGGCCGGTGAGCGCCGCCAGCACGGCGGGATAGGCGGTGTCGCTGCTCGCCCCGGTGCCGTGGGTGAGGCTGTCGCCGAAGGCGACGATGACGTCGTGCGGGCTGAGCTTCGGCAGCGTCGGCGCGCGGTCGCACGCGGCGAGCAGGACAGCAAGACAAACCGCGAAGAAAAGGCGGCTTGCGCGCTGCATGTCAGTTTCCTGCGACGGTCATCTTGTCGATCAGGATGGAGCCGACCTGCTTGGAGCCGCGCTTCTCGATGTCGCGGCCGATGGCGACGATGCCCTTGAACATCTCGGCGAGGTTGCCGGCGATGGTGATTTCCTCGACCGGGTACTGGATTTCGCCGTTCTCCACCCAGAAGCCGGCGGCGCCGCGCGAATAGTCGCCGGTGACCATGTTGGCGCCGTGGCCGAGCAGCTCGGTGACCAGCAGCCCGGTGCCCATCTGCTTCAAGAGGCCGTCGAGGTCGTGCTCGCCGGGGGTGACGATGAGGTTGTGGCTGCCGCCGGCGTTGCCGGTGGTCGTCATGCCGAGTTTCTTCGCCGAGTAGGTCGACAGGAAATAGCCCTGCAGCACGCCGTCCCTGACGACGTCGCGATCCATGCAGGCGACGCCTTCGCTGTCGAAGGGCGCGCTGCCGAGGCCGCCGGGAATGAAGGGCTGCTCGCGGATGGTGACCAGCGGGGCGAACACCGGCTTGCCGAGGCTGTCGAGCAGGAACGACGACTTGCGGTAGAGGCTGCCGCCGGAGACCGCGGCGACGAAGTTGCCGATCAGGCCGGTGGCGATCGGCGCCTCGAAGATTACGGGGCAGGTGCGGGTGTCGAGCTTGCGGCCGTTGAGCCGGCGCACCGTGCGGGTGCCGGCGATGCGGCCGACGCTTTCGGCGGAATCGAGGTCGTTGGCATTGCGGGCGCTGCTGTACCAGTAGTCGCGCTGCATCGCACCCTTGTCTTCGCCGATCACCGCCACCGAGATGCCGTGGCGCGAACCGGCGTAGCCGTTGCAGAAGCCGAGGCTGTTGGCATAGATGAAATGCGAGGCGTGCAGGCTGACGCCGGCGCCTTCCGAGTTGGTCAGCCGCTTGTCCACCGCCAGCGCCGCCGCCTCGCAGGCGCGGGCGCGTTCGGCCGCCTCTTCCACGCTGAGATCCCACGGGTGGTAGAGGTCGAGGTCGGGTACGTTCTGTGCCAGGCGGTCGGCGTCGGGCAGGCCGGCCGCTGCGTCCTCGGCGGTGTAGCGGGCGATGGTCAGCGCCTTCTCGACGGCGCTTTTCAGTGCCGCTTCCGACAGGTCCGAGGTCGAGGCGTGGCCGCGCCGCTGGCCGAGGTAGACGGTGACGCCGGCGCCCTTGTCCTTGTTGTACTCGATGGTCTCGATTTCGCCCTGGCGCACGCTGACGTTCTGCCCGACGCCTTCGGAGATCTCGGTGTCGGCGGCGGTGGCGCCCTGTTTGGCGGCATGCTCGATGACGATCCGGGACAGGGCCATGAGCTGGTCGCGGGTGTAGCTGAATTGGGAGCGGGACATGTCGGAATTTACAAAAGGAAATGGGGGACGCGAATACGTTTTGTATGGGCTGAAACTACAATGACGATAATAACAGTAACCGAAAGCCCCACCGTGCGCCTGATCGACCCCGATGCCGAACTGGAATTCGACCCCGACGAGGTCTACGACGGCCCCAGCAAGAGCCATAAGAAACGCGAAGTCGAAGCCCTGCAAGCGCTGGGTGAAATTCTGGTCAAGCTGCCCGATGCGCAATTCAAGCGCATCGAACTGCCGGAAGAGCTGCGCGAGGCGGTGGCCGCCTGCCGCAAGATCACCCAGAACGGCGCGCTGCGGCGGCAAAAGCAATACATCGGCAAACTGATGCGGGCGGTCGACCCGGCGCCGATCCAGGCGCAGATCGACGCCTTCAACGGCGTCTCCGCGGCGGAAAACGCCAAGCTGCACCAGGCCGAGAAATGGCGCGAGAAGCTCATCGCCGACAACGAGGCGCTGACGCTGTTTCTCGACAATTACCCCGGCACCGACGCCACGCACCTGCGGCAAATCATCCGCAATGCGCGCGACGAAGCGGCGCGCAACAAGCCGCCGAAGGCGTTTCGTGAATTGTTCCGGACGGTTCGCGAGGCCATGCAGGAAAAGTAAGCGACCCATGAAGCAGGCGCAGCAAGGCGCAAAAACCGCGCAGACTGCTTGACGCGCCTTCACGCCCTGCTTCGCGGATGAACGTTTTTTGAACTGGGAGTGACGCATGTGGGGACGCCTCGGCAAAATTGCATTGAGCCTGCCGTTTTTGATCGTTGCCGGGCTGTTCGGCCTGTATCTGGCATTCGGGTTTTTCCTGGTCGACCCGCTGGCCAAAAAGCTGCTGCCCTGGATAGGTGAAAACAAGCTTGCAAGCCAGCTGAGCGCGCAGCAGGTCAAGTTCAATCCGCTCACCCTCGAAGCCACGGTGGACGGCCTCAAGCTGGCCGAGATGAACGGCGCGCCGCTGGCCGGTTTCGACCGGCTCTACGTCAATCTCGACAGCACCGGTCTGTTCCGCTGGGCCTGGCGTATCCGCGACGTTCAGCTCGAACGGCCGCGCGCCATCCTGACGGTGCAGCGCGGCGGCAAGCTGAACTGGGCGGCGCTGATCGCCAAGCTCAATGAAAACAAGGAGCCGCCGTCCGATACCCTCGCGCGGGTGCTGGTCGATCACGTCAAAATCAGCAACGGCGACATCGAATACACCGATGCCGATCGCACCGGCGCCCCCTTCAAGGCGCTGCTGCAGCCGCTCGGCATCGAGCTCGAAGGTCTCTCCACGCTGCCCGAGGATAGGGGCGATTACCTGATCGCGGCCAAGCTGCCGGAACAGGGCGGCACGCTCAAGTGGAAAGGCGACGTCGGGCTGAATCCCATCGCATCGAGCGGCGAGCTCGGGCTGCAGGGGGTGCGGCTGGGCAATCTGCTGCGGGTGGTGAAGAGCCCGCGCAATTTCGAACTGCCGTCCGGAACGCTCGCCGCAGGCCTGCGCTACCGCTTCGCCATGGTGCGCGACAAAACCGGCGAAGACGTGCCCTGGGTGCAGATTGGCGGCGCCAACCTGGTCGTGCAGAACCTGGCGCTGGCGCCACGCGGCGACGGCGTCCAGAAGGGCAGCGATCCGCTGCGCGCTGCAGCGCCTGCGCCGGTGCTGGAGCTCGCCGAGGCGCGCGTCGGCAACGCCAGCCTCGACCTGGCCCAGCGCCGGATCGAGGTGGCGAGCGTCAGCCTGTCCGGCGGCAAGCTGGCGGCGACGCGTGACCTCAAGGGCACGCTGGACTGGCAGACCCTGTTCGCGGCGGGCGAGGACGCTGCCGCGCCCCGATCCGCGGCAGCCAAGCCGGCGGCGGCCGAAACCGCCGCGCCGCCGCTCCCGTGGAAAATCGACGTGCGTGAAATCAAGCTGGCCGACTGGGCGGCACGTTTCACCGACCGGAGCTTTGCCGCGCCGCTTGGCGTGAGCGCCGAGGGTTTCGGCCTGACCGCGGCGCTGACCGGCGAGCTGGGGGCCGTGGCGGCCATCGACGTCGGCCCGGTCAACGCAGCGCTGGGCCCGGTGCGGGTGCAGTCGGGGACGCAGCAGGTGGCGGAATTGCAGCGTGCGGCGCTGCTCAACGCGCGGCTGAAGCTGGCGGAAAACCGGCTCGCCATCGAGGTGGTGGAATTGAACGGCGCAAAAACCAGCGTGACGCTGGACAAGCGCAAGACCCTCAACTGGGCCGAAATCCTGAAGCCGGCGTCCGGCGCGCCTGCCGCTGCTTCGGCCAAGGCGGAAACCGCGGCGGCTTCGCCCATGGATGTGCAGCTTGCGCGCCTCAGTCTCGACGGCCTCGAAATCGGCATCGTCGACCAGTCGCCCGGTGCGCCGGTCAGGCTCGATGTCGCCAGGGGGTTCCTCACCCTGCAGAATCTCAGCCTCGACATGAACCAGGCAGTGCCCCTGCAAGCCGGCTTCGCGCTCAGGCAGGGCGGCCGCTTCGAGGCCGGCGGCACGGTCGTTCCGGGCAAGACCTCGGGCCGGCTCGACCTCAAGCTGGCAGGGCTGTCGCTGCAGCCCTTTGCGCCCTACGTCAACCAGGTGGCCAGGCTCAAGCTGCATTCGGGCGTGGCGTCGAGCCGCGGCAGGCTGACGTTCGCGCAGGCCAAATCGGGCATGAAGCTGGATTTCGACGGCGGCTTCGCGGTCGACGATCTCGCCATCACCGAGGAGGAAACCGAAGAGGCCTTCCTCGGCTGGAAGAAACTGTCGTCGGACAGCCTTGAATTCAGGCTCAACCCCGACCGCCTGCACATGAACGAACTGGTGGCGCTGAACCCCTTCGGCAAGGTCATCATTTTCGAGGACAAGTCGATCAACCTGCAGCGCATCCTGCGCACCCCGGCGCAGGCGCCGCTTGCCACTGCGCCCGCAAAGCCACTACCGGCGCCACAGCCGGCGGCCCAATCGGCCGCGTTTCCGCTGGCCGTCGAACGTCTGCGCATCGTCGGCGCGAATGCGGAATTCGCCGACCTTTCGCTGACGCCGCAGTTCGGCACCCGCATGCACGACCTCGGCGGCGTGGTGACCGGGCTGTCCACCGATCCGGCGACGATGGCGCTGGTGGAGCTCGACGGCAAGGTCGACGAGTTCGGCTCGGCACGCGTGCGCGGCTCGATCCAGCCGTTCAGGGCGACCGATTTCACCGATCTCAAGCTGACGTTCCGCAATCTGGAAATGACCAACATGACGCCGTATTCGGGCAAGTTCGCCGGGCGCAAGATCGATTCCGGCAAGCTCTCGGTCGACCTCGAATACAAGATCAAACAGCGTCAGCTGGCGGGCGAAAACAAGTTCGTGATCAACAAGCTCAAGCTCGGCGAGCGGGTCGACAGTCCCGATGCGATGAAGCTGCCGCTCGATCTGGCGATCGCCCTGCTGGAGGACAGCGAAGGCATCATCGATCTCGACCTGCCGGTCACCGGCAGTCTCGACGATCCGCAGTTCAGCTACGGCAAGATCATCTGGAAAGCCGTCGTCAATGTGCTGACCAAGCTGGTGACCGCGCCTTTCCGTGCGCTCGGCAGCCTGCTGGGGATCAGTTCCGACAAGCTCGAAGCCGTCGAATTCGATTTCGGCACGGCCACCCTGCTGCCGCCGGAACAGGAGAAGCTCAAGGCGGTCGGCCAGGCGCTGGCCAAGCGGCCGCAACTCGCGCTGTCGATCGCGCCGGCGTACGAGGTGAAGGGCGATACGCGCGCGATCCAGGAATTGTGGATACGCCGCGACGTCGCACAGCGCATGGGGCTGAAAATCGACCCCGGCAACGAACCCGGCCCCGTCGACACCACCAACCCGCGCGCGCAGAAAGCGCTGGAAGCGCTGTACGGCGAGCGTTTCGGCAAGCAGGGCGGGGTGAGGGCGATCAAGGCCGAATATGCGAAGGCCAAGGAGGCTGGGCCGTCGCTGCACGCCGCCATGCTGGAGCGCCTGACCCTGCAAATTCCGGTGACCGAGGCCGAACTGCAGCGGCTGGCGCAGGCGCGCGGCGAGGCGGTGAAGCAGACGCTGATCACGCTGGGGCAGGTGGATGGCGCCAAGATCGGCGTGACCGAAGCGGTGAAAAACGCGGATGGCGGCAAGCTGGTCGCCAGCAAGATGAATCTGCAAGCAGGCAAAAAACCGGCGCCCGCGCCCGCATCGCCTGCTGCACCCGCCGCGCCGGTGGCGCCCGCCACGGCCGCACCCTGATGCCTGCCCCGTCCGCCCTGCCATGACTTTTCGCCGGCTGCGCATTCTGCTGCTGCTGGGGGTGCTGGCCGCGGCGCTCGGCTTCACCTGGCTGGAACAATCCAGGGTGCGCGCCTGGCGGGCGCCGCTGGATGTGGCCGTGGTCCCGATCAACGGCGACGGCTCGGCGCAGGCGGCGCAGACGATCCGTACGCTGCAGGCGAGCGACTTTCACGAGATCAATGCGTTTCTCGAACGCGAAACGGCGCGCTACGGCGTGAAGCAGTCGCCGGTGCTGCAGATCAGCCTGCTGCCGGAGCTGAAGGAAAAACCGCCCGCGCCGCCACGCGACGGCAGCGTGCTGAAAACCGTGCTCTGGAGCTTGAAGCTGCGCGGGTGGGTGTATCGGCAGTCGGGGCAGTGGCTGCCGCAGCTCGGCAAGGTCAAGCTGTTCGTGCTGTACCACGCGCCGCGCGACGGCATCGCGCTGGAACATTCGCTGGGTTTGCAGAAAGGCCTGATCGGCGTGGTGCATGCCTTTGCGGACCCCCACCAGACGCGCCAGAACAATATCGTGATCGCCCACGAACTGTTGCATACCCTGGGCGCGACCGACAAATACGACGCCGAGGGCAGGCCAGTTTATCCGCAGGGTTACGCCGAACCCGGGCTGCCGCAGCCGGCGCCGCGCCACCAGGCCGAAATCATGGCCGGCCGCCTGGTCAATGGCGCCGGGCAGCTGGTGATGCCGCCCAGCCTGGAACAGTGCGTGATCGGCGCCATGACTGCGCGCGAAATCAATTTCGACGAAGGCTTCAGGCGGCGCTTTGCCTCAGCCGACTGAGGCCGTCCGCCGCCGTTCGAGCCGCGCCAGGCCGTAGTGGATGAACGCCAGCGCGGCGAGCACCGGGCCGAACAGGTTGAGCAAGGGGACAAACTGCAGCAGTCCGGTCAGCAGCCCCAATCCCCACCAGCCCGCGCGGTCGCTCTTGAACAGCGCCGCCATTTCGTCGGCGCTGGCATGTTCGGCGATGGCGTCGTAACGGAACAGGCGCTGGTTCAGATACGCCGCGGCGACGAAGGGCACGATCACGCCGACGCCGATCAGCCACAGCGGCAGGGTGGCCAGCCACAAGGCGGCAAACAGCACGACGGCGACCGCCGCATTCCACAGGCTGCCGAGCAGGCCGCCGCCGTTTTCGCGTTTGAGCTCGGGGTAGTCGCGCCCGGCCACCAGGCGAATCAGCGCAGGCATGGCGAACAGCGCGGTGATGACGAGCGCGGTCAGCAGCACCAGCGGCACGAACAGCAGCAGATGCAGCAGTGCCTGAATGCCATGCGCGATCCATACCGGCTCGAGCCCGGCCAGCCAGGTCTGGATGCCGATGGCGTCGAGGCCCAGCGTAAGCCAGGCGGAGAAGGTGTGCCAGAACGTCACGCCCAGTACCAGCCACAGCAGTGCCGCCACCAGCATCGGCCACACCACCACCCACAGCACGCGCAGGCTGAACAGGTCGCGCAGCGCCCGTGCCAGCGCATCGAGGATGCCGCTCATGCGCTCGCCCGCAGCGCGGATTTGGGGCGGAAAACCGCCACGGTGCCGGGCCGCGTTTCGAGGTAGGGCCCGCCGATCAGGTCGATGCAGTAGGGCACCGCGGCGAACACGCCGTCGAGCGTTTCCTTGATCGCCTTGGGCTGCCCCGGCAGGTTGACGATCAGGCTGGCGCCGCGGGTGACGCCGACCTGGCGCGACAGGATGGCGGTCGGCACATACTTCAGCGACACTGCGCGCATCGCCTCGCCGAAGCCGGGCAACACCTTGTGCGCCACCGCCAGCGTCGCATCCGGGGTGACGTCGCGCGGCGCCGGGCCGGTACCGCCGGTGGTCAGGATGAGCGAACAGCGCTCAAGGTCGGCCAGTTCGACCAGTGCCGCCTCGATCAGCGCCTGTTCGTCGGGGATCAGCCGGGTGACGAATTCGGCGGGATTGGCCAGCACTTCGCCGAACCAGGCCTTGAGTGCGGGCAGGCCCTGGTCTTCGTATGCGCCGCTGCTGGCACGGTCGCTGACGGAAACCAGGCCGATGCGAACGGAATCGTGGGTCATGTGGTCAGAAAAGAGGGTTGCAGGAGTGGCTGAATTTATCAGAATGGTGGCACTGTGGCTGAAGGAGGACAGGATGAAGCTGATCAAGAGCGTGGTGGCGGCAATCTGCTTGTGGGCGTCTGCGGCCTTGGCCGATCCGCCGCCGGGCTATCCGTTCGTCGGTTTCGACGCCGGCCTGGCGGCCGCGCGCGCAAGCGGCAAGCCGATTTTCCTGTACTTCGGGCGCTACGGCTGCGCCTGGTGCGACCATACCAACAAGAAGACGTTTTCCGATGCCGCGCTAAAGAAGCTGTACACCGCCAATTACGAGCTGGTGTATGTCGACGCCGAATCGGGAAAACGGCTGACGCTGCCTTCCGGCGAGCGCATCACCGAAGCCGAACTGGGCGCGCGGCTGAAGGCGTTTGCCACGCCGTTGTTTGTCTACCTGACCCCGCAGGGCGACAAGATCGTGCAGATCCCCGGCTTCAAGACGGTGCAGGATTTCCGCGACTACGACCGCTACGTGCGCGGCGGCCATTACAAGCAGAAGACCCTGCTCGAATTCCTGGGCAGCAAGTCGTGAGGGCGGCGGCGCTGTTGCTGGCCATGCTGGCTGCGCCGGCGCAAGCCGCGTGGGAGTGGAGCGAGGCGCTGACGGTCAATTCGGTCCAGGGGGCGGCGATCTTTCCCCATCTGGAATCGGCCAACCGCCAGGGCGTGGCGGTGTCGGGCGACAGTGTGGGCGTGGTGTGGGAAGACAACCGCGATGGCACGCCGCAGTGCTATCTGGCGATCAAGCCGGGCGCCGCAGCGGAATTCCAGCCGGAGATCCGCTTGAGCCAGTCGGCCTGCTATGAGCCGGTGGTGCTTGCGCTCGGTGCGGGCCGCTTTGCCGCGGCGTGGGAAGAGGCGGGCAGCGTGCATGCGCGGGTGTTGCCCGGCGGCGGCGCGTCGAGGCTGGCTGCCGGCGAGGCCGCCCAGGTTACGCTGGCGGCCGGAGCGGGCCGGTTTTACGCGGCCTGGGCCGAGCAGGCCGGGCGGTTCCGCCGCATCGTCGTTGCCCGGCTGGCGTTGGCGGCGGACACGCTCGGCGTCGAGACGGCCCGGCCGGTCGAAGCGAAAGCGCCGTCCGACGAGCAGGGCTGGCCGGCGCTGGCGGTGGCAGGAGACGGCAGCGTGACGGTGGCGTGGGAGGACCGGCGCGATCGCCACACGGTGCCGCTGGTGAGCCACAGCCGCGATGGGCGCCGTTTTTCCCCTCCGGCCCGCCTGACCGACCACAAGAGCGGCAGCGTCGGCGGGCTGGGGGCGGGGAGCGGCGCGATGCGGCCGACGCTTGCGGCCTGGGGGCCGCGCGGCGTGGTGGCGGTGTGGCTCGACAAGCGCGATTTTCTCTCCGGCTATGACGTCTATGCGGCATTCGATACGGGCAAACGCCGCTTCGGCAAGAATCTGCGCGTGCAGGACAGCTTCGGCGACAACATGGCGCAGTGGCATGCGCAGGTCGTCGGCGACGCCAGCGGCCGGCTGGTGGCGGTGTGGGACGACGAGCGCGACGGCACGCCGGATGTGTGGCTGGCCGACTGGAATGGCAAAGCATTCGCCGACAACGTGGCGGTGCCGGCCGCCGCCGGCCCGGGTGCGCAGTCCGACCCGGTGGCGGCGCTGGATGCGGCCGGGCGCCTGCATGTGGTGTGGCTGGATCGCGATGGGCAGTCAGCCACGCGCATCCGTTACGCCCGCGCCGAGCGGCGCTGAACGCAGCTCAGATCCAGCCGCGCCGCTTCAGGCGCCGGTACAGCACCAGCACGCTGATGCCGGTTGTCAGCAGCAGCGCCGGATAAGCCCACGGCCATTTCAGTTCGGGCATGTAGTCGAAGTTCATGCCGTAAAGGCTGAACACCACCGTCGGCAGCGCCAGCAGCGCGCCCCAGCCGGCCAGCTTCTGCACCGATTCGTTCTGCTTCACCGACAGCGACGCGAGATGGAACTGCATCGCGTCCGAGGTCGAGACGCGCAGATGGTCGATGGCGGCCGACACGCGCACCGCATGGTCGTGGATGTCGCGGTAATACGCCTTGAGTTCCTTGGTGGACAGCTCCGGGTGCAGGCGAATCAGGTTCTGCGTGATCTCCTGCATCGGTTCGGCTGCATCGCGCAATGCGGCCAGCTCGCGCTTCATGGCGTATAGCTGTTGCAGCATGTCGCGCCCGCGCCGGGCGCCGCTCATCAGCTGGCTTTCCAGCGACTGGAAGCGCTCCTGCATGCCTTCGATCACCGGCCTGAACTGGTCGACGATGAGATCGAGCACCAGATACAGCGCGTAGGGCGTGGCGGCCTTGATGCCGTTGGGGCAGCGCTGCAGGCGCTCGCTTATCCGCTGGTAGCCGCTGCCGCTGCCGTGGCGGATGGCGACGACGAAATTGCTGCCGACAAACAGGTGGGTCTCGCCGAGCTCCAGGCGCGATTCCCACAGTTGCGCAGTACGCGTGGCGATGAACATGTGCCCGTCGTATTCCTCGAGCTTGGAGCGCTGGTGGGTGGAAATGGCGTCTTCCAGCGCCAGCGCATGCAATCCGAGTTCATTGCCGAGGCGCGCGATGGTCTGGCTGTCGGGGGATTTCAGTTCGATCCAGATGAAACGATCCGGTCGGCCGACATGGTCGCTGATGTCGTCAAAGGCGATCGCGCGGGCTTTGGCGTCTTGGAAGAGCAGGCAGTCGATGATGGCCTCCGGCGGCAATGTGGAGAACGGTCCGGAATTCTAGCCCCTAATGCGGGATGCCTCCCACGAGCCGCGCCGCCTTGGGTATTCCCGAACCGCGGGGTACACTCGCGGCACAAAAAAAGCACTGCCCGATAACAAGCTACACGGAGACAACATGAGGAGAGTATGGTCGTGCCCGGCCCAGTTGCCGGGCGCTGCGGAACGGGCTGCCCACCGCCCCCCTTGCGCTCTCGGCGCGCCCGGCCGGCAGGCGACAACCGCCTGCCGGAGTTTCGCCCCCAAGCATGAACCGTCCGGTGCCACTGGCGTTTCGTGCCGGACAGCCGGGTCTTCCCGGGCAAGCCCGGGCGTCCGCGAATGAGTGATTCGCTGGCGTTACGCGGCATGCGCTACAGCCTGCATGCCCGCATTCTGACTACGCTGTGCGTGCTGGCACTGGCGATGTATCTGGTGACGCTGACGGTGCTGGGCCTGCCGTTGAAGGCGCGCGTGCAGCAGCATCTCGACGCCGGCGCCGAACGCGAATTGGGCGCGGCCATGGCGGCGATCCGGGATCAGGTGGTGTCGCGCGATCGTTCCGCGATCGAGCGGGCGCTCGCGGCATACGCCGCGAGCGCCAATATCCTGAGCGTGCGTTTCACGTCGCCCGAGTTCGCATTCGAAGCGCGCACGCCGCCCGCGCCGCAAGCCTATCCGTCCTGGTTCGCCGAACTGCTCGATGCGCGCGCGGCGTATGCGCAGTCCGAACTGGCCGTGGGCGGCATCTCCCATGGCACGCTGGCGCTGGCGCTGGACGCCGGCGATGCCGTGCACGCCCTGTGGACGCTGGCGGTGCGTTTCACCCTGCTGGCACTGGGCGGGTTGTTGGTCTGCCTGCTGTTGTTGCGCGGCTTGCTGCAGATTAACTTGCGCGGCCTGCATAGTCTGCGTTCGGCGGCGCGGGCGATCGAACTCGGCGATTTCGGTGCGCGCGCCAACCTGGGCTACGGCTCGCCGCCCGAGGTGCGCGAAACCAAGCTGGTTTTCAATCACATGGCAGACCACATCGGCCACCTGGTCGCGGAGCTGGAACGCAAACGCGACGAGTTGCTGGTCGAGAAGGAGCGCCTGCGGGTGACCATCGAATCGATCGGCGACGCCGTGGTGGTGACCGATGCAGATGGAGTGATCGAGTTTCTCAACCCGCGGGCGGAAGAGCTGACCGGTTTCAGCAATGCCGATGCCCAGGGGCGGCGGGTGCCCGATGTGCTGCACCTGGTCAACGAGCAAAGCGGTGCGCCCGTCATCAGCCCGCTCGAGCTGGCGCTGCGGCGCAATGCGGTGATCGGGCTGGACAGCCATACCGCGATCCGCCGCCAGGATGGCACGACGATTGCCGTCAGCGATACCGCCGCACCGATTCGATCCGGCGATGGCAGGGTGCAGGGTGGCGTGCTGGTGTTCCAGGATGAGAGCGAGCGGCGCAGCCTGATGCAACGGCTGACCTGGCAGGCCGAACGCGACCACCTCACCGGCCTGTTGAATCGCCGGGCCATGGAGGCCCGGCTGGGCGCGGCGCTGCACGGCGTGCAGCACGAAGCGCGGCGCTTCATCTTCTGTTACATCGACCTCGATCGGTTCAAGCTGGTCAACGACACCTGCGGCCACCGTGCGGGCGACACCTTGCTGCGGCGGCTGACAGCCCTCATGGCGCGCCGCGTGGAGGGCGAGAACCATTGTCTGGCGCGGCTGGGCGGCGACGAGTTCGGCCTGCTGTTCGCCGATGCCACGCTGCCGGAGGCGCTCGACCACATTCAGGGACTGCGCGACGAGATCGGCCGCTTCCGGTTCGAGTGGGATGACAAGGTGTTCCGCCTGGGGGTGAGCCTGGGGGTGACCGAATTGCACCGCGGCATGACCGATATCGGCGAAATCCTGATGCAGGCCGACACCGCGTGCTACCACGCCAAGTCGCTGGGCGGCAGCGTCATCCAGGTGTACGAGAAGACCCATCCGGCGCTGCAGAAAATCAATGACGAAATGCAGTGGGTGGGGGCCATCACCAAGGCCTTCGAGGCGCATCGATTCGTCCTGTATCGCCAGCGGAAAGTCGCGCTGTCGCCGGCCATCGCGATGCCGCATTACGAAATCCTGCTGCGTCTGCGCGGCGAGGACGGGGCGATCATTTCCCCGGGCGAGTTCCTGCCCGCCGCCGAGCGCTACGGGCTGGCGCCCAGTTTCGACCGCTGGGTGATCCGCAATTTCTTCGCCTATCTCGACACCCATCCGCAGGACGAGGCCTGTTATGCGCTGAACCTGTCGGGACGCAGCCTGAGCGATCCGGGGACGGCCGAGTTCATTCTCGATGAAATCGGCCAGTACCATTTCGATCCCGCGCGGATCAGCTTCGAAGTCACCGAAACCGCCGCCATCGACAGCCTGGATGCCTGCGAACGGCTGATCCTGACGCTGCAGTCGCGCGGCATCCAGTTCGCGCTCGACGATTTCGGCAAGGGGCAGTCGTCGTTCGGCTATCTGAAACGCCTGCCCGTGGCCTATCTCAAGATCGACGGCGATTTTGTGCGCGGGATGAACCACGACCGGGAAAAGCTTGCCATCGTCAAGGCCATGCACACGCTGGGGCATGAGCTGGGCAAGCAGACCATCGCCGAGCAGGTCGAAACCGAAGCCGAACTGACCTGCCTGAAAAACATGGGCGTGGATTTTGTGCAGGGTTACTGGCTGCATCAACCGGCGCCGCTGCCGGTGGATTGATCGCGAGTCGCCGGGCATGCCCGGCGATGCGTTTGCGTCTTTTTGCGGAGGGCAATGGAGCGCAGCGCGTGCCGGCCCTCGTTGCCTCCAGACGCGAGGGGGCTTGTGTGTTCAGCGAAGCGCCGTTTTGCGGCGCGAAACAGGGTCCACCGATGCGCCCGTGGCGAACGGGGCGCTGCCCCGCCGCCGGCCGGCGTTCAAAACGGCAATGCGAGGCCGGGCGCGGCCGCGTGGATCACGCGGCGGAAGTCGGCCTGGATGCGTTCCAGCGCTTCAGCGGTGTCGGCCTCGAAGCGCAGCACGATCACCGGGGTGGTGTTGGACGGACGCGCGAGGCCGAAGCCGTCGGCATATTCGACCCTCAGGCCGTCGAGGGTGATGACTTCCTGCGCATCCGGAAAGCGCGCGGTTTTCTGCAGCTGCTCCATCAGCGCGTAATGCTCGCCCTCGGCCATCCTGATGTTGAGTTCGGGCGTGTTCAGCGTATCCGGCAGGCCGTGCAGGGTGGCGTTGATGTCGGCCTGTTTGCTCAAGTATTCGAGCAGCCGCGCGCCCGCATACAGGCCATCGTCGAAGCCGTACCAGCGTTCCTTGAAGAACACGTGGCCGGACATTTCGCCGGCCAGGAGCGCGCCGGTCTCCTTCATCTTCGCCTTGATGAAGCTGTGCCCTGTCTTCCACAACAGCGGGCGGCCGCCGCGTTCGCGAATCCAGCCGAACAGCTTGCGCGTCGACTTGACGTCGAAAATGATCTCGGCGCCGGGATTGCGCGAGAGCACGTCGTCGGCGAACAGCATCAGCTGGCGGTCGGGGAAGATGATGCTGCCGTCCTTGGTGACCACCCCGAGGCGGTCGCCGTCGCCGTCGAAGGCCAGCCCGATTTCGGCATCGCCGGTTTTCAGCGCCGCGATCAGGTCCTGCAGGTTCTTCGGCTGCGAGGGATCGGGATGGTGGTTGGGGAAGTTGCCGTCGACTTCGCAGAACAGCTCTTCCACCTGGCAGCCCAGGTCGCGATACAGCTTGGGGGCGAAGGCGCCGGGCACGCCGTTGCCGCAGTCGACGATGATCTTCATCGGCCGTGCGAGCTTGACGTCCGACACGATGCGGGCGAGATATTCGCCGGCGATGTCGTATTCGCGGTAGCTGCCGTCGCCGTGCACGAGATCGTTGTTCAGCAGCCGTTCGCGCAGCTGCTGGATGGCGTCGCCCGCCAGGGTCTCGCCGCCGAGTACCATCTTGAGGCCGTTGTAGTCGGGCGGGTTGTGGCTGCCGGTGACCATCACCGCGCTGTTTGTTTTCAGCTGATACGCGGCGAAATAGGTCATCGGCGTGGCGACCATGCCGAGATCGACCACGCCGATGCCGGCCTTGCGGATGCCGCGCGCCAGCGCCGCGGCAAGGTCGGGGCCGGACAGGCGGCCGTCGCGGCCGATGCAGATTTCCTTCTGTTTTCTTGCAGCCGCTTCCGAGCCGATGGCATGGCCGATGGCTTCGACGATTTCCGGGGTGAAGCTCTTGCCGACGATGCCGCGGATGTCGTAGGCCTTGAAGATTTCCTTGGGGTATTCCACAACGCGCTCCCTGAATGGCAATGCGCCGATTTTACCTGCGCCGGATATCGAAATGCTGCATCAGCCGCCGCGGCAGCCAGTCCAGATTGCCGGGAAAAGGCCCTGACGGAAACGCGACATGGCCGCCGGCGCCGGGCTGTTCGAGCGTGATCGAGGGCGAGACGTCGGCAGGGGCCGGCAAGGCGGAGGCCGGCAGAAAAGGGTCGTTTCTGGCGTTGATGACGAGGGTGGGAACGCTGACCGATTTCAGCAGCGGCTTGGACGACGCCTTGAGCCAGTAGTCGTCGGCGTCGCGGAATCCATGCAGCCGCGCGGTGACCAGGGTGTCGAATTCGCGGAAGGTGGTGGTGGCGGCAATCGCTTGCGCATCGAGCAGGCCGGGAAAGCGCGTGGCCTTGTGCAGGGCCTTGGCTTTCAGGGTGGCGAGAAAGCGCGCGGTGTAGACGCGGCGGTTGAAGCCACGGTCGAGCGTGCGGCCGGCCGCAGCGAGATCGAGCGGCGCGGAGACGGCGGCGGCGCGCTCGACCAGCGGATGCGCCGCGGCGCCTTGTTCGCCCAGCCATTTCAGCAGGGCATTGCCGCCGAGCGAGATGCCGACCGCGTAAACCGGCACCTCGGCGTGCCGCGCTTTGACGTGACGCAGGATGCATCCGATGTCTTCGCTGTCGCCGGCGAAATAGGCGCGCGGCAGCCGGTTGTCCTCGCCCGAGCAGCCGCGGAAATGCGCGGTCGCGCCATGCCAGCCGTGCGCCCGCACGCGGGCCATGAGGCCGCGCGCGTAGTGACTGTCGGCGCTGCCTTCCAGGCCGTGGAACAGCACCACGACGGGGCTGCCGGCATGGCCGTCGACCCAGTCGAAATCGAGGAAGTCGCCGTCCGCCAATTCCAGCCGCTCGCGCCGGCAGGCGACCGGCGCAACGCGGATGAACAGGCTGCTGTAGATAGTTTGCAAGTGGCCGCCAGGCAGCCAGGGGGGCGCGCGATAAAGCGTTTCTTTCGAGGCGTGCATGGCGCCGCGCTCAGCAAGGACGCGCCTAGTGCAGCACCGCAGGCGGAGTCCGGGCGGGGGGTGTGGCGCCCACCTGGAGCGGCGAGGCATGGTGCAACACCATGCGCCAGCCGTCGGCTTCCTTGCGGTAAATGTTGGTGGCGAGGATCGGCGGGCGCGATTCGGCTTGCTGGCCGATGGCGAGATATTCGCGCACGACGCGGATGACCTCGCCGGCTTCGCGCATTTCATGGGCCAGTTCCGCGTGCACGCGGAACTGGCCGGCGGCCTCGAACATGCTGCGCCAGCCTGCCGCCACGGCGGCGCGGCCGTTCAGCGGGGCCGCCAGGGGATGGATGCAGGCGATGCCGTCGCTGCCGGACCAGACTGCCATCATGGCGTCGAGCGAACGGGCCTCGAAGGCGGCGTAGAACGCGGTTTCGGCGGCTTCAGGGGTGGGATAGGACATGGCGTTGGTGGCGATCGGCGGTGCGTAGAGGGGGAATGTGAGTCAATGGCACGGGTTTTGCTGGACATGGTCCATCGCAACATGAACCGCATGACATGAAACCGGAATATCGCTCACTCCAACCCGCCAGGCAAGCCGTGATCCTGCTGTTCCTTGCCACCGGCGCCTGGTATTTGAACTGGCGCCTGGAGACGTTCAACGCGGCGCACCCGGTCTTTTCCTGGCTGCTGTATGGCGCCGAGGTGTTCGGGTTTTTTACTGCCGTTCTGAACATCTTCATGACCTGGCGGCTGTCGGAGCGCACCGCGCCGCCGCCCGCCCTGGGGCTCAAGGTGGATGTGTTCATCCCGACCTACAACGAGGATGTCGAGATGGTGCGGCGCACCGCGCTGGCGGCGCGGGCGATGAAATACCCGCACGAAACCTGGATTCTGGACGACGGCAACCGCGAGGCGATGCGCGAGATGGCGCAGTCGCTCGGCGTGCGCTACCTGGCGCGGACCGATAATGCGCACGCCAAGGCAGGCAATCTCAACCACGCATTGCCGCACAGCACGGCGGACCTGATCGCGACCTTCGATGCCGATCATGCGCCGCGCCAGGATTTCCTGCTGAAGACGCTGGGCTATTTTTCCGATCCCAACGTGGCGTTTGTGCAAACCCCGCAGGACTTCTACAACCTGGACTCGTTTCAGAACCGCACCGACCCCGGCAGCCGGGTCGCCTGGTCCGAACAGTCGCTGTTTTTCCGGGTGATCCAGCGCGGCAAGGATTACTGGAATGCGGCGTTCTATTGCGGCAGCTGCGCGGTGATCCGGCGTCAGTCGCTCGACGCCATTGGCGGATTTGCGACGGGCACGGTGACCGAAGACATTCACACCAGCCTGCTGCTGCACAAGAAGGGCTACCGTTCCGTCTATCACGACGAGTCGCTCGCCTATGGCGTGGCACCCGCCAAAATCGAGCCTTTCCTCAAGCAGCGCGTGCGCTGGGGGGTGGGCGCGATGAATGTCTGGCGCAAGGAGGGCATCCTGTTCGCCCGCGGGCTGACGCTGCCGCAGCGATTGAATTACCTGGCTACCGTGCTGGCCTATTTCGACGGCTGGCAAAAGGTGTTTTTCTACTTCGCGCCGGTTTATGTGCTGATGGCGGGCGCCATGCCGATCGCCGTCGATGGCTGGGTGTTCCTGCTGCATTTCGTGCCGTACTACCTGGTCAATTTCCTGGCGTTCGAGGAGATATCGCGCGGCTACGGGCGCAGCCTGATGATCGAGCAGTACAACATGGCGCGCTTCGCCAGTTTCGCCTGGTCGACGCTGGGCGTGTTCAAGATGCGCAAGCGTTTCGGCGTGACCGCCAAGAAGGCGCGGGAACACGCGTCGAGCCTGGGCTTTCTGCTGCCCCAGCTGGCGGTGCTGGGACTCAATGCGCTGGCCATCCCGGTGGGCATCGTGCTGTTCTATTTCAATGGCCATTTGCCGCAGGACGGCATGTGGGCGAATGTGGTGTGGGCTGCGGCCAACACCTGGCTGGCCGTGCTGGTGGTGCGCTTCACTGCCGAGCGCGGGGTCAACCGGCGCAACGAATATCGTTTTGCCATGCCCCTGGCGGCGCGCCTGGATGGCGTGCTGGGAACGGTGGATGACCTGTCGCCGAGCGGGATGAGCTTTTATGGTGTGCTGGGGCAGGCGAAAGTCGGCGACAGGGTGCCTGTCACCCTGTACCTGCCGGACGGCGAACTGGATGCGGAGCTGGAAATCCGCACCCTGATGCATGCGGGAGACGGCGGGCAAGCGTATGTGCGCGCCATCGGCGGCACCTTCCATGCGATGCCCCTGCCGGTGACCCAGCGTATCGAACAGTTCCTGTATGGCTCGGATGCGCAATGGCGGATCAATCGGTATCGCGACGACAGCCCGACCCCGCTGCAGCGCATGGGGCTGGTCGACACGCCGCATGCCCCGCGCGAACCCGTCGGCTATTGGGCTGGTTGCGAGGTGGCTACCGATGCGGCCTGCGCGGACGGCTGCCTGGTCGGGCTGGTCAGCGCACACGCTGCCGAGAAGGAGGAGGCCCAGCTGTTGGTGAACCGGCCGCTCGATCCCGCTTGCAGCCATGTCATTCAGGCGCGTGGCAGGACAGGCCTGCGTACCCTGCATGCAAAGGCTGCAGCGCATGAAACCATCCTGACCGGCCTGGGCACGCTCTACCTGTACCGGATGGAGCTGTTGGCGGACCCGGCCGCTTGCGCTTCGCGCGACGCCGAACCGATGGTGCATGCTGCCATTGCCGCCGGATCGCGGGCATAATGCGCCGCAAATTTTCTGACTGGATCGAATGATGTCGAGATTGCTGTTGGCGGGCCTGCTGCTCGCCATGAACGTCCCCGCATGGGCACAGGAGGGCATTGCGCTGGCAGGCGTCGAGGCAAGCCGCGATAACCGCTATGCCTATTTGGGAACGGTGTTGCCCTTGCCGGGATCACAGCTGGGGCAGGGATACGTGCAGCGCTACTGGCTCGATTATGTCGCCTATAGCTACGAGAAAACGCCGCAGCTGGAAATCGATACCCGAATTAGCGGCGCCGAGGCGGCGCTGGGATACCAGCGAAGCAACGCGAGCGGCTGGTGGGGGGCGTACCTGGGTGCGCGCTACGCCAACACCCGTTTGCGCCCCGACGATCCTGACAACGATGACCGGGGCCGGCGATTGCGCGCCAAGCTGCAATTCGAAGGCGAAACCGACATGACGGCCGGCTGGCGCATCAATGGCATTGCCAGCCATCTGGTCGGCGACGCCAACTACTGGGCACGCTTGCGGCTGCAGACGCAGCTTCGCAATCGGTGGCGCGTCGGCCCCGAGGTGCTGGTGCAGGGCGACTCGAATTACAGCGCCTACAAGGTGGGTGCCTTCGTGGGCAACATCGGGCTGGGCGCATCCACTGCGCTCACGCTCAAGGCCGGCGTCAACAAGTCCGAAGACGATCCGGCGTCCGCGTACCTCGGGGCCGAGTTCTACATTCCGTTCTAAGGGACCGGGGCGCGCACGGTCGCGCCCCGTTTGCTTACGATGGGGAGCGGCTGCGGCGTGCCCACAGCATGCCGATCAGGCCCGCCCCGAGCAGCGGCAGCACGGCCGGAGTCGGCACGGCGGTGGGCGGCTGGGTGCCCAGCAATGAGACCCGGACATTGTCCAGCCCCCAGCTTTCGTCCCCCAGCTCCTGCAGACCGATGCCGCTGAAATCGAAGGCCAGCAGGCTGTCGCCGTGGGCAAAGTTGAAGCTGAAGCGATAAACCGAGTCCATGACCTGGGAGATTCCCAGGATGCCGTCATCGAATACGTAGCCCAGCGAATAGGACTCGGCGGCACCGGTATAGGACGGATTGTTGGCGGCGGGGCCGAAGGTCTGGCCTGCGGGGTTGCCGTTGCTGAAGGTGGCTTCCAGCAGGGCGAGGCCGCCCGATGTGGCCACCTTGAAAATGTCGTTGCCATAGTCGTAGAGCGCGGCGCCTCCCGAACTGCCGTCCCACGAGCGGATCAGGTAGAGGTCGAAATCGAGCTGTACGCCGCTGTGCCAGCCCAAATCCGCCAGCGAAAGCGTGACCGTTTCATTGCCGAATTCGCCCAGAAAGGTGCGCGGGCCGAAGCCGTATGGCGTCGGCGCATTCTGGGTGATTGCGTGCGACCATTCGCTGCCGACGCCCGACTGGAAGTCGGTCTGGTAAATGACGGCTGCGCCGGCGGGCAGTCCCATCGTCAAGCCCGCAGCGCAGGCGGCCAGACCCCGGCCGATTTTTGCAATACCCATATCCCCTCCGACAGAAATTTAGTGCCAGGCAAGCAGCAAATTCTGTTCCAGCAGGCCAGGCGCAAAAGCCGGGAAGGATGTTGTCCGGCAACCGCGGGCGCGGGCGGCAGCCCGGTGCCGCCCGCGCCCGTCCCCGCGTGGGATCGGGGTAGGCGCGGTGTTGCGATATCGGCGGGAGTGCGGAGTTTTGTACGCGCCAGGCGCCCGCGAGTCTTCGTTTTAGCGATGGCCGCCGCTGGGTTTGCCCTTCAGGCGGTAAAGCGTGCCGCAGTAGGGGCAGAGCGCATCGCCGCGCGATTCGATCGGCAGGTAGACGCGCGGGTGGGCATTCCAGTCGACGTGCTGCGGCATCGGACAGTGCAGGGGCAGGTCGGTTTCGGTGACTTCGATGACGCGCTGGGTATTGTCGTGCCGCTCGCTCATGCCGATCTCGCTTCAGACCGCGGTGAGCCAGCCGGTGTGGGCTGCGGCGCGGCCATGCACGCAGTCGAAATACATCGCCTGCAGTTTCGCGGTGATGGGGCCGCGCGTGCCTTCGCCGATGGCGCGGTTGTCGAGCTCGCGGATCGGCGTGACCTCGGCGGCGGTGCCGGTAAAGAAGGCTTCGTCCGCGGTGTAGACCTCGTCGCGGGTGATGCGTTTCTCGATCACCGGCAGGCCGATTTCGCCGGCCAGCTGAATGATGGTGTCGCGGGTGATCCCTTCCAGTGCGGCGGTGAGATCCGGCGTGTAGAGCTTGCCGTTGCGGATCATGAAGAAGTTCTCGCCCGAGCCTTCGGCGACGAAGCCGTCGACGTCCAGCAGCAGCGCCTCGTCGTAGCCGTCCGTCTCGGCTTCCTTGTGGGCGAGGATGGAGTTCATGTAGTTGCCGTTGGCCTTGGCCTTGCACATGGTGATGTTGACGTGGTGGCGCGAGAACGAACTG